>JBQGCL010000199.1:0-8662 GCA_052038485.1 Thermoleophilaceae bacterium | reverse complement strand
CCGGTCCCGACCCGTTCGGCCTGGTCGCGGTAGCCGGCGATGCCGCCGACCTCGAAGGCCGAGCCGTGGACGGTCGGCATCGCCTCGTGCGTGAAGAAGGCCCGCAGCACCTGCCGGATCACGTCGGTGGCGATCACCCGGTTGATGCCGAGCCGGGCGGCGAGCATCGTGGCGAGCGTCGACTTGCCGACGCCGGTGGTGCCGCCGATCACGACCACCAGCGGCCGGTCGAGCCGGTCGAGCCGCCGCCAGCGCCGGTAGCGGCCGGCCGCGGTCTCCCCCTCCTCGGCGACGAGCACCTCCTCGACGAGCTCGTGGAGGGCCTCGACGTCGATCTCGGGCTGGCCTCTGTCGGCGAGGCGGCTCTCGATCAGGCGGGCCAGCTCGAAGGAGCGCTCGAGGGACAGCGCGGTGGCCGACAGCGCCTGCGCCATCAGCCCCTTCGAGTACGGCAGGCCATGGCCCCTGTGGACCACGATGGTCTCAGGCATCCGCCAGCTCCATCAGCGCATCGTCCACGCCGACCGGCCGGTTGCGCACGAACACGACGCGCGCCGCGCGCCCCACCGCCACCCGCGCGACCGTGTCGATCGCGGCCGCCTTCAGCTCGGTCAGATAGACGTCGCAGTCCTCGGCCGCGGCACGCTCGAGGTCGGCTGCGAGCGCGCTTCGCCGCGCCAGGTTCGTGGAGAAGACGACCGGCTCGACGCCTTCGCACGCGGGCGCGCCGGTGGTGAACAGCGCCACCCGCGCACCGCCGGGCAGCGGCTCGGCCGGCTCGGGGCGCAGCGTGAAGCGGACCGCGTCAGGCGGCGCGGACGCCTCCTCGTGGGCCAGCAGCAGCTGCGCACGCAGCAGCGCGTAGTCGGCGAGCGGCTCGGGCTCGCCCGGTCCGATCACGCAGACGGTGCGGTCGACCTCGACCGGCGGGACGCACGAGCCCGAGCCCTCGAAGATCAGGACTCCGGTCTGGGGGAGCGCGGCCGCGAGCGCGGCGCCGGCCGGGACGTTCGAGTCCCACGGCTGACCGGTGAGCCCGCCGCCGACGCGCCGGCAGCCGACCGTCCGCACACCGGCGAGCACGGCATCCTCGAGGTAGTCCGACGCGCCGTGACCACCGCCCTCGACGACCTCGAGCAGATCGGCCAGACCGATCCCGGCGGGTGCAACGGTCGGTTCGGCGGGCCCGCCGCGCCCCATGCAGACCATCACGGGGTTGCGCTCGCGCAGCAGCGAGGCCCAGTGGCCGGCCACGGCGGTCTTGCCGGTGCGCTTGCCGGTGCCGATCACGGCGAGCTTGGGCCCGTCGAAGGGAACCGGCGCGTAGGCAGGCGGCTCCAACCGCAGCCCGGGGCTCTCGAAGCGCAGCCCGAGATGGAGGGTCAGCGCGGCCAGCCGCAGCTTGGCGCGCGGCGGCAGCACCGGCTCGTCGGCGAGATCCACCACCGCATCGGCAGCCGGCGCGAGCCGGCGCAGCGCCTCCTGCGGATCGGCGTGCACCGGCCGCCCGTAGGCCTCGTCGAGCGAGCCCGTCGGCAGCTTCTCCTCCCCGCCGCAGAAGACGACGCCCGCGAGGTCGAGCCCGTCGAGCACATCCCGCACCGCCGCGGGATGGTGCTCACCGTCGATCAGCGCGATTACGGCCACGCGGGCCTCTCAGCCGTGCGCCGTCTCTCCAAGCAGCGACTGGTCCTTCTCGTACTCGTATGTGCGCGGGTCGAACGAGATGATCGCGTCCTGCTCGTGGAAGGGGTACTTGCGGTAGACCGTGACCCGCTCCGGGCTGGCCTCGATGACGTTGTAACAGGGCTTGGTCTTGCCGCGCAGGCGGGTGGTCGAGACCGTGCCGGCGTTCACGACGAACAGGTTCTCGAGCCGCCACGCGTACGGCACGTGCTTGTGGCCCGACAGGACCAGGTGGACGCCCGCGCGCTGGAGGCACTCCAGCGTGTCGCCGGCGTCGTGGACGATGTTGCGCTCGCGGCCGGTGCCCGGCACCGGCAGCAGGTGGTGGTGCAGCACGAAGATGCGCAGGAAGGCCTCGCTGGCGCCGAAGCGCTCCTCGATCCACCCGTAGCGGCCGCGCCCGATCACGCCGTGGTCGAGGTCGGGCTCGGTCGAGTCGACGGCCACGATCGACACGCCGTCCGCGTGCAGCTCGGAGCGGCGCTCGCCGAACAGCTCCTCGAAGTGCACGTAGCCGACGTTGCGCGAGTCGTGGTTGCCGGGGATCACGATGATCCGCTCGCACTCGATCCGGTCCATGTAGTCGCGCGCGAGCTGGTACTCCGCGCGCAGGCCGTCGCTGGTCAGGTCGCCGGAGACGATCACGACGTCGGGTTGGAGCTCGTTGATCTCGACGAGCGCCCGGTCGAGCAGGCTCGGCACGAAGTGGGGCGAGCCGCAGTGCGGGTCCGAGAGCTGCGCGATCGTGAAGCGGTCGGTCACGCGGGCTCCCGGCCGGAGGCAGGCTCTCGCCGCAGCTCAGCGGCCAGGTGGAGATCGCGCGCCGCGCCATTCGCCAGCGCCGCGCGCACTGCCAGGTAGTCGCGTGTCGCCACCACGTCGTGCACCCGCAGGATGCTCGCTCCCGCGTCGGCCGCCACGCCCACCGCCGCCAGCGTCCCCGCGTCGCGGGCGGCCGGGCCGCGCCCGGTCAGCGCGCCCACGAAGTCCTTGCGCGACACCGCCACCAGCAAGGGCCGCCCGAGCTCCGCGACCTCCGGCAGCCGCCGCAGCAGCTCGACCGACTCCGCGGGCGACTTGGCGAGGTCGATGCCCGGGTCGAAGATCAGCCGCTCCTCCCCCACCCCGCGCTCGACCGCGACCGCGGCGCGCTCGCTCAGGAACGCCACCACGTCGGCCACGACGTCGTCGTACTCCGGGAACCCCTTGGTCTTCGGCGGCACGCGCGTGTGCGTGATCACCAGCTCGGCTCCCGCCTCGGCGCACGCGTCGGCCACACCGACGTCGCTCAGCCCGCTCACGTCGTTGACGATCGTGGCACCGGCCGCCAGCGCGGCCCGCGCGACCGGCGCGCGCCAGGTGTCCACCGACACGCGCAGCCCGTCCGCCGACAGCCGCTCGATCAGCGGCACCACACGCGCCCGCTCCTCCTCCACCGACACAGGGGTGCGGTCGGTGCGGCCCGACTCGCCGCCCACGTCGACGATCGCGGCGCCCGCCTCCGCGAGCGCCTGCGCGCGCGTGACCAGTTCCTCGAGCGGCTTCTCACCCTGCGGATCCGAGAACGAGTCGGGCGTCGCGTTCACGATGCCCATCAGCAGCGGCCCGCTCATCCGACGGCGACCTTGCTCCCGGGTACCAGCCCCTCGAGCCGTGCCACCTCGGCCCAGGCGCGCAGCTCCTGCTCCACCCGCGCCTCGTCCCAGCCGAGCTCGCCGCCGACCGCCCGCGCCGCCAACCGCGCGCCCTCGGAGCCGGCAGCCGTCAGCGCCCGCGCGTCGAGCAGCCCGAGCCGGGTGCGGCGCAGCAGCACGTCGGCCAGCGAGCGCGCCTGCTCGTGTCCGACCGCGAACGCCGCCTCGGCGGCGATGTCCGGCAGCTCCGGGCAGATCCGGCCGGCCAGGTGCGGGGCGGCCGTGGCTAGCCGCAGCACGTCGCGCGCCGCGTGGCCGTAGCGCGCCGCCAGGTGGGCGCGGCTGCCCTCGTCCACGCCGGGCACGTCCGGCAGCACGGCCGGGTCCTCGGGCAGCCCGATCGGGATCTCGTGCGTGCGGCAGGGCGCCTCGCGCCCCTCGCGCTCGACGATCCGGTCGACCGCCGACTTCGCCATCCGCCGCCAGGTCGTGAACTTGCCGCCGGTGATCGTGACCAGCCCCGAGCTCGTCTCGTACAGCTCGGCGCGGCGCGAGATGTCGACCGACTTCTTCGGGTCGCCCGTCGAGATCAGCGGCCGCACGCCCGCGTAGGCGCCGGTGAGGTCGTCCGGCTCGAGCGCGGTGCCGAAGTAGCCGTTGACCGCGTCGAGCAGATAGGCGATGTCGTCGTCGGAGGCCGGCACGTGCTCGAGCGGCCCCTCGTAGTCGTTGTCGGTGGTACCGACCAGCGTCCGCCCCAGCCAGGGCAGCACGAACACCGTGCGCCCGCCGCCGGCCGGCACGATCACGCCGACCTCGATCGAGAGGTGCTCGCGGGAGATCGTCACGTGCGTGCCGCGGCTCGGTCGGATGCGCGGCATCTCCTCGTGGCCGTACAGCTCGTCGGGGCGCAGCTGGTCCGCCCAGACGCCGGTCGCATTGATGACGTTGGTCGCGCTCACCTCGAACTCGGCGCCGGTCTCGGTGTCGCGCGCGAGCACGCCGACCGCGCGGCCGTCCTTCTCGACCAGCCCGGCCGCCTCGCAGCGGTTGGCGATCACGGTGCCGAAGCGCTCGGCCTCGCCGAGCACGCTCAGCACCATGCGCACGTCGTCGGTCTGGCAGTCGTAGAAGAGATAGGCCGCGGTCGGGTCGCGCTCCGCCAGCGCCGGGGCCAGCTCGACGGTCTCGGCGCCGTCGATGATGCGGTGGCGGGCGGGGCTCCACTCCTCGCCGTCCTCGCGACCGCGGCGCCAGGCCATGACGTCGTACATGTTCAGCCCGACACCGGTGAGCCGGTCGGGCCGCTTGCCGTCGAAGCTCGGCACGAGCAGCGGCAGTGGCTTGACAAGGTGCGGAGCGAGCTTGACCAGCAGCGAGCGCTCGAGCAGCGCCTCGCGCACCAGCCCGAGGTCGAAGTTCTGGAGGTAGCGCAAGCCGCCGTGGATCAGCTTCGAGGAGCGGCTCGAGGTGCCCGCGGCGAAGTCGGTCCGCTCCAGCAGCGCCACGCTGTAGCCGCGCGAGGCCGCGTCGAGCGCCACGCCGGCGCCCGTGATGCCCCCGCCGACCACGACCAGGTCGAACGAGTCCCGTTCGAGTGCGGCGAGCGCGTCTGCGCGCGGGATCACGGCAGGAACGTTACGTAGTCGCCGGGTGGGAGGCGATCGGGCGGCTCCTTGTCCTGGCGCGGCGGCCCCAGGTGGAGCAGGCCCAGCACCCGCTCGCCGTCCGGGACGCGGACCGCCGCCCGGCCCTCGGGCGAGCGCAGCACCGCGGGCGTGCGCCAGTAGCCCGCCAGCCCGCGCGAGTGCGCCGCCAGCAGCACATAGGTGATCGCGACCGACACGGCGCAGAGGTCCTCCTCGTCCTGGACGGCGTCGTCGGAACGCACCTGGCTGGCCACGATCAGGGTCGGCGCGCGATCGAGCTTGGCGGCCGCATCGGCTCCCGCGGCGCGCTTGAGCTCCGCCAGCGACTCCGGCCCGAGCACCCGGAAGCGCCACGGGTTGGTGAGGTTGTGGTTGGGCGCCCAGCGGGCCAGCTCGAGCAGCTCGTCGAGCGTCTCGCGCGGCACGGGCTCGCTGCCGTAGGCCTTGTGCGTGCGCCGCGTGCGAATGGCGTCTTCCAGCTCCACGGCAGCCGACGCTAGCGGATAGTGTCGGTTTCCATGGCCACCGGGACCGTGCTCGTGACGGGTTCCTCGACCGGCATCGGCGAGGCGACTGCGCTCCACCTCAAGGAGCTCGGCTTCGACTCGGTCGGGGCGGTGCGCAAGGACGAGGACGCCGAGCGGCTGCGCGCCGCCGGCCTGCGGGCGGTCAAGCTGGACGTGACCGACAGCGGCTCGATCGCCGCCGCGCGCGCCGAGCTCGGCGACGGTCCGCTCGCCGGCCTCGTCAACAACGCCGGCATCGCCGTCGCCGGCCCGCTCGAGTTCCTGCCGCTGGACGAGCTGCGCCTCCAGCTCGAGGTCAACGTGGTCGGCCAGGTCGCGGTGATCCAGGCGTTCCTGCCGGCGCTGCGTGCCGGCCGAGGCCGGATCGTCAACGTCAGCTCGATCGGCGGCCGCTTCGCGCTGCCGCTCGTCTCCCCCTACAACGCCTCGAAGTTCGCGCTCGAGGCGATCAGCGACTCGCTGCGCCGCGAGCTGTACGGCCAGGGCATGGAGGTGATCCTGATCGAGCCGGGCGGGGTCAAGACGCCGATCTGGGACAAGAGCAACGAGATGGCCGACCAGATCCAGCAGCAGATGCCGCCCGAGGCGGAGCGGATCTACGGGAAGCTGATCGACGGCGTCCGCAAGGCGACGATCGAGATCGCCCAGGAGAAGGGCATCGAGGCGCGCGAGGTGGCCGAGGTGATCGGCCGGGCGCTGACCGCGAAGCGGCCGCGCACCCGCTACCTGGTCGGCACCGACGCCAAGATCCGCGGGCCGATGGCGAAGATCCTCCCCGACCGGTTGATGGACCGGGCGGTCGCGAAGCAGCTCAGCGGCTAGCGCCGCCAGACGAAGGCGAACGTCACCGGCTGGCCCCGCAGCCCCTCCCACTTGGGCTTGAGCTCGACCCAGACGTCGTCGATCACGCGCTCATTGAGCTCGGCCAGCTCCCAGCCGGCGGCGAGCGCCGCCTCGGTGTGGTCGCTCAGCAGGTGCAGGTGGGTCTCGATCGCGACCGACTCGCCCGATGCGTTGTCGTAGTGCGTGGGCATCCCCGTGGCCATGATGAAGTGCGGGTGGTAGCCGATCAGCACGTAGGTCGCGCCCGGCTTGGCGAGCCGGTAGGCCTCGGCGTAGAGCGGGCGCAGGTCGGCGAGGTGCTCGTCGACGAGCGAGGTGACGACCAGGTCGTAGTGCTCGTCGCCCAGCCCGGTGGCGGTCACGTCGGCCTCGACCAGCCTGCGGTGCACGCCGCGCTCGCGCGCGACCGCGAGCATCTCCGGGGTCAGGTCCACGCCGTCGATCGCCTCGATTCCGCGCGCCGCCAGCCAGGCGCCGGTGCGGCCGGTGCCGCAACCGAGGTCGGCGACCTCACCCTCCCAGCGCACCGACTCGAGCGACTCGAGCAGCTCGATGTCCATCGCGTCCTCGACGGTCTGCTCGTAGGTGGCGACCCACTCGCCGTAGCCGCTGCGGACGTCGACGGTGCGATAGCCCCGGGCGTCGAAGGGCGTGAAGTCGGCCATGCGGCCGAATCTAGCGACGCAGGCAGCTGCGGTAGTTCTCGCAGTCGATGCGGCCCGGCAGGTAGGCGGCCGAGCGGTAGGTCAGGCTCAGCAGCCGGCGCGTGGGGACGCCGTTGACGCGGTGGGCCAGCAGCCGCTTCGTGCCCGAGCGCTTGTCGCGCAGGTAGCGGTCGAACCAGGCGAGCAGGAAGTGGCCGACCTGCTGCTGCTGGGTCTGGCTGCCTCGGGCGGTGAAGTCCTCGTGCTCGAAGCCGCGCATGACCAGCGTCATCGTCGGGAAGCGGGCCGCCTTCCAGTTGTCGTGGCCGGTCTTCTTCAGCTCCGGGTCCCGGTTGGTCGGCGTGTTGACGCAGGGGAAGTCCATCGCGAACCCGAGCGCGGGCACGCGCGGCGTGATCGGCCGGCGCGGGTTGATGCAGCCGACGGCCGCGGCCGGGTCGCCGCTTTGGAAGCGCTTGAGCGAGTCGATCGCGACGAGCGCCTTCACACCCGCCTCGTCCTGGGCGCCCATCACGGCGTTGGAGCCCTGCGAGTGGCCGGCGATGCCGATCCTGTCGGGGAGCGTGCGCGCCCGGTACGGGTTGGCCGTCGAGCGCAGCCAGCGCACGCCGGTGCGCACGGCGGCGACGTGACCGGCGAGGTTTCCGTCGTGGGTGAGCACGAGCGTCACGTAGCCGTGGCCGGCGAGGAAGCGCGCCTCCCACCAGAGGCCGCACTGGCTGCCGCCCTTGCCGTGCATCAGCACGACGCCAGGGCGCGGGCCGGTCTTGCGCAGCGACCTGGCCGGACGGAGCACGGTGCCGGGGTAGGCGGCGCTGCCGGGCACCTGTACGGTCACCTGCCTGAACACCGAGCTGCCCTCCCACGGGTGGAGCGGCTGTGTCGGGCACGGGTTCGCGGCCTGGGCCGGACCGGCCGAGAGGGCAACGGCTGCGAGCAGGGCCGTGACCATGTCGCCCGCGCTAACACGCGCCGGCGACCGGGGTTGCGGTGGCCGGCTACTCGAGCCGAGTGCGGATCGACTCGGCGATCCGCTCCTCTTCCTGCTCCACCGACCAGTTCGGGTCGCGCTGGTGGGCGACGCTGACCTCGGCCGGGGTCGGCAGCGTGGCGGGGTCGGGCCAGCTGTCGGGATCCCAGAGCTTGGAGCGGATGAAGGCCTTGGGGCAGTGGGCGTAGACCTCCTCGGCCTCGATCACGATCGCCGTGCGGGGAGGCTTGCCGACCGGGCTGAGCTCGGCGAGCAGGTCGGGCTGGGCGGTGACGCAGGCGCGACCGTTGATGCGCAGGGTGGTGTCGCGGCCGGGGATGACGAAGATGACGGCGGCGCGCCGGCTCTCGACGACGTTCTCCAGGGTGTCGAGACGGCGGTTGCCGGTGGCGTCGGGGATGGCGAGGTGCTTGTCGTCGAGGACGGTGACGAAGCCGGGCTGACCGCCGCGCGGGCTGACGTCGCCGCGACCGTCGGCGCCGTAGGTGGCGACGAACAGCATGGGCGCCGCGGCGATCAGGCGGCGGCACATCTCGTCCAGGTGGCCGATGTCCTTGGTGACCGCCCGCTGCATGGCGGCGTCGTAGAACTCGCGCAGCTCGTCGGGGTGCTGGAGGGCGCCGTCGAACGGGTCGGTCACTTCGCTTGACTATGCCAGAGCGCCGGC
>JBQGCL010000198.1:0-15916 GCA_052038485.1 Thermoleophilaceae bacterium | reverse complement strand
ACGCGGCTCGGCGGCGGGCTCGATCGTCTCCTACTGCCTCCAGATCACGGACGTCGACCCGATCGAGTACGAGCTGCTGTTCGAGCGCTTCCTCAACGCCGAGCGCATCTCGATGCCGGACATCGACATCGACTTCTCGGTGAAGGGCCGCGACAAGGTGATCCAGTACGTCGCCGACAAGTACGGGCGCGAGTCGGTCGCCCAGATCATCACGTTCGGCCGCATGTACCCGCGCGCTGCCACGCGCGACGCCGCCCGCGTGCTCGGCTACGACTACGGCGCCGGGGACCGGATCGCCAAGCTGATCCCAGAGCCGATCATGGGGCGCTCCAAGTCGTTCGACGAGTACCTCTCCGAGGAGGCCGACCTCCGGCGCGTCTACGACACCGAGCCCGAGGCGCGCCAGATCATCGAGGTCGCCAAGGGGCTCGAGGGGATCGTGCGCAACTCGTCGATCCACGCCGCGGCGGTGGTGATCGCTGACCGGCCGCTGACGGACATCGTGCCGCTCCAGCTGGCCGAGGACAAGGGCGCCTCGGCGGCCGAGGGAGAGCGCGCGTATCGCACGGTCACGCAGTACCCGATGAAGCCGATCGAGGAGATCGGCCTGCTCAAGATGGACTTCCTCGGCCTGCGCAACCTCGACGTGATCGAGGCGGCGCTGGACATCATCGAGCAGTCGACGGGCGAGCGGCCCGACATGACGTCGCTGCCGCTAGACGACGCAAAGACCTACGAGATGCTCGCCCGGGGCGACTCGATCGGCGTGTTCCAGTTCGAGTCCGCCGGGATGAGCGAGGCGCTGAAGAAGGTCCAGCCGACCGAGTTCAACGACATCGTCGCGCTCAACGCGCTCTACCGGCCGGGCGCGATGCGCTTCATCGACACCTACGCGCGCAACAAGCGCAACCCGGACGCGATCAGCTACTCCGACGAGCGGCTGCGGCCGATCACCGAGTCCTCGCGCGGCGTGATCCTCTACCAGGAGCAGTCGATGCAGATCGCCAAGTCGATCGCCGGCTTCTCCGGTCCGGAGGCCGACGACCTGCGCAAGGCGATCGGCAAGAAGCAGCGCGACCGCATGGCCGCGCTGAAGGATCGCTTCTTCGAGGGCGCGCGCGGCACCGGCACGTCCGAGCAGGTGATCGCCGAGCTGTGGGCGGTCAACGAGGCGGCCGCCGACTACTCGTTCAACCGCTCCCACGCGGCTTGCTACGCGCTGATCGGGTACCGCACCGCCTGGCTGAAGGCGAACTACCCGGCCGAGTACATGGCCGCGCTGATCTCGTCGGTGATGTCGACGAAGGACAAGGTGCCGTTCTTCGTCGCCCAGTGCGAGGACATGGGGATCGAGGTGCTGCCGCCCGACGTGAACCAGTCGGGCCACGACTTCAAGGTCGTCGACGGCAACATCCGTTTCGGGCTGGACGCGGTCAAGGGTCTCGGCTATCTGGCCGTCGAGGCGATCCTGCGCACCCGCGAGGAGGACGGCCCGTTCACGTCGATCTGGGACTTCTCCCGCCGGGTGGACTGCCAGGCGGTCAACAAGAAGGCGAGCGAGTCGCTCGCCAAGTGCGGCGCGTTCGACTCGCTGCCCGGGTCGCGCACCGGCCTGATGCACATGCTGCCGCGCGCGCAGGCGTCCGGCGCGCAGGCGCAGCAGGACGCGGCCAGCGGCCAGGGCTCGTTCTTCGACCTGGACAGCTCGGACGCCGACGCGGCCGCCCACCACGACCCGCCGATCCCGGACCTGCCCGACGACCGCAAGCAGCTCAACGAGTGGGAGAAGGAGACGCTCGGGCTGTTCCTGTCGAGCCACCCGCTCAAGGAGGTGCGCCACGCCCTGCGCGCCCGCGTCGACTGCTCGCTGGCCGACCTGGCCGGCAAGAAGGACGGCGAGTGGGTGACGGTCGGCGGCATGATCGCCGAGTGCAAGCGGATCCGGACCAAGAAGGGCGACCCGATGATGTTCGCCACGCTCGACGACCTCGAGGGCCAGGTCGAGCTGCTGGTGTTCAACTCCGCCTACGCGGCGAACGCCGACAAGGTCGACGTCGACAAGCTCGTGATCGTGCGCGGGCGGGTTGACCATAAGGAGGCGGGGGAGACCAAGCTGGTCGCGCAGGAGGTCGAGCCGTTCGACCCGAGCGAGGAGGAGGTGCTGCGGGCTGCCGAGCAGGCGGTCACCGAGGCCGTTGTGCGGCGGCTCACGCTGCACGTCTCGCCGGGCGTGCCGGACACGTTCCTGGAAGACCTCAAGGAGGTCGTCGGTCACCACCCGGGCGAGCAGGAGCTGCGCCTGGTGGTGGGGGAGCGGCGGCTGGTGCTCGGTCCGGACTACCGCGTGTCGGGATCGAGCGCCTGTCAGTCGGAGCTGTCGGGGCTGCACGGCGCGGCGCGTGTCGTCGCCTGAGCCTCGACGCCCGACTACACTTTCCGAGTGGCGCCAGTGCCCGCCAGAACGTCGGCAGAGCTGCATGAGTGCAGGCAGTGCTGCTCGTTTTGCGACCGCGTCGTCCACCCGTCCGGCTGCATCGCGTCGGGGTGCCGGTACCTCTACCTCTACGACGACGAGGAGACCGGCAGCCGCTTCATGGGCTGCATGAACAAGGTCTTCCGCGGCGAGATCGACGTCGAGCTGTTCGAGCAGGCCGAGCGCACCAGGCACGGCTTCGGCGGGGTCAAGATGACCGGCCTACCCCTCCCACAGTGCCGCTCAACCGTGGAACGCGCCTACGACGGCTACACCGAGGCCTTCGACTGCGTGAACCCCCAGTTCTTCCGCAAGCCGGAGATCGAGCACCTCGACGAGTCGTTCGATCTGCGCGACGAGCTGTAGCTTCGCCGTCTGGCACGCCGCAAACCTGCGGCCGGCCACGTCCTCGGTCGGCCGTGTACGGACCTCCGCGCCGCCTCCAGCGAGCGAATCCATGGTTTGACACCCGGTGGGTGTCAAACGTCGGATTCGCCGAGATCCAGCGGCGCCGCATAGGCTGCGCGCATGTCACGACTTCCGCTGGCCGAGACGCAGTCCGGTCATGATCCCGCGCCTTTGAAGCTGTTTCGGATGGTCGCCCACGCCGAATCCGCCTATGGGCCTTGGCTCGGCTATGGCGGCGCGTTGCTGACCCAGCTCGAGCTCGATCCGCTTCTGCGGGAGCTCGCCATCCTCCAGGTCGCGCGCCAGGTGGGCTCGGAGTACGAGTGGGTTCAGCACGATCCGATCGCCCGTGCGGTCGGGGCGACCGGGGAGCAGATCGACGCCGTGGAGGCCGGCCGCGACGACGATCCCGTCTTCGACGCCGCCCAGTCGCTCGTGCTGCGCCTCACCCGCACCACCGTTACCGAGGGGGCCGCCTCCGAGGAGCAGATAGCGGAGGCCGCCGACCTGCTCGGCACCCGTCAGGTCGTCGAGCTGCTGCTCGTGATCGGCAACTACACCGCGATCGCCATGCTGATCGCCAGCACCGGCCTCGAGCCGGACGAGCCGCTCGACCCGGAGCAGCTCACGAGGGCGCGCGACTCGGCGTGAGGCTCGCCGGCAAGATCGCGATCATCACCGGCGCCGGCCAGACCGAGGGCCAGAGCATCGGGAACGGCCGCGCCACCGCGATCGCGTTCACGCGCGAGGGCGCGACCGTGGTGCTGGCCGACCTCGACGAGACGTCCGTTCGGGAGACCGCCGACACCGCCGGCGACAATGCCAGCGTCGTCCGGGCAGACGTCGCCGACGAGAGTGACTGCGCCCGCCTGGTCGCGACCTGCCTGGAGCGCCACGGGCGGGTCGACGTGCTCCACCACAACGTCGGCATCGGCACCGGCGATGGCTGGACCGAGAACCTCGACATGGACGCCTGGGAGCGGATCATGCGCGTCAACGCGGGTAGCGCCGCGATGCTCGCCAAGGCCGTGGTGCCGGCGATGCGCGACCAGGGCGGCGGGGCGATCACCCACGTGTCGTCGATCGCCGCCGTCTGCGCCACCACCAGCGCGCTCGGCAACCCGCCGCTGGCGTACAAGATGTCGAAGGCCGCGCTGAACGCGCTCACCCAGTCGCTCGCTCAGAGCTACGCCGGCGACGGAATCCGCGTCAACGCGATCATGCCCGGCCTGATCGACACGCCGATGGGCGTCGACGCGGTCGCCCGCGAGTTCGGGCTCGATCGCGAGCGCTACGCCGCGGCGCGTAACGAGGCCGTGCCGCTCAAGGGTGGGATGGGCAGCGCGTGGGACGTCGCCAACGCCGCGGTCTTCCTCGCCTCCGACGAGGCGCGCTTCATAACCGGCGCGGTGCTGCCGGTCGACGGGGGACAATCCTGCCGCGTCGGATGAGGACTCGCCAGCGAACAGCCTGCCTGCGGAGAGCCGCGCTGCTAGCGCTCGCCGTCACCGCTTCCGCGGGGTCGGCCGCCGCGCCGGCGGTCGCAGCCCAACCGCGCCTACTCGGCCGGGAGCAGCTGTCACCGCGCCTGCAAGAGCTCACCTTCCGAACGTCGGCGCTCGCGACGCCCACCAAGGTCCGAGTTCTGCTGCCGGCCGGCTATGCGAAGCGGGCGGGGCGCCGCTACCCGGTGCTCTACCTGCTCCACGGTGCCAGCGGCGACCGCACCTCCTGGACGTCCGCCGGCCAGGGCGACGCCGAGGCGCTGACGGCGAGGCTGCCGCTGATCGTGGTCATGCCCGACGGCGGCCGCGGCGGCTTCTACACGAACTGGTTCAACAACGGGGCCGGCGGGAGGCCGCGCTGGGAGGACTGGCACGTCAAGCAGCTGATCCCGTGGGTCGACAGCCACTTCCGCACGCTCGCCGTGCGCCGCGACCGGGCGATTGCGGGTCTGTCGATGGGCGGCTTCGGCACGTTCAGCTACGCCTCCCGCCATCCCGACCTGTTCACGGCCGCGCTGAGCCTGTCCGGCGCCGTCGACCCCCTCACGCCGCCCGGCCTCGGCCCGCCCGTGATCGACGCGATCTCGGGCAACGACGGCGGTCCGCCCGGCTCGCTCTGGGGTCCGCTGGCCACCCAGGAAGTGCGCTGGCGCGCCCACAACCCCTATGACCTCGCCGAGAACCTGCGCGGCCTGGAGCTGTGGCTGCGTACCGGCAACGGCCAGCCCGGCGGCCCGTTCGGCGGCGGCAACAACGTCGACGCGACCGAGGCCGGCGTGTTCATCATGGCCACCGAGGTCCACAAGCGTCTGCTCGCGCTGCACATCCCGCACGTCTTCGACGACTACGGGCCGGGCCACCACCTGTGGGCCTACTGGAACCGCGGGCTCGAGCAGACCCTGCCGGCGATCATGAAGCGCTTCCGCCGCGGCTCGAAGCCGCCCGCGCGGATCACGTTCAAGGCCGTCGAGCCGAGCTACTCGGCGTACGGCTGGAGCGTGAGGATCAAGCGCCCGGCGCTGGAGTTCAGCGAGCTGTCGAACGCGACGAAGCGCGGCTTCACGCTGTCCGGCAGCGGCACCGCGACGGTCACCACACCTGCCCGCTACAAGGCACGCGCCACCTACACGGTGCGAATCCGCGGAAGGAAGCGCATCGCGCGCGCCGACCGCCGCGGGCGCCTGCGCATCACCGTCCCGCTTGGGCCCGGCAACACGGCGCAGCAGTACACGCCCGGCGCGAGCACGAAGGTGCTCGAAGCTCGGGTCCGGATCGGCTAGCCGCGCCGCCGCTTGCGCGACCGCAGCCCATTCGCGCGCAGCTCCCGCATCCGGTCGATGTCGGCCTTGGCCGGGGCCTTGCCCTCGACCCCGGGGCCCTCGAACAGCATCGGCAGCTTCTCGAAGCGCGGCTCGGACAGGAAGGCCGCACAGCCGCGCGGGCCGAGCTCGCCGTCGCCCGGCGGCGCGTGGCGGTCGCGGTTGGAGCCGAGCGGCGTCTGCGAGTCGTTCAGGTGCAGGCAGCGCAGCCGCCTCAGCCCGACCAGCTTCACGCAGCGGTCGATGACCTCGGTGAGCTTGTCCGCGGTGCGGATGTCGAACCCGCTGGCCAGCATGTGGCACGAGTCCAGGCAGATGCCGATCCGCTTGTTCGCGCCGGCCATGTCGACCAGCGACCTCAGCTCTCCGAAAGAGCGCCCCAGCGTGTTGCCCGCCCCGGCGGTGTTCTCGAGCAGGAGGCGGCACGAGTCCGACTCTGCGAGCGCCTCCTTGAACATCGCCCCGGCCCGCGCCATCGCCTCGTCGTGGGGCTCGCCGACGGTCGAGCCGGGGTGGATCACAACGCCGTCGGCGCCGATCTCGTCGCCCATGCGCAGCGAATGGATCAGCGAGGCCGCCGACTTGCGCCGCATCTCGCGGTCCTTGGTCGCCGGGTTGATCAGGTAGACGGCGTGGATCGTCACCGACTCGATCGGCCCCTCCTTCATCAGCGACAGGAACTCGGCCACGTCGTCGGGCTTCCAGCGGGTCGGCCTCCACATGCGCGGCGACTGGTTGAAGACCTGGATCGCGTCGCAGCCGCGCTCGACGCCGCGCCGGTGCGCCTCTACGAGGCCGCCGGCCGTAGAGACATGGGCGCCGATTAGCATCGAATGCGATGAAGGTTAGATTCGCTCCCTCGCCGACAGGCGTCCTGCACATCGGCGGCGCGAGGACGGCACTGTACAACTGGCTCCTCGCGCGCGGACAGGGCGGCACGTTCGTGCTGCGCATCGAGGACACCGACCGCGAGCGCTCGACACCCGAGAACGTCGAGCTGATCCTCGACGCCCTGCGCTGGCTCGAGCTCGACTGGGACGAGGGACCGTTCTCGCAGGCCGAGCGGGCGCCCCGTCACACGGAGGCGATCGAGCAGATGCTCGCGGACGGGCACGCCTACGAGGACGACGGCGCCGTGCGGCTGCGCGTGCCCGACGACGGCGAGACCGTCTTCCACGACCAGATCCGCGGCGAGATCGCGACGCCCAACCAGGCGATCGACGACTTCGTCATCCGCCGTTCGGACGGCAGCGCGCTCTACAACCTTGCCGTAGCGGTCGACGACCTCGACATGGGCATCACCCAGGTCGTGCGCGGCGAGGACCACATCTCCAACACCCCGCGCCAGGTGATGATCCTGCGCGCGCTCGGGGCCGAGCCGCCGGCCTACGCGCACCTGCCGCTGCTGCACGGCCCCGACGGCAAGAAGCTCTCCAAGCGCCACGGCGCCGCGTCCGTCCAGGAGGTGCGCGACGCCGGCTACCTCCCCGAGGCGGTCCGCAACTACATCGCGCTGCTGGGCTGGGGCTACGACGAGTCGACCACGTTCTTCACGACCGACGAGCTGGTCGAGCACTTCGACCTGTCGCGCGTGTCGAGGAACCCGGCCGTGTTCGACGAGCAGAAGCTGCGCTGGATGAACGGCCGCTACCTGCGCGAGCTGCCGGTCGAGCAGCTGAGGGACCGGCTCGAGTGCTTCACCGGGCGCGAGCTGCCGGCCGAGGCGGTGGAGATCAGCCAGGACAAGATGTCGACCCTCGACGAGTTCTGGCCGCTCGCCGGCTTCCTAGTCGAGCGGCGCGACTTCGACGAGCAGGCCTGGGCGAAGGTCATGCAGGACGGCGCGCCGGCGCGCCTGCGCGAGGCGCGCGAGGCGCTCGAGGGCGCCGAGCCGTTCGACGTCGAGACGGTCGAGCAGGCCCTGCGCGGGGTGGTCGACAGGCTCGACGTCAAGCCCAAGGAGGTCTTCCAGCCGGTGCGAGTCGCGATCGCCGGCACCACGGTCTCACCGGGCATCTTCGAATCGGTCGCCGCGCTCGGCCGCGAGGAGACGCTGGCGCGCATCGATTCTGCGCTCCAGAAGGCCTCTGGAGGCTGATCCCCGACTCTCAAGGCTCGCTGCGCGGTTGCCGATAGCGAAGGTGACTGCACATGCCAGCTGCCGCCACCACAAACGCCGCCGGCCTGGAGCCGGCGGTCTCGCCGCACGGGGAGGGCCACGGACGCCGCCTCACAGCGGCCTTCGAGGCCCTCGAAGCGTTCCCGGCCCTCGCCGAGTCGCGCGACCGCGTCCTGCGCGTCGTGCGCGAGGACCGCACCTCCGTGGGTGAGGTCGTCGCGGCCGTCGAGTCCGACGTGGCGCTCGTGATCACGGTGCTGCGGATCGGCAACCGCAACTCGCAGCGCAAGAAGGGCAAGATCGCGAGCATCCCGGAGGCGATCGAGATCCTCACGCCCGAGGGCGTCGAGACGCTCGCCGCCCGCGCCGCGACGTTCGACTTCTTCGAGCGCACGCCGGGCTGGGACCTGATGCCCGAGCGCTTCCGGCTGCACGCCGTCGCCACCCAGGCGGCCGCCGACCGCCTCGCCCGCGAGCTCGAGTACGAGGACCGCGACGAGCTGCTCTGCTCGGCGCTCCTGCACGACATCGGCAAGCTGGTGCTCAGCCACGCGTATCCGGGCTACCCCTCGCAGATCCACGGCAACGCCCGCACGCCCGAGGAGCGCCTGCACAAGGAGCGCCTCGAGCTGGGCGTGGACCACGCGCTGGTGGGCGGGGTGCTCGCACGACGCTGGGCGCTGCCGAACCGGCTGGCGATGGCGATCGAGCGCCATCACGCCGACGACGCCGAGGGCGAGCCCGCGCTGGTGCGGCTGGCCGACATGCTCGCCCACTACGGGCACGGCAAGCCGGTCAACCCGAAGGAGCTGCTGGCGGCGGCGCACGCGGTCGACCTGACCACCGAGCAGCTGCGCGAGGTCATGTACGAGCTGCCGCAGGGCACAGGCCAGGCGAAGCGCAACGTCGACCCGTGCCCGCTCTCGTCGCGCGAGATCGAGGTGCTCAAGCGGCTGGCCGAGGGCAAGGTCTACAAGCAGATCGCCCACGAGCTCGAGCTGTCGACCAGCACCGTGCGCACGCACCTGCACAACACCTACGCGAAGCTCGGCGCGGTCGACCGGGCTCAGGCCGTCCTGATCGCCACCGAGCGCGGCTGGCTCTAAGATCCGCGCCCCGTGGGGGCGCGAGCGATCGTCGTGGCAGCGGTGCTGCTGGCCGCTTGGCCGGCTTCGGCCGGCGCCGCCGGACGCTGCGGCAACCACCCCTGGTGCGACACCTCGCTCAGTCCGGACAAGCGCGCCGGCCTCTTGGTGGCCGCGCTCACGCCGACTGAGCGGATCGGCCTGCTGGCGGGCGACGACCCCCAGGGCGTGACCGGCCGGGCCGGCACGCACACCGGCGCCGCGCTCGGCGTGCCCCGCCTCGACCTGCCGCCGCTCTACCTGACCGACGGCCCGGTCGGGGTCCGGCAGGGCCAGGCGACCGCGCTGCCGGCTTCGATCGCGCTGGCCGCGAGCTTCAACCGCGCGCTGGCCCGGCGCGACGGGGTCCTGGTCGGCAACGAGGCCAAGCTCAAGGGCAACGACATCGTCTACGCGCCGACCGTCAACCTGCTGCGCACGCCGCTCTGGGGACGCGCGTTCGAGAGCCTGGGCGAGGATCCGTTCCTGACGTCTCGCATGGCGGTGGGGTGGATCCGTGGGGCGCAAGGGCAGGGCGTGATCGCGAACGTCAAGCACTTCGCCGTCAACAACCAGGAGGCGCGGCGCTACTCGGTCGACGCGCGCGTGGACGAGCGCACGCTGTTCGAGCTCTACCTGCCGCAGTTCGAGGCGGCGGTGAAGGAGGGGCACGTCGGCACGGTGATGTGCTCCTACAACCGCCTCAACGGGCCGCATGCGTGCGAGAACCGCTGGCTGCTCGACACGGTGCTGCGCAAGCGTTGGGGCTTCCGAGGCTTTGTGCTGGCCGACTACGGCGCGTCGAAGCACGTCGGCAGCGGCCTGCGTGCCGGGCTCGACTTCGAGCCGTTCCCGTTCATCGACTGGGACGGCGGAGAGGTCTACAGCCCGAGCTCCGTCGGAGCGGCGCTGGCGGCGGGGCGCACGACGCAGGCCGCCGTCGATCGCGCCGTGGGGCGCGTGCTGCGCACGCTGTTCGCCTACGGGTTCTTCGACCGGGCCGCATACGTCGACGACGAGTCGCGCATCGACCGCAGCGCGCACGCCCATGAGGCGCGCCGGCTGGCCGAGGCCGGCACGGTGCTGCTCAGAAACGACGGCGTGCTGCCGCTGCGAGCCGGGCGGCTGCGCTCGCTCGCCGTGATCGGCGCCGACGGCGACGCGTACAAGAACGGCGGCGGCTCGTCCAACGTCCGGCCCTACTCGTTCGTGACGCCGCGCCAGGGGATCGCGACTCGCGCGGGGCCGAACGTCGACGTGCGCTACGACCCCGGCACCGACCTCACCCGGGCGGCGGCGGTGGCGCGGGGCGCCGACGCCGCGGTGGTCGTGGTAGCCGACGTGGCCGGGGAGGAGGCCGACAAGCCCTGCCTGGCGCTGGACTGCGGCGCCGGTGCAGGCCTCCGGCGCGACCGGCTGGTCGAGCGCGTGGCCGCCGCCAACAAGCGCACGATCGTCGTGCTCGAGACGGCCGGCCCTGTGCTGACGCCTTGGCGCAACAAGGTCGAGGCGATCGTCGAGGCCTGGTACCCGGGCAGCGACGGCGGAACGGCGATCGCGCGGGTGCTGTTCGGAGACGCCGAGCCAGGCGGGCGCCTGCCCGCGACCTTCCCCGCCCGGTCGCGTGACCTGCCGACGGCCGGCAACCGCAGTCGCTACCCGGGCGTGAACGGCGTGGTGCGCTACTCCGAGCGCGCGCTGGTCGGCTACCGCTGGTTCGACCGGAGGCGGATCGCGCCGGCGTTCCCGTTCGGCCACGGCCTGTCGTACACGCGCTTCGCCTTCCGCGGCCTGCGCGTGCACGAGCACGGGGCGTCGATCACGGTCGCCAACGTCGGGCGCAGAACGGGGATCGCGGTGCCGCAGCTGTACGTCGGCGGGCCCGGAGGGCCTCGCGCCCTGAAGGGCTTCGACTCGGTGTCGCTGCGGCCCGGCCGCAGGGCGCGCGTGCGCTTCCCGCTCGACCAGCGGGCGTTCTCGTTCTGGAACGCGCGCAAGGACCGCTGGCAGGTCGCCCGGGGCTGCTACACGATCGAGGTCGGCCGCTCGTCGCGCGACATCGTCGCCCGCCGCAAGCTCGCGCTCAACGGCGGGCGCTGCCGCTAGTCGAGCCCGGCCGCCGCCCGCGCGTGCCGGACGTCCCCGAACAGGCGCACGCGCACGACCTCGCCGTCACGGAACTGGCCGAGCTGGGCGAAGCTGCCCGACGCGACGGAGGCGCCGCTGCCGGCGCCGGTCCCCGACGCACGGGTGATCGCGAGCACCCACTCGTCGTCGACCGCCTGGCAATCCTCGATCTCGAGCGTCAGCCCCTCGATCACCTCGGCCCACTCCGCCCAGAAGCGGCGCACGCCGTCGTGGCCGCGGTAGATGCCCGCGTCGGGAACGAGGTCGGTCTCGACGCTCCACTCGATGTCGGGGTGGAAGCCCACCAGCGCGCTGTCGTAGTCGCCGCGGCTGTAGGCCTCCAGGCCCTCGCGGAACCGGCGCTGGTTCTGCTCGCGTGACACCGCCGCTAGGGCGTAAGCCCGGCGGCCTCGAAGGCTTCGTCGGCGGTCGCGAAGCCGCGGTGGCGGATCACCTTGCCGTCGCGCATCGTCAGCACCCAGGCCATCGGGTTGTCCGAGCGGGCGCCGCTGCCGCGGCCGCGAACCGCGCAGCCGCCGACCACCAGGACGTCGTCGCCGACAGTCCGGACGTCGTCCGCGTGCGGGTGCATCAGCTCCCAGATCTCGTCGGCCTCGTCGAAGTAGTCGCGCACCCCCTCGTGCCCGACGTAGCCGCCGCTCTCGACGCGGGTCCCCGTCAGCGGCAGGAACTCGATCTCGGCGTCGTAGAGCTCGAGCAGGGAATCGATGTCACGCGCGCAGATCCGCTCGAAAGTCTGGCGCGCGGTGCGTGCGTTCTCCTCTGACATCGCTTCAAGCTTGACGTTCGGCGGCTTGGCATGTAAGCACACGGCCAGGAGTGCAGGTCTGAGAGCGATCACCACCGCATCGGTCGTCACCGCCTTGGCGGTCGTGTCGCTCTCTTCCGCGGCCGCGGCGGACGCCGCGGCGACGGTCCCCGCGGGCTTCGAGGACACGCTGCTCACCACGGTCCCGCAGGCAAGCTCGCTGGCCTTCACCCCGGACGGGCGGATGCTGATCGGCGCGAAGCACGGCCGCATCAGCGTCTACAAGAACGGCGCGCTGCTCCCCAACCCGGCGCTCGATATCCGGGCGCGAACCTGTACCGAGCAGGAGCGGGGGCTCGAGGGGATGGCGGTCGACCCGGACTTCCCGATCAACCATCACGTCTACGTCTACTACACGTTCAACAAGTACAACACCTGCGCGCGCGAGGCTCCGCCGAAGGGCCCGGTCAACCGCCTGTCCCGATTCACGCTCGGCGACAACGACATCATCGACCCGGCGTCCGAGGTCGTGCTGCTCGACGAGATCGCCAACCCCGGCGGCTACCACGCAGCCGGCGGCGTCTACGTGGGCAAGGACAATTTCCTCTACGTGACGGTCGGCGACGGCGGCTGCGACTGGGCGGGCAACAGCGGCTGTGGCGGGGCCAACGACGCCGCCCGCGACCGGAACACGCTGCTCGGCAAGGTGCTGCGGATCACCACCTCGGGGGGCATCCCGGCGAGTAACCCCTTCCGCGGCACCTACAGCGCGCGCTGCAACCAGACGGGGCGGACCGCCCCCGGGTTCGACTGCCAGGAGACCTTCGCCTGGGGCCTGCGCAACCCGTTCCGGCTCGGCTTCGACCCCAACGCCGCCGGGACGCGCTTCTTCATCGGCGACGTGGGCCAGGAGACCTGGGAGGAGATCGACGAGGGCAAGGCGGGGGCGGACTACGGCTGGAACGTGCGCGAGGGCCCCTGTGCGACCAGCTCGACGACCAACTGCGGCCCGCCTCCGGCGGGGATGACCAACCCGATCTACCACTACCCGCACACGAGCGGTTGTTCAGCGGTCAGCGGCGGGGCGTTCGTCCCGAACAACCTGTGGCCTCAGGCCTACGACGGCAAGTACCTGTTCGGCGACTACGTCTGCGCGAAGATCCAGATGCTCAACCCCAGCGCGTCGGGATACACGGCGACGGACTTCGCGACCGGGGTCGGCTACGTCGTCGACATGATGTTCGCGCCGGCCGGCGCCGGCCAGGCGCTCTACTACGTGGCCTGGAGCGACGATCCGGCGCGCAACACGGTCCACCGCATCCAGTACACGGGCAACCGGTCGCCGGTGGCCGTCGCCACGGCGAACAAGCGCTGGGGTCCCGCGCCGCTCACCGTCGCGTTCAACGGCGGCGGGAGCTCAGACCCCGACGGCGACGCGCTCACCTACGACTGGAACTTCGGGGACGGCTCGGCCCACTCCACGGCCGCGAACCCCTCGCACACGTTCGCCGCGGGGACGTACCTGGTCACTCTGAAGGTCACCGACAGCGCCGGGACCAGCACGACCGACGGCATGCGCATCGACTCGGGCAACAACCCGCCGCTCGCGGGGATCGATACGCCCGCCAGCTCGACCCGCTTCCGCGTGGGGCAGAGCCTCACCCTGCACGGCTTCGCGGGCGATCCCGAGGACGGGCCGCTGGGCAACTCGGCGCTGAGCTGGACCGTGCTGCTCCACCACAACACCCACACCCACCCCTTCCTGGGACCGACGACCGGCAACGACGTGACGTTCACGGCGCCGCCGCCGGAGGACCTGCGTGCCGCCGCAACGAGCTACCTCGAGGTGCGCCTGACCGCGACCGACTCGAAGGGGCTCACGACCACTGTCACGCGCGACGTGCAGCCGAACAAGGTCGCGCTCACGTTCGGGTCCCAGCCCGGCGGGCTGCAGCTGATGGTCGACGGCGCGCCCGTGACCGCGCCCTACACCGCCACCTCCTGGCAGGGCCACCAGTTCACGGTCGAGGCGCAGCCCCAGGTGAGCGGCGGCAAGCTCTATGGGCCCAGCTCGTGGTCGGACGGGGGCGCGCCCAAGCACACGATCACCGCGCCGGCGAGCGCCGCCACCTACACCGCCAACTTCAACGAGGCGCAGTGCGGCGGCGGGTTCGCCTTCGGCGGGTTCCTCGTGACGCTGTTCGCGGCCGCCGGACGCCGCCGTGCCCGCCGGCGCGGCGAGCCCGCCTAGAGGTCGCTCCGCGACAGCGGGACCAGCACCAGCACGCGCGTGCCGCGCTCCGAGGTGTCGATGTCGAGCGAGCCCTCGAGCAGCTCGGCGCGCTCGCGCATCATCGCCAGGCCGAGGTGGCCCGGCTCCGAGGCGCCGAGTGGGTCGGCGTCGCCGAAGCCACTGCCGTTGTCGGTCACGCGCAGCTCGACGCGCGAGTCGACCGCCCTCAGCGATAGGGAAACGGCGTCGGCGCCCGAGTGGCGCCCCGCGTTGACGACCGCCTCCTGGGCGATCCCGAACAGCACCCCGGCCGTCTGGGGCGGCAGGTCGATCTGCTCGATCGAAGCGAGCACCTGGATGCCGTAGCGACGCATCCAGACGTCCAGGCAGTTCTCGATCGCGGTGGCGAACGACAGCTCCTCGAACGCATAGGGGCCCAGGTCGACGAGCTCGTCGCGCAGGACGCGGATGTTGCGCTCGGTCAGCTCGCGAGCCTCGTCGAGCAGCCGCGCGGCGTCGTCGGTGCGCCCCTCGGCCGCGGCCTTGCTCGCCGAGGAGAGCATCATGTCCAGCCCGATCAGCTCCTGGACCGGTCCGTCGTGGATCGTCTCGGACACACGCCGCCGGACCTCCGCCTCGGCCTGGATTGTCCGGCGCGAGAGGCTGCGGGCGCGCAACCGGCTGGCCGACTCGGCTGTGCGCAGCGTGCCGACGACGAGACCGGTGGCGATCGAGCCGATCACGAAGACGGTCTCGTACAGCGCGTGCAGGTCGCTGGGGAGGGGGTAGTCGCCGCGGATCGCGCAGGCCGCCACGAGCACGACCGAGCCGAGCAGGGCGACCATCACGCCGCGCCGCTCGCCCTGGAAGTGGGCGTGGGCCGCGATCAGGAACAGGGCGGTGAAGCGGACCGCGCCGTACGACTCCGGGGCCACCAGCTCGAGGATCAGCAGGAGCAGCAGGTCGCAGGCGGGCACGAGCGGGCTGAGCAGCCTCTCGGGAGCGCGCCGCGCCAGCACCAGGCACCAGACCGCCCAGGGCACGCCGAGGCCACCGACGACGATGGCGGCCTCGCCCCCGTAGGGGAAGCCCAGCACGACCAGGGCGAGCAGCGCAACGACCGCGATCGCGAGCCGCGCGACCGCGAACACGAGCAGCGGCTGGGCCGACTCGATCGGGAGACGGCGGAATCTCACGCGCACAGTGGCGTCGACATACCGCGTAGAGTGACGGCAGGTGCTGGTGATCACCACCAAGTCGCCCTACGCGGTGCGCGCCCTGTCGGAACTGGCCCGCCGCGGGCAGTCCACCCCGGTGCCGATCGGGGAGATCGCGCGAGCCCGCGACATCCCGGTCCAGTTCCTCGAGGGCCTGTTCGCGACGCTGCGCCGCGCGGGCATACTCCAGTCCCAGCGCGGGGTCAAGGGCGGCTACAGCTTCGCCCGCCCGCCGAGCGAGATCACCGTCCTCGAGGTGGTCGAGCTGCTCGAGGGCGAGCTGGGCACGGACGCGGCCGCCAACGGCCAGGTCTGGACCGACACGGTAGACGCGGTCCGAGCAGTGCTCGGCGGAGCAACGATCGCCGACCTCGCCGAGCGCGAGGCCCAGGCGGCCGGTGCGCCGATGTACTACATCTAACAGCGGCCGCGAGCCTGAGCCGAATCCCGCTCCATGAGCGGGATCACCATCCCGTGCCACCCCGTAGGAACCCGTGTGCGCGTAGAGATCTACGCGCACTTCATACGCGCACCTGGCGCTCGACGCCGAACGAGTACGGCCGCCGGCGGAGGTCATCGCCAGCGGCCGCGCAGCTCCGAGAGTTCCCGCAAGGAGGTGCAA
>JBQGCL010000197.1:0-4824 GCA_052038485.1 Thermoleophilaceae bacterium | reverse complement strand
TCGCGCGCCATGATCGCCAGCACCTCGTCCGGCTCGAGCGCGTTGCGGTAGGGCCGGTGCGCCGACAGCGCCTCCGCCACGTCGGCCACCGCGAGCACCCGGGCGGGCAGGTCCAGCTGGGTGCCGTCGAAGCCCAGGTAGTAGCCCGAGCCGTCGAGGCGCTCGTGGTGCAGCCCCGACAGCCGCGCCACGTTGCGCAGGACGGCCACGCGCCGCAGTCGACCCGCTGCCGGGCGTTCTTTAGTTGAGGGAGCGCTTCAGGAACGGAACGACGGTCTTCAGGAAGTGGTTCGTGCGCGGCGCGGCCGAGAGCGGGTCCAGGTGGCTCGTGCGCCGGTCGTCAACGATCAGGTGGCGCGGGATCGGCGCCATCCGCGCCAGCCGGAGGGCGCCGCGCGCCACCGCGCCCTTGGTGAGCGAGGTGCTGAACGCGTACAGCGGCACGTCGATCTCGTCGCCGTGCAGCAGCCGCAGCCCCACGATCTTCGCCGCGGCGTTCTGGCGCACGTCCTCGGCCGCGTCGATGTCGAGCAGCAGCCGGCGCGGGTAGTACCACTCGGTGGCGTTCGGGTCGTTGGCCGCGTACGCCTGAGCGAAGCGGCGGATCGGCGTCAGCTCGCCGTCCCGCCACCCGCGCGGGTCGCCGCTGGAAGCCAGGCCGCCGGCGCGGATCTGGATCAGCTCGAGCGCCTTGGGCGAGGTGGTCGCGTCGAACGCGTAGCCGAAGATCGCCTCGTTGGTGACGGGGAAGGGCGGCTTGAACTCGTCCGGCAGCAGCGGGAAGGCCTGGAGCGCGGCAGGCGCGTCAGGCTCCTCGTACGCGTACAGCGCGCCGACCTGGGCGAAGATGCCGGCGATCTCGGGGATCCCGATCCCGAGCAGGTCGAGGAAGACGTTGCCGGAGCGGATGTCCTTCAGCTCGCGCCGCGCGCGCTTCGCGTTCGCCTCCTTGAAGCTGCCCCGCAGGCCGCCGTCGATCAGCACCAGGCCATCGAGCTCGCGATAGCCGGGGTGGCCGTTGAAGTCCCAGGCCGCGTAGGCGACCGCCATCGACGCGCCGGCCGAGTGGCCGCCGAGGATTACCTTGCGGCCGCCCGCCCGCGCGCGCTTGACGACGCTGCGCACGTCGTTCAGCTGGGTCTTGAGCCCCCACTCGGACACGAACTTGGCGTCCTCGCCGAGCACGCGGTGGTACTTGAAGCCGAGGTAATGGTCGAGTGCTTCGTCAGGGTCGCGGTGGCGGAACACCGACACGTCCTCGAATGCCTGCTCACGCCGGTCGACGATCCAGACCTGCGTGCGCGGCACCGCGCGCACGATGTCGCGCGCGACGGGCGTGATGCCGCCGGCGCCGCCCTGCGTGCCCGGCACCAGCACGAGCACCTGCTTCGCGTTCTTCGGACCCAGCTGCTGGACCCAGACGCGGTTGTACTTGGCGGGCCCCGGCGCGTCGGGCGCCTTCATCGGCACGTAGCGGTCGACCGCCGCCGCCGGGGCGGCGCAGGCAAGGCACGCGGCTACGGCTGCGAGCAGGGCCAGGCGCACGGCGCCCACCCTACATGGACTCCGGCGCCTCGACTCCGAGCAGGTCGAGGGCGCGCGCCAGCACGGCCTTGGCGAGCACGCTGATCACGATCCGCACGTCCTCGTCGCCGCCCTCCTCGGCGGCGCCCACCACCCGGCAGTCGCGGTAGAAGGCCGAGAACTCCTGAGCCGTCTCGTGGGCGTAGGCGGTCATCCGGTGCGGCGCACGCCGCTCGGCCGACTCCTGCACCTCCTCCGGGAACTCGAGCAGGCGCTTGACCAGCGAGCGCGCCGACGGGTGGAAGCGCTCGTCGCTCTCGCCCAGGTCGGCGGCCATCGCGGCGGCCACGCGCTCCTCCCCCGCCTTCCGCAGGATCGAGGCGATCCGTGCGTGCGCGTACTGCACGTAGTAGACGGGGTTGTCCTGCGACTGGCTGCGGGCGAGCTCGAGGTCGAGGTCGATCGAGGTGTCGTGGCTGCGCGACGCGAGGTACCACCGCGCCGCGTCCACGCCGATGTCGTCGACCAGCGCGTCGAGCGTGACGATCGTGCCGGCGCGCTTCGACATCTGCGCGCGCTTGCCGCCCTCGAACAGGTTGACGAGCTGCATGATCACGATCTCGTAGGCGCCCGGGTCGCCGCCGAGGGCGGCCCAGGCGGCGTAGATCCGCTTCACGTAGCCGTGGTGGTCCGAGCCGAGCACGTTGATCAGGCGGTCGTAGCCGCGCGCGAGCTTGTCGGCGTGGTAGGCGATGTCGGGCCCGAAATAGGCGAGCTCGCCGTTCGAGCGGCGCAGCACGCGGTCCTTGTCGTCGCCGAGCGCCGTCGTGCGCAGCCAGAGCGCCCCCTCGGACTCGTAGACGCCATCTACCTGCTCGAAGGCTCGCTCGACCGCCCCCGACTCGAGCAGCGACCGCTCCGAGAAGAAGCGGTCCATGTTCACGCGGAAGCGCTTCAGGGCGCCGTCGATCTCCTCCAGCATCAGCTCGATGCCGCGCTGAGCGAGCTCGTCGGGGTCTGCGTCGGCGGCGCCGGGGATGCGCTCGGCGAGCGCGGTGACGTAGTCGCCCTTGTACTCCTCGGGCTCGTCGCCGCGCGCGCGTGCGCGGATCGCCTCGCCGAACTTGCGGATCTGCGTCCCCGCGTCGTTGACGTAGTACTCGCGGTCGACGGAGTTGCCCGCGAACTCCAGGATCCGTGCCAGGGAGTCGCCGTAGGCCGCGTGCCGGGCGGCGGCCACGGTCATCGGCCCGGTCGGGTTGGCGCTCACGAACTCGACCTGCACGCGCTGGCCGGCGTCGCCGGCGCCGAAACGGTCGCCGGCCACGCGCATGGTCGCGAGCGAGTCGAGGTACCAGGCGTCGGCCATGAACAGGTTGAGGAAGCCCGGCCCGGCGATCTCGACCTTGTCGACGGCGTCCCCGAGGCGCTCGCCGAGCGCCTCCCCCAGCCGCTCGGCGATCGCCCGCGGCTGCTCGCCGAGCGACCCTGCCAGCAGCATCGCGGCGTTGGTGGAGTAGTCGCCGAAGTCGGCCCGCGGCGGCCGGTCCAGCTTGGCCCCGTCGAGCGCGCCGTTGCCGCGCAGGCCCGCCGCCGCCTCGGTGACGGCGCCGCGCAGATCTGAGACCGGGTCGCTCACGGCCATCAGAGATAGCGCATTCAGTAGTGGTAGGGCTCGCGGGCGAGGATCTTGTGGGCCCGGTAGATCTGCTCCAGCAGCACCACGCGGGCGAGCTGGTGCGGCAGCGTCATCGGTCCGAGCGACAGGCGCGCGTCGGCCTGGAGCTCCAGTCCCTTGGGCCCGCCGATCACGAAGCTGAGGTCGCTGCCGTCGCGGCGGCGCTCCTCCAGCCAGTCGGCAAAGCCCTCCGAGGTGAACGTCTGGCCCTCGCTCGCCAGCAGCACCGTGAAGGTGCGCTGGGGGATCCGGGCGGCAACCTGCTCGTCCCCGCGCACCTCGATCAGGTCGACCTTCACGTGCCCCGCGAGCATCTTGCGGTAGTGCTCCACGTCGTCCTGGTACGGGGGCCGCAACCGGCCGACGGCGATCACGGTGATCCGCATCCGGCTGCGATACTACGCGCGTGCCAGACGAGCCCGAGCGCCACTTCAACATCCACACGGATCCGGAGACGATGGCGGGGCACTACGCCAACTTCGCCAACGTCTCGCACTCCGACTACGAGTTCACGATCACCTTCGCCCGCGTGGATCACGAGGTCGACGAGGGCGAGGTGCCGGGCGTGGTGGTATCCCGCGTGAACCTGTCGCCCCGCTTCATGCGCGAGCTGATCGACGCCATGGAGGACAACTTCTCGAAGTGGCAGACGCGCGAGGGGATCCGCGACCTGCCCGAGTTCGGGCCCGGCGAGCGCCCCGACGACGACTAGCCGAGCGCGTTCTCGAGCTTGCGCTCGCCGCTCTCGATGTCCCGGCGGGCACGCGCGTAGGCGGCTGAGTTCTCGTCGCGCGCGGCCTTCGCGAGGCGGCCGTAGTCCTTCGCCAGGCCGGCCAGCGCGGCGACGATGCCGGCGTTCCGCTTGGCCAGCTGAGGATCGGCGGTGGCGTGGCGCAGCTTCGCGGCGGCCGTGCGGTAGGAGCTCTGCAGCGCGGTGGCGGCGCTCGCCTGGGCGGATGAGGTCGTCGCCTTGGCCAGCGCCTTCGCCTGCTTGCGCGTGCTCTCGTTGAGCTGAGCGATCGCCGAGTCGAGCTTGCCTGCATAGCCCATGTCGAGCGTGCCCGGTTCGCCCGCGGTCAGCTTCAGCGAGGCGGCCGCCGCGTCGCAGGCGTCGACCTCCGACTGCGTGGCGTCGGGCTTCAGCAGGCAGGCGACCGTGGCAACCGCGCCGCCCTTCAGCGGCGCGGCGTACACGCGCAGCGTGTCGTTCTGCTTCTCGAGCTCGCCGTACTGGAGCGCCTCGAGGTCCCCGAGCTTCACCGCCTTCGGCCGGCTCGGCGACGCGGAACGCAGCGCCGGCGGGAGCAGGCTCGGAGCGGGCGCGTCGGACTTGCCGACCGTGATGCTCGCGAGCGGCTCGCCCGCGGGCAGGATCGACACGTCCTGGCTCAGGCCGAGCCCCGGGACGGTGCGCTGCGACGCCTTCCAGCCGCCCGGAGCGCGCACGGTCAGGTTGCCCGCCGTGACCGTGTCGCCCTGCTTCGCGGCCGGCGGCTTCTCGTCCTTGGCTGTGGACTTGCCGATCAGGAAGCCGCCCGCCACCACGAGCGCGAGCGCGCCGGCGCCGAGCAGGGGGAGCGCGGCCGGGGAGCGCGCAGGGCCGCGCGGCCGAGTGGCGGGCG
>JBQGCL010000196.1:0-3815 GCA_052038485.1 Thermoleophilaceae bacterium | reverse complement strand
CTCGAGGAGGCTTGGCGGATGACCGCGACGAAGCGGGCTATCAGGGCCTATGAGGGAACTCGGGGCGCTAACCCGGCGCTGCGAACCGGTTGGCCGAAACCGCTGCTGGCGTGCTGCTTGCACCGGGACTTCGTCGCCCTTCGGGCATGCCCAGGTCGCCATGGATGAATTCCGGTTCTGCCGTGGAGCGGCAGGACGTTCCTGCGGGAACGTCCTCACATTGCCGCTGGGGGCTTAGGTTGTTGAAGTCGAGGATGAGCATGAACTGGGCGACGCCCGGCAGCGCCAGCACATGCCACCGCCGCGGATTGCTTGCCTCATTGAGGGTGACGTCGCGTTGTTTCATGACGACTCGTCACGAGAGTGGGCATCGAGGTGCCATGGGAAGCGGCGGCGGGTGGCGTGCTAGCCGATCAGGCCGAGTTCCCGGGCCCGGGCGGCGGCCTCGGTGCGGTTGGCTGCGCCGAGCTTGTCCAGGATGTGGCCGATGTGCTTCTTGACCGTGTCGAGCGTCACATAGAGCTCGGCGGCGATGCGCCGGTTGGACCGGCCGGCGGCCAGCAGCGCCAGCACCTCCAGCTCGCGGGCGGTCAGCGGCTCGATCAGGCCGGGCGTCGCGGCGGCGGCGCCTTTCCCGGGGTGCGGCACGGCGTGTGTGGTGTCGAACGCTGGTAGGAACGGTGCCGGGTAGGCGGTTGGGACGCCGCGGGCGGCGGTCTGCTCGGTGCGTTGGGTCGCGTTGAGCTGGCCGAGGAGGACGGTCATCGATGCGTCCTCGTCAGCGAAGACCAGGAGGTAGCCCTGAGGGTGGGCCAGGGTGATCGCCTTGGCCAGTGCGGCCACCGCAGCGGTGTGCTCCCCGCCGGCGGCAAGCGCCCGCAGCGCCTGAATCTCGATGAGGTCGCCCATTTCGGCCCTGGCGATCGCCAATGCGTGCAGGCGCTCGAGCAGCTCGAGTGCTTGGTCGGGTCGGTCTTGCGCGAGCAGCACCAGATTCGCCGGCTTGTGCGCGTAGCTCGGCTCGTCGTCCGCGTCGCCGCCGCGCTGCCGAGGGATCTCCGGTGGTCGCAGGTCGTGCACCTGGACCGGCTCGGATCCGCTGGGTCTTCCGTCCGGCACATGATCGCCTCCAGCGGACGGCCGCGATGTGGCCATCAGATCGTCGAACACTTTCGCGGTGGGCTCCGCCAAGGGCCGGTACGACTGCGGGTCCACTTCGCCTTCGCTGAGCCAGTCGCTCAGGCGGTGGCCGTTGAGGCCCACAGGGTGCTCCAATGGTCGTTGGGGCCGGTGACGAAGCGTCCATGCATATGGACATGTACAGCACGATCTTTGCCATGGGTGCGCTCCGCTCGGTCGAATGTCTCAGGCGCTGGCGAGTCCGCGCTCGGGCCTCGCGGCGACGGTCGCGAGGTCATGGCTCAGCCGGTGCGTAGCTCGCGAGGATCGCGCCGGTGGTCGTCACTTGGCTGTCGACGAGTCGCAGCGGCCTGAGCACGCCGTCGTCGCGGAAGAGTCGCTTGCCGCCACCAAGAACGAGCGGGTCGATCATGACCCGGAACTCGTCGACCAGGTCGTGCTCAGTCAGTGCCTGGACCAAGTGGGGGCTGCCGATCACGTGCAGGTCAGCTCCGTCTTCTTGCTTGAGCGCGGCTACCGCCTCGGCTATGTCACCCTGGAGCACCGTCGAGTTCTGCCAGCCGAGCGGCTCGGCGAGCGTCGTCGAGGCAACGTACTTCGGCTTCGTGTTCAAAGGCTGGGCGAGCACCTGCTCCTCCGCGGGCGCGTTCGGCCAGTGCGAGGCGAAGATCTCGTAGGTGCGGCGCCCGAGGAGGAAGCCGCCGGCTCCGGTCAAGCTCTCGAGCGCCCACTTCTGGGAGAGGTCGTCGAAGTAGCGGAGGTGCCAGCCGCCGTGTTGGAAGCCGCCGTTCCTATCCTCGCCGGGGGCGCCGGGCGCCTGCACCACCCCGTCGAGGCCCATGAACTCGTACACGATCAGTCTGCGCATCTCGATCTCCTTTCGATCGCTCGATCGCCCGCGGAACTGTCGCGATCATCTCGTCGTAGAGACTGGACTCGGAGGGGCCGGCTTCGCGTCGGGGTAAACCCCAAACGCGCCTCTAAACTGTTGGTTCTGCGGGGTTCTGTGGATTGGTCGTGATGGCACTGGCGGGTGTCGTGCCTTCGGGCGGAACGGCCGTCTTGCTCTTGGAGCGCGAGGCGCAGGTGGCGGCGCTGCAGGCGCTGGCTGACGGGGCGCGGAGCGGCGGTGGGCGGTTCGTGGTCATCGAGGGAGGTGCCGGCATCGGCAAGACCCGTCTGCTTGCTGAGGGGCGCGTGATTGCCGGCGCGGCGGGGATGCGGGTGCTCGCGGCCCGCGGCGGCGAGTTCGAGGGCGAGTTTGCGTACGGGATCGTCCGTCAGCTGTTCGAGCCGCTGCTTGCGTCCGTGTCTGCGGATCTGCGCGCGGAGCTGCTCTCGGGGCCGGCCGCGCTCATCGAGGCGCTGTTCGGGGCCTCGCCACCCGCCGGTTCGCAGGACGCGCCCGCAGAGGGCTCCTTTGCGATCCTGCACGGCCTCTACTGGCTCGCGGCCAACGTGGCCCTTCAACAGCCGACGCTGCTCGCGATCGACGACCTGCACTGGGCGGACACTCCCTCCCTGCGGTGGCTGCTGTACTTGACGCGAAGGCTGGAGGGGGTGCCTCTGCTGGTTGCCGCGGCGACCCGGCCGCCGGAGGGAGAGAGCCGCGATCCCACACTGGTCGCCGAGCTGGTCGCCGATCCGCAGGCCGCCGCGATTCGCCCCCGACCGCTGGGGCGCGTCTCGATCGCGGTGCTCGCGCGCGAGCTGCACGGCCTGGAGCCGGACGAAGCCTTCTGCGCGGCCCTCGAAACGGCGACTGGCGGCAACCCGCTGTTCGTCAACGCGGTACTCGACGCGGTTGCACGAGAGGGAACCAGCCCCACCGCCAAGCAGGTGCCCCGTCTGCTGGAAATCGGGGCGCAGGGCGTTTCTCGCGCGGTCGGGCTCCGCCTCGTTCGCCTGCCGCCGGAGGCCCTTGCCGTCCTCCGCGCGGCCTCGATCCTGGGCGACGGGACCGCGCTGCGCCACGCGGCCGCTGTCGCCGGCGTGGAAGCAAGCAAGCTTGGTCCGGCCGCTGCCGCACTCGTTCGGCGTGACCTCCTGCGGCGCGAGGATCCGCTCGAGTTCTTCCACCCCGTCGTCCGCAGCGCCGTCTACCAGACGCTCGATGTGGTCGAACGAAACGCCGCGCACCGCATGGCCGCTGAACTGCTGCTGCACGCCGGCGCCCTGCCGGAGAGCGCGGCGGGGCACCTGCTCCGCGTGGCCCCACAGGCCGACTCGTTCGTGGTCTCGACGCTGCGCCAAGCGGCCGAGCGCTCACTCGCCCAGGGCGCGGCCGATGCCGCAGTGGGATATCTCAGCCGCGCGCTCGAGGAGCGGATTGATCCGGCTGCCCGGGCAGAGGTGCAGGTCGAGCTCGGCCTTGCCGAGCGGCGAACGAACGGCCCGGCTGCGGCCGAGCACCTGCAGGCCGGTCTCGAGCTCCTTCCCGACCTGGCGCGGCGCGGCGAGGTCGCACTCGAGCTGGGTCGCGCGCTCTGGTTCACCGACCGGATCGCGGATGCTCTTGCGGTCTTTGAGCAGGCGCTTGACGAGGTCGATCGGAAACGAGATCCAGACCTTTACGAGCTGCTCGTGGCGGAGCTCATCAGCTCGGCGTGGTGGGGCCCGCAGACCTATCCGATCGCCGAAGCCACGATCAATGAGCTTGATCTGGATGCGCTTCA
>JBQGCL010000195.1:0-8306 GCA_052038485.1 Thermoleophilaceae bacterium | reverse complement strand
GGCGCCCGCGGCCACCGCCGCGCGGGCCAGGGCCGGCACCAGCTCGCGCCGTCCGGCCGGGTGCGACGGGTCCACGATCACGGGCAGGTGGGTCTCCTCCTGGAGCACCGGCACCGCGCTGATGTCGAGCGTGAAGCGGGTTGAGCGCTCGAAGGTCTTGATGCCGCGCTCGCAGAGGATCACCCGCGCGTTGCCCTCCTTGAGGATGTACTCGGCGGCCATCAGCAGCTCCTCGATCGAGGCGGACGCGCCGCGCTTGAGCAGCACCGGCTTGTCGGTCTTGCCGCACTCGGCGAGCAGCAGGAAGTTCTGCATGTTGCGCGCGCCGATCTGAAGCACGTCGGCGAACTCCACGACCTCCTCGAGCTGGCGCGGGTCGAGCACCTCGGTGACCAGCGGCAGGCCGGTGTCCTCGCGCGCTTCGGACAGGATCCGCAGCGCCTCGGAGCCGAGCCCCTGAAAGCTGTAGGGCGAGGTGCGCGGCTTGAAGGCGCCGCCGCGCAGCATCGTCGCGCCGGCCTCGTTCACGGCCCGGGCGGTCTCGAGCGTCTGCTCGCGCGACTCCACGGTGCACGGGCCCGCGATCAAGCCGAAGTAGTCGCCGCCGATGCGGCGCCCGCGCGTCTGGATCACGGTCCGCTCGGGCTGGGACTCGAGCGACGCCAGCTTGTAGGGCTTGGAGACCGGCAGCACCCGCTCGACCCCCGGCACGTTCTCGAGCCCGAGGCTGTGGATCATCTGCGGATCGCCGAACGCGCTGATCACGATCGAGTCGCGCCCCGGCGCCACGCGGCCGTAGGAGCCGGCCTCGTTCAGGCGCAGCAGGACGTCCTCGACCTGATCGTCGGGGGCGTGGCCGCTCATCATGATGAGCTGCTGGAGCTCTGCTGATTCGTCTACGGGCATGGGGCGAGTCTAGGACGGATCATCGGCACCTAGCCACGCCTTCTGAAGCTCGGCACCGACTCGTGCCGTGAACTCGCCGGAATCCCACTCAGCGAGGCCCGCGCAGCGCCCCACCGGCTCGACCCCGCGCACGCCGCCCGTCATGAAGACCTCGGCCGCGGGGGCGAGCTCGTCGACGCTTATCCGGCGCTCCACGACCTCGATACCCGCCGCTCGCGCCACCTCGATCGCGCGTGCGCGCGCGATCCCCGGCAGGATGCGGCCGTCGGTCGGCGGCGTCACCACGACGCCGTCCAGGTCGGCGAACAGGTTCGACCGCGAGCCCTCGAGCACCGAGCCGTCCTCGTCCACGAGCACGGGTACGGCGGGGGCGTGCTCGGCCTCGAAGCCGCCCAGCAGGCTCCGGTCGGCCCACTTGTGGGCGCCGTTCCAGCCGGACACGGTGACGAGCGCGATCTCGGAGGGCCGCGACGGGAAGACCAGCGCGGCGTCGACCTCGGCGGTCCGCACGCTCGCCTCCTCACCGGGCACGACGGTCAGCCGCAGCCGCCCGAGCGCCAGCCCCGCGGCGCCCTCCTCGATCAGCGACCGGGCATCCGGGGGCAGCGGCAGGTCGTACAACTCGCGAACGCTCGCCTCCAGCCGGGCCAGGTGAGCGTCGACCTCGACCGCCCTCCCGTCGACCACGAGCGTGGTCTCGAAGACGCCCTGGGCCGGGTCGATCGCGCCAGCTGCCCCGCGTTGAAGCATTCCTCCATCTTTGCCGATACCTTCGGGGCATGAGTGTTTCCGCGGATATCGAGCAGTTCATCCTGAGCGAGCTCACGCAGGGCAGGGGCATCACCGAGATCGATCCCCAGGAGAACCTGCTGAGCAAGGGGATCGTCGATTCGCACGGCGTGATGGAGCTCGTCGGCTTCCTCGAGGAGCGGTATGGCATCACGGTCGGCGACGAGGACCTGAGCCCCGAGAACTTCGAGAGCGTCGCGAGCATCGAGGCGTTCGTTCAGCGCAAGAACGGGCAGGAGTAGGAGCCGCCCCATGCTGATGGATCTGCTCTACCAGAGCGCGTCGGCGCGTCCGGACGGAGAGGCACTCGTCTACCGCGACGAGCGCGTCACGCACGCCGAGCTCGTCGACCGCGTCGAGCGCCTGGCGGCCGGGCTGACCGCCGAGGGCATCGGCGCCGGCGACGCGGTCGCGCTGCTGCTCCCCAACGACCCGACCTTCGTTGCGAGCTACCTCGCGATCTCCGCGCTGGGTGGGGTCGTCGTTCCGGTCAACCCCGCCTTCAAGCAGGACGAGCTCGAGTTCTACTTCCGCCAGTGCGGCGTGCGCGCGGTCATCAGCGACGACCGCAGCGCCGGCGTCTGCGAGCGGATCGTCGCGAGCTGGGACGAGCCCGCCAAGGTCATTCCCACCAGCGCCGCGCACGGTCAGGCGCTCACGCTCGACATGCTGATGCGGTCCGAGCCCGCCAGGCTGACGAAGCGCTCGGAGGGTGAGCCGCTCGTCTACATGTTCTCCTCGGGCTCGACCGGCCGCCCCAAGCGCGTGGCCCGCACCCACGGGCAGCTGCGCGGCGAGGCCGAGTACTACGACTGGATGGGGATCACGGCGGAGGACAAGATCTTCTGCACGATCCCGCTGTTCCACACGTACGGGATGGGCTGCTGCATGGTCGCGGCGATCCGCACCGGCGCGACGCTCGTGCTGCTCGAGGATCCGAACCCGTTCCTGCTGCGCCGCCAGCGCGCCATGGAGCTGCTCGAGTCCGAGGGCGTGACGATCTACCCCGGCGTGCCGTTCAACTTCCGGCTGATGGCGGAGGCGCCTCAGACCGCCGACCTGTCGTCGATCCGGCTGGCCTTCTCGGCCGGCACCGCGCTCCCGCGTCCGTTCTTCGACGAGTTCCTCGAGAAGTTCGGGGTGCCCGTGCGTCAGCTGTACGGCTGCACCGAGGCGGGGACGCTGACCGCCAACCTCGACGACGACCCGGTCGCGACCTTCGAGTCCGTCGGGGCGCCGGTCGACGGCGTGGAGGTGCTGATCGAGGACGAGGAGGGGCAGCTCGTTCCGCCCGACACCGTCGGGGAGATCGCCGTCCGCAGCCCTGGCCTCACCAGCGGCTACGCGGACATGGAGGAGCTCAACAAGCAGGCCTTCCGCGACGGCTTCTTCCTCAGCGGCGACCTCGGCAAGCTCGACGAGGACGGCCGGCTCACGATCACCGGCCGCAAGAAGCTGCTGATCGAGGTCGGCGGCTACAAGATCGACCCGATCGAGGTCGAGGACGTCGTCGTCGCGCATCCGAAGGTGTCCGAGGCCGTCGTCGTCGGCGTGGCGACCAAGGTTCCCGGGGAGGAGCAGGTCAAGGCCGTCGTCGTGCCCAGCGAGGAGCTCGAGGAGAAGGAGCTGATCGGCTTCTGCCAGCAGCGCCTGGCCAACTTCAAGGTGCCTCAAGTTGTCGAATTTCGGGAGGAAATTCCAAAGAGCCCGCTCGGAAAGATCCTGCGCAAGTACTTGATCGACTGATCGCTCGCCCGTTGCCAATTCCCGGTCTAACCTGGATCTCTTGAAGACGCTGCTGATCGACAACTACGACTCGTTCACCTACAACCTCTTCCAGCTGCTGGCGGAGGCGAACGGTGAGGAGCCGACCGTCGTCCGCAACGACGGCGGCACGTGGGCCGAGATCGCCGGCGGCGAGTTCGACAACATCGTCGTCTCGCCGGGGCCCGGCACGCCCTCCAACCCGAAGGACTTCGGCATCTGTGCCGACGCCATCCGCGAGGCCGAGGTGCCGCTGCTGGGCGTCTGCCTCGGCCATCAGGGCATCGGCCACTTCACCGGCGGCCAGGTCGTGCACGCGCCCGAGGTCATGCACGGGCGCCTGAGCGCGGTCTACCACGACGACTCGCCGCTGTTCGCCGGGATCCCGCAGGGCTTCCAGGTGGTTCGCTACCACTCGCTGTGCGTCCCCGAGCCGCTGCCGGAGGAGCTCGAGGGCACGGCGTGGACGAGCGACGGTGTGCTGATGGGCCTGGCGCACCGCTCGCGGCCGGTCTGGGGCGTGCAGTTCCACCCCGAGTCGATCGAGACCGAATGGGGCCGCCACCTGCTCGCCAACTTCCGCGACCTGACGCTCGCGCACGCCGGCAGCCGCACCTCGACGATGCCGACGCCCAAGCCGAGGGGCAACTGGTCGCCCCCGTCGCGCCCGCGCCTCAGCCTCCAGGTCGAGCGCATCGACCGCGTCTACGACCCCGAGCAGGTCTTCGTCAACTTCTACGGCGATCACGGCTACTCGTTCTGGCTCGACAGCAGCAAGATCGACGAGCGCTCGCGCTTCTCGTTCATGGGGGCCAGCGGCGGACCGCTGAGCTCGGTGATCACCTACGACGTGGCGACCCGGCGCGTGAACGTCGCGCGCGGCGTCTCCAGCGAGGTCCATGAGGAGTCGATCTTCGACTACCTGAGCCGCGAGATGAAGCGGCTGCGCTACCTCTCCGACGACCTGCCCTTCGACTTCAACTGCGGCTTCGTCGGCTACTTCGGCTACGAGCTCAAGGCCGACGTCGAGGGCGACCTGCCGCACCAGTCGTCGATGCCGGACGCGGCGTTCATCTTCGCCGACCGGCTGATCGCGTTCGACCACTACGAGAAGTGCGTCTACCTGCTCTGCGTCACCGAGCCCACCAGCGAGGACGAGGGCCGGCGCTGGATCGCCGAGACCGCCGCGCGGCTCGAGTCGATGCCGCCCCTGGAGCCGGTGGAGCCGGCCGCGGAGGTCGACGTCGCCGAGTTCTACCTGAGCCGCTCGCACCAGCAGTACCTCGATGACATCCAGCGTGTGAAGGAGTACCTGATCGAGGGCGACAGCTACGAGGTCTGCCTGACCAACAAGGTGAGGACCGAGCTCTCGCCGGACCCGCTGCCGCTCTACCGCACGCTGCGCCACATCAACCCGGCGCCGTTCTCGTCCTACCTGCGGTTCGGCGAGGCGTCGGTGCTGAGCTCGTCGCCCGAGCGCTTCCTGAGCGTGGGCCGCGACCGCTGGCTCGAGGCGAAGCCGATCAAGGGCACCACCCACCGCGGCGCCGACCGCGCCGAGGACCTGCGCCTCGCCGAGGAGCTGCGCACGGACGAGAAGACGCGCGCGGAGAACCTGATGATCACCGACCTGCTGCGCAACGACCTGGGCGTCGTCTGCGACATCGGGACGGTGCACGTGCCTCACCTGATGGCGATCGAGAGCTACGAGACCGTGCACCAGCTGGTCTCGACGATCCGCGGTCGGCTGCGCGACGACGTCGAGCCGCCGGACGGCATCCGGGCCTGCTTCCCGGGCGGCTCGATGACCGGCGCGCCCAAGAAGCGGACGATGGAGATCATCGACGAGCTCGAGGGCGAGGCGCGCGGGGTCTACTCGGGCGCGATCGGCTACCTCGGCCTCAGCGGCGGCTGTGACCTCAACATCGTGATCCGCACGATCGTGATGGACGGCGAGACGACCACGATTGGGACGGGCGGTGCAATCGTCATGCAGTCCGACCACGAGGCCGAGTACCAAGAGATCATGCTCAAGGCGCGCGCCCTCATCAACGCCCTGGCGGCCTATGCGGCGCCGGGCGGCGAGATCAAGGTCCACGAGGGCGAGTCGCGGATGGCGGCCCGATGAGCACCCAGGCCTCTGCCGTCACCGAGCTGCTCGACGCCCGCACGGACGGAACCGCGCTGGTCCATGGCGACGAGCGGATCAGCTATTCGGAGCTGGGCGAGCGAGTCGACCGGCTGGCCGGGGCCCTCGCGGCGCGAGGCCTCACCGACGGCGCGCCCGTTGCGCTCGTGCTGCCGAACGTGCCGGCGTTCCCGATCGCGTTCCTGGCGATCCTGCGTGCGGGCGGCGTGGTTGTGCCGCTCAACCCGCACTTCAAGGAGGCCGAGCTCGAGTTCCACTTCCGCGACAGCGGCGTCCGCGCCGTGATCACCGACGCCGACGGCGAGCCCGGCTGCCGTTCGGTGGCCGAGCGGCTGGACAGCCCGCCCGAGCTGATCGTCGATCTCGACGCGCTCGAGGGCGGCGAGCTGCCGTCGGCGCCGGGCGCCGACGACGACGCGGTCTTCCAGTACTCGTCGGGCTCGACCGGGCGGCCCAAGCGGGTGCCTCGCACGCACGCGCACCTGCTCGCGGAGGCGGACTCCTACGTCGATGCGATCGGGCTGACCGCCGAGGACAGCGTCTTCTGCACGATCGCCCTCTTCCACACCTATGGCATGGGCTGCTGCCTGCTGGCCGCCGTGCGCAGCGGCGCCACGCTGGTGCTGTTCGACAACCCGAACCCGTTCGTGCTCCAGCGCGCGCGGGCGCTGGCCCAGATCGAGCGCGAGCGCGTGACGGTGTTCCCGGGCGTGCCATTCACGTTCCGCATGCTGGCCGAGGCGCCCGAGGACGCGGACCTGTCCTCGCTGCGGCTGTGCTTCTCGGCGGCGGCGGCGCTGCCGCGGGCGACCTTCAAGGCATTCCACGAGCGGTTCGGCGTGCCGGTGCGCGAGCTGTACGGGTGTACCGAGGCCGGCTGCGTGACCGTCAACGCCGACGCCGACGCGCGCGGCACGGCGGGCTCGGTCGGGAAGCCGATCGACGGCGTCGAGCTGCGCATCGCCGACGAGTCGGGCGAGCCGGTCGACGAGGGCCGGATCGGCGAGGTGCTGATCCGCAGCAAGGCGATGACGCCGGGCTACGCGGACGCCGAGCAGCTCAACGCCGACGCGTTCCGCGAGGGCTGGTTCCGCTCGGGCGACCGCGGCCGCCTCGACGAGGAGGGCAGGCTGTTCCTGACCGGCCGCACCAAGCGGCTGATCGACGTGCGCGGCGACAAGGTCGATCCGGTCGAGGTCGAGGACGTGCTCGCCGTGCACCCCAAGGTCAGCGAGGTCGTCGTGCTCGGCGTGGAGAGCGACGTCCCCGGCGAGGAGACGGTCAAGGCCGTCGTGGTCCCCGCCGGAGACGCCCAGGAGCGCGAGCTGATCCGCTACTGCCGCGAGCGCCTGGCCGACTACAAGGTGCCGAGCAAGGTGGAGTTCCGCGAGGAGATCCCCACCGGCCCGGGCGGCAAGGTGCTGCGCAGCGCGCTGCTGGACTGAGCCGCCCAGCGGCTCCGACGCTTACGACAGCAATAAGGGCTGGGCCCCGGCCACGAGGTTGTCTTTAGCTACGTAATAGGGGGCAAACTGCAACCTCGTGGCGTGAGCCGCCCTTTATCGCTGCCGTTGGCCCGGGCCCGAGCAGACGCCCTACCCGTACATCCCGCCGAACTGGCCCCCGGTCACGTGCAGGATCTGTCCGTGCACGTAGTTCGCCCAGGGCGAGCAGAGGAAGAAGACCGGTCCGGCCGCCTCCTCGGGCGTAGCGCCACGGCCCAGCGGGATGATCGCGGCGGCCAGCTGGCGCATCTGCTCGGGGATGCCGAGGTCGATCTCCTTGCCCTCGATCTCGATCTTGCCGCCCTCCTCCTTGGAGGCGGTCAGGCGGGTCTCGACGAAGCCGAACGCGACCGCGTTGACGTTGATCTTGAAGCCGCCCCACTCCTTGGCGAGCGTCTTCGTGAGGCCGACCACGCCCGCCTTGGCGGCCGAGTAGTTGACCTGGCCGGCATTGCCCATCGTGCCCGAGATCGAGCTGACGTTGACGATCTTGCGGAAGACCTCTCGGCCCTCGTCGCGCTCGGCCTTCGCCGGCTCGCGCAGGTGCGGCGCCGCGGCGCGGATGACCCGAAACGGGACGACCGTGTGGATGTCGAGCATCGCCTGGAACTGCTCGTCGGTCATCTTGTGCGCGACGCCGTCCCAGGTATAGCCGGCGTTGTTGACGATGATGTCGATCTGACCGAACTCGTCGACGGCCTTCTGTACGAGCTGATCGGGCACGCCCGGCTGGGTCAGGTCACCGCCGAAGACAGCGGTCTCGCCGCCGATCTCGGAGGCGGCCTGCTCGGCGACGTCGCCGTCCAGATCGTTGATCAGGACTCGGGCGCCGTGCTCGGCGAGCAGCTCTGCCGTGGCGCGGCCGATGCCCCGGGCCGACCCGGTGACGATCGCCGCCTTTCCATCGAGTACACCCACGTGATTCCCTCTCCTAGTTAGCTGGTTGAGGTCGTGCAAACTAGTCGACCATGAGTCCGATCGCCGTCAATGCCGTCCGTTACGGGATACCAGGGGTGCTGTTCCTGGCCGGCATGGTCGTCTGGGCGACCGGCGCCGTCGCGGCCGGCGCGATGTTCGTCAGCGCCGCCACCGCGGTGCTGCTGCTGAACCTGCTGTTCCGGATCGGCGTCGAGGGCGACAAGGCGCGCGACAAGGAGGAAGAGGCGCGCCGCTACTTCGACGAGCACGGCCGC
>JBQGCL010000194.1:0-6530 GCA_052038485.1 Thermoleophilaceae bacterium | reverse complement strand
CGGCGGCCTTCGAGGCCACCGTGGAGATGCCGGCCGAGAACGCGCCGCCGGCCGTGATGCCGCCGGCGGTGATGCCGCCCGCGGCCGCTGCGGTCGCGCCCACGCCCACGCCCGCGGCGGCCCCGCCGCCCGAGGTGGCCGCGGCGCCGGCACCGGCGCCCGCGCTCGCGCCCGCGCCGAAGCCGAGCTTCGCGATCCAGAGCTTCTTGAGCAGCAGCAGCGGGCCGACCGGGTAGATCGAGGCGAGCGCCTTGTTGGTGCGGCGCAGCTCGCCGCGGAAGGTGCGGCAGCGGTCGCACGCCTTGAGGTGGCGCCGGATCGGCGCCGAGGTGCGCGAGATGCCCTCGGCCACCCGGCCCAGCTCGATCCGCACCTCCGCGCAGGTCAGCAGCCGCGCCTCGGCTGCCTCGGCGAGCGCCACGCGCGCGCGCACGAGCAGCGACTTGACGCTGGGGACCGTCGTCTCCATCGCCTCGGCGATCTGCTCGTACGAGAGCGCGTCGATCTCGCGCAGCAGCAGCGCGGTGCGCTGGGTCTCGGGCAGCTCGCCCACGTCGGCGACGATCTGGCGGAACTCCTCGCGCTCGTGGACGGTGTCGGCCGTGCTGGCGCCGGCGTCGCGCTCGAACACGTCCATCGAGTCCTGACCGGACGCCTGCGGGCGGCGCAGGTGGTTGAGGCAGCGGTTGCGGGCGATCCGGTACAGCCAGGGGCGCGCGTTGATCGGGCGGTCGTCGGCGCAGATCGCGTTGAAGGACGCCGCGAAGACCTCCTGGAGAACGTCTTCGGCGTCCTCGGTGGAGCCGAGCATGTGGCGGCAGAAGGCGAGCAGCCGCGGCTGATAGCGCTGCACGAGCGCCTCGAAGGCGCCGTGGTGCCCGCGACGGATCAGGGCAACCAGCCGCTCGTCGCTCTGCAGCCGCAGGAGCGGCGAACGACCTGCCAGCGCGGGCAACCGCGCGGGGTGTTGAAGAGCCGAGGCTTCCAAGACTGGGATCCCGCCCCTGCGACACCGTAGCAAGGGCAAAGTTGCGCTGAAAAGTGCCCGGGGTGGGACTCGAACCCACAATGCCCCGAGGGGCCGCGCCTTTTAAGGGCGCTGGCTGTGCCAGTTCGCCTACCCGGGCATCGGGTATACAAGCGCAATGGCCAAGCTGCTGTTCATCCCCGTCAGCGTAGGCGGAGGGCTCCTGGCGGGGTTCGTCTCGAAGAAGCTGTTCGACCAGGTCTGGGGCCTGTTCGACGAGGAGGAGCCGCCGGATTCCAAGCACCGCGACATCGACTGGCGCAAGCTGCTGATCGCCGCTGCGGTGCAGGGGGCCATCTTCCGGGCTGTGAAGGAGGCCTCGGATCACTACTCCAGGCGCGCTTTCGCGAGCGCCACGGGCAGCTGGCCGGGCCAGGAGCGTCCAGAGGACGAATAACTTTCACCGGTGGCACGGAAGCCGAAGGTGAGGCAAAGTGAGTTAGGACACCGAGCCCGGGAGCTCCGCGTGCCTTGATCCCAGGCTTGGACGATCGTCCTACCCGCCCCAGACCGCCTAATCACGGACGCGTGATCAGCCGACATAACTAGCGTGGCCCCCTCCCACATCCTGCGTCATCAGGCGCGGGTCTTCCTGGCTCGCGTCGGCACGGCCGTAACGGTCTTCATCGCGCTCGCCGTCGTGCTGCTCTCGAACGCGCAGGCGAACGACGGGCCGCCCGACAAGGTTGACCTTCCGGTGCCGGTCGAGGAGCCGGTGCTGGGCGACGAGCCGGCGACCGAGGACCCGGGCACGGCTCCGGAGGACCCCGGCACCGCGCCGGAGGAGCCCAGTACGGACGACCCGACGACGGAGGAGCCGACGACGGAGGAGCCCGGCAGCGAGGATCCGGGCGCCGGAGGGGGCGAGACGCCGCCGACCACGGAGCCGCCCGGCGAGGACCCGGGCACCGGCGAGGACGAGGAGCCGGGCAGCGGCGGCGACAAGGGCACCGACGGCGGCACGACGGATCCGGACAGCCCGCCCGGCGAGGACCCGGACACCGGCGAAGAGGAGGACCCGACCCCGCCGAGCGGAGGCAGCAAGGGCGACGACCCGCCCGACGACGACCAGCCCACCGAGGAGCCGGCTCCGGACCCGAACTCGCGGCCGCAGGTGATCCTGCCGGACGACACGGGCGACGAGCCCGGCCCGGCGACGCCGCCCGAGAACGAGCCCGGCAACCCGCTCGGAACGATCGGGGACGGCGAGGGCAACGTCGCCGACTCGCGAGACATCGACGGCGGCGGTGGCGAGGGCGACAACACGGTCAGGTTTGGCGTGGCCGCCAGCGACAACGGCGGCACTGCCGCGAACGGCGGCTCGGGCGGCGGCGCGATCGCCGACGGCACGCAGCTCGCGGCGCTCCAGCCCGGTGAGGACCAGCCCGCCGGCAACGGCGGCAACGGGCCGGGCGGCAACGGCGACAACGGCGGTGCTGGTGCCGGCGACGAGGGGAACAACGTCGTCACCAACACCGTCGAGCGCCTTGTCGAGGTCGTGCCGGACGAGCTGAAGGCCGCACTGGCGGCGCTCGCCGCCCTGTCGGTCATGCTCGGCATCGGCTACCTGCTGGCCGCGATGCGCGCGCGCCGGCTGGCGCGCCAGCGGCGCGAGCTGCTCCAGGAGGTGGGCCTGCTCCAGACCGCGCTGCTGCCACCGGTGCCCGACAAGGTCGGCGCGCTGCTGACCTCGGTGGCCTACCGGCCGGCCGAGGGCCCCGGCGCGGGCGGCGACTTCTACGACGTGCTGCCGCTCACTGGCGGCCGCGTCGGGTTCATCCTGGGCGACGTCTCCGGCCACGGTCGCGGCGCGCTCGCCCGCACCGCCTTCATGCGCTACACACTGCGCGCCTACCTCGAGGCCGGTCTCGAGCCGCGCGTGGCGCTGCAGGTCGCCGGCCGAGTCATCGACGACAACCTCGGCGGCGACTTCGCGACCGTTCTGCTGGCCGTTCACGACCCGGACACCGGCTCGCTGACCTACGCGAGCGCCGGCCACCCGGCGCCGATCGTGGTCGGGCCGCAGGAGCACGAGCCGGTCACGGCGGCGTCGTCGCCGCCGATCGGCGTCGGCGTCCGCACCGGCCTGCGTCAGAGCACGGTGCCGCTGGTACCGGGCGCGGTCGCCTGTCTCTTCACCGATGGCCTGATGGAGGCCCGCACCCCGGAGGGCGTCCTCGGACGCGAGCGCCTGACGGAGCTGCTGGCCGAGCTGGGCGACGATGCCACGGCGCGCCGTCTGATCGAGCGCGTCGCCGCGGAGGCGAACGCGTCCTCGGACGACATGGCGGCCGTCGTGGTGTCGCCCACCGCAGGGGTTACGACCGGGCTGTTCCGGACCGAGCAGCTCGAGCTCTCGACGCGAGAGCTCGAGGGCCCGATCGCCCGGCGCTTCCTCGAGGCCTGCGGCCTCTCGGATCAGGAGGTCGAGGACGCCGAGCGCGACGCCCGGCTGCTCGCCGAGCGTTTCGGCGGCGTGGTGCTGCACGTTGTGTTCGGCAACCGCCTGCGCGTGGAGGTTCTGCCGCGCAACGTCGAGAGCATCGAAGCCGCGTCGCGGCGCGTCAGCGCAGGAAACCCGCAATAGCGCCGGTCACGCCGGCCGGATCGTCCTCCACGACGAAGTGCGAGGCGTCCTCGAGCTCGACGGTCTCGGCCTCGGGGAGCAGCTCGCGCCACTGATCGAGGAAGACGGGCTGGAAGACCGGGTCGCGCATGCCCCATACGAGCAGCACCGGCACATCCAAGCCGGGCAGCCGCTCGTGGATCGACGCCATCAGCGGCGCGCTGCGGTCGCGCTCGGTCAGCGGTATCTCGCGCTGGAATGCGAGCGTCCCCGCGCGCGACCAGTAGTCCGGGAACGGGGCGCGGTAGGCCTCCATCATCACCGGGTCGGGGTCGCGCCGGCGCATACCGCCGGGGATCGACTCGACGAACAGGTTGCCGCCCAGCGCGAGGATCTCTCCCAGGCCCTCGGTGCGGAACTCGCGCAGGAACGGCGGCAGGAAGCTCGGCAGCTCCCACGCCCAGGTGTTCATCAGGACGATCCGGCGCAGGCGCTCGCGGCGCTCCAGCAGAGCGCCGAGCCCGATCGGCCCGCCCCAGTCGTGGGCGACCAGGGTTACGTCGGTGAGGTCGAGCGAGTCGATCAGCGCGAGCGCGTTGTCCACGTGGCGCTGGAGCGAATAGGCGGCCAGCGCACGCGGCTTGCCAGAGCGCCCGAAGCCCATGTGGTCGAAGGCGACGCAGCGGTGCCCATTCGAGCTGAACTCCGCGATCGGGCGGCGCCAGAGGTAGCTCCAGGTCGGGTTGCCGTGAACGAACAGCAGCGGCGCCGCATCGGGCGGGCCCTCGTCGACGTAGTGCAGCTCGATGTCGCCGGCTTTCACGAAGCTCGGCTCGAAGGGGAACGTCCCCTGAAAATCGCCGTTGAGCGCGGTCACCATCGGGCATTGGTGTATACCCGATCAAGTAGGCTCGCGACCCCTGATGAGCACCGAGACCGAACAGGCCCAGCTCCACGGCGGCCGGCTGGTGGCGAAGCGCCTGAAGGCCCACGGCGTGTCCAAGCTGTTCACCCTTTCCGGCGGCCACCTCTTCTCGATCTACGACGGCTGCCGCGACGAGGGGATCGACATCGTCGACGTGCGTCACGAGCAGTCGGCCGCCTTCGCGGCCGAGGGCTGGGCCAAGGCGACGCGCGAGCCGGGCGTGGCCGCGCTGACCGCCGGCCCGGGCGTGACCAACGGGATGAGCGGCATGGCCTCGGCGTTCCAGAACGGCTCGCCGATGGTCGTGCTCGGCGGTCGTGCGCCCGCCTTCCGCTGGGGCCAGGGCTCGCTCCAGGAGATCGATCACATCCCGTTCGTGGAGCCGGTCGTCAAGCTCGCCCGCACGGCGCAGACGACAGCGGAGATCCCGGGGCTGCTCGACGAGGCGCTGCACGCGGCCGTCGCCGCGCCGACCGGGCCGGCGTTCGTCGACTTCCCGCTCGACCAGGTGTTCATGGAATCCGATGCGGACGCCGACGCGCCCGCCTCGCTGGACGACCCGCTGGCGCACCCCGCCGCCGACGGGGCCGCGCTCGACCGCGCGGCCGCGCTGCTCAAGTCGGCCAGCAAGCCGGTCGTGATGGCTGGCACGGGGCTCTACTGGGCGCGCGCCGAGCAGGCGCTCGTTCGGCTCTGCGAGGAGCTGTCGGTCCCGGTCTTCCTGAACGGCCTGGCCCGCGGCTGCGTGCCGGCCGACCATCCGATGTTCTTCTCCCGCGCGCGCGGCGCCGGCCTCAAGGGCGCCGACCTGGCGCTCGTGGTCGGCGTCCCGATGGACTTCCGGCTCGGCTTCGGCGGCTCCTTCGGCGACGACACCCAGGTCGTCGTGCTCGGCTCGACGCCGCCGGGGCGCCCGCACCCGCGCGAGGTGGCCGCCGAGCTCTACGGCGGCGTGGCCGCGACGCTCGACGCGCTGCGCGAGGGCGCCGCCGGCGGGGCGGAGCGCAGCGGCTGGGTGACCGAGCTGCGCGAGGCCGAGAACGAGAAGCGGGCCGGCGAGCAGGCCGACCTGACCGACGATCGCGCGCCGCTGCACCCGCTGCGCGTCTACCACGAGCTCAACCAGGTGCTCGACCGCGACGCGGTCGTGATCGGCGACGGTGGCGACTTCGTCTCGTTCGCCGGCCGCATGATCGAGACCTACGAGCCGGGCTGCTGGATGGACCCGGGCCCGTACGGCTGCCTCGGCTCGGGCCCCGGCTACGCGCTGGCCGCGAAGACCGCCCATCCCGAGCGCCAGGTCTGCCTGCTGCTCGGCGACGGCGCCTTCGGGTTCGCCGGGATGGAGTTCGACAGCTTCGTCCGCCACGGCCTGCCGATCGTCGGCGTGATGGGCAACAACGGCATCTGGGCGCTCGAGAAGCACCCCATGGAGTTCCTCTACGGCTACTCCGTCGCGGCCGAGCTCCAGCCGGGCTGCCGCTACGACCAGGTGGTCGAAGCCCTGGGCGGACACGCCGAGCTGGTGGAGCGTCCGGACCAGCTCCGGCCCGCCCTGGAACGCGCGTTCGCGTCGGGCAAGCCGGCCCTCGTGAACATCCTCACAGACCCGGACGTGGTGTACCCGCGTAAGGCAAATCTGGCCTGACCGACTCTGTATACGCAGGTCACCGCTGGGCCCTGTTCAACCGCTACCAAAGGGGATATAGTTCGCCGCGCTGGGTGATGCCTGCCGTGCGGCGAACCCGTCGGCAGTCACCCGGTACATAGGTTCGGGCGAAGCCGCATCGTATCGGCGCCTCCCGCCGTCCGAGCCGCAAGGCCCTTTCATGGCACGTACCCCTGCCCGTCCTGATGGGGCCGTTTTTGAAGGCGCCGGCAAGATGCCGGCGCCTTCATCTTGAAGCGCCCAGCGCGGCCCCGTGGAGGATGTCGTGCTCGCTGACCTCGATCTCGCCGAGCCCGCAGGCGCGCATCGACTCGAGCAGGATTGCGGCGCCGGCGACGATCGT
>JBQGCL010000193.1:0-24449 GCA_052038485.1 Thermoleophilaceae bacterium | reverse complement strand
CGACAGCTCGCGCACGACCAGCTCCTCGAGCTCGTCGGGCTGGACGAGCACCAGCTCGGCCGCGGGCGCCTCGTCGGCGTCGGGCAGGTGGACGATGATCCCGTCGTCGGACCAGATCGCGTCCGACTCGAGCCCGAACTCGTCGCGCACACGCGCCGACAGGGCGAGCGCCCAGGCGGCGTGCACGCGCCCGCCGTAAGGCGACAGCACGCACAGGCGCCAGTCGCCGATCTCGTCGCGGAAGCGCTCGATCACGATCGTGCGGTCGCTCGGCACCACGCGCGTGGAGTCGCGCTGCTCGCGCAGGAAGGCGGACAGGTTGCGCGCGGCGCGCTCGTCGAGGTCGTACTCGGAGGCCAGCTGGGCCGGGTCGCGGTCCACGGCCTCGCGCACGAAGGCGCCGATCGCCTCGCCCAGCTCCTTCGGCCGGCCCACGCCGTCGCCCTTCCAGAACGGCACCGCCCCGGGCGCGCCCGGCGCCGGCGTCACGATCACCCGGTCGCGGGTGATCTCCTCGATGCGCCAGGTCGACGCGCCAAGAAGGAACGTCTGGCCGGGCCGCGCTTCGTAGACCATCTCCTCGTCGAGCTCGCCGACGCGGCGGCCGTCGGGCAGGTGCACGCCGTACAGGCCGCGGTCGGGGATCGTGCCGGCATTGGTGACGGCGAGCTGGAGCGCGCCCCGGCGAGCTCGGATCGTGTCCTCCACCCGGTCCCAGACGATGCGCGGCCGCAGCTCGGAGAACTCCTCCGACGGGTAGCGGCCGTCGAGCATGTCGAGGACCGAGTCGAGCAGCTCCCGCGACAGCTCGGCGAACGGGTAGGCGCGCCTGACCAGGTCGTGCAGCTCCGGCACCTTCCAGTCCTCGCCGGGCGCAACCGCGGCGACGATCTGCTGGGCGAGCACGTCCAGCGGGTTGCGGGGGACGACCGTCGGCTCGATGTCGCCGTCGCGCATGCGCTTGGCGACCACCGCACACTCGACCAGGTCGGCACGGAACTTGGGGAAGATGCGCCCGCGGCTGACCTCGCCGACGCCGTGGCCGGCGCGGCCGATGCGCTGGAGCCCGGCGGTCACCGACTTCGGCGACTCGACCTGGATGACGAGGTCGACCGCGCCCATGTCGATGCCCAGCTCGAGCGAGCTGGTGGCGACCAGGCAGGGCAGCTCGCCCGACTTGAGCAGGTCCTCGACGACGAGCCGCTCCTCACGCGCCAGCGAGCCGTGGTGGGCGCGCGCGATGTAGGCGGCCTCGCCGTCATCCTGGTCGGCCGCCAGCTCGTTCAGGCGCACGGCGAGCCGCTCCGCGCCGCGGCGGCTGTTGACGAAGATGATCGTCGAGCGGTGCTGCTTGACCAGCTCGAGCAGCTCGGGGTAGATCGCCGGCCAGATCGAGCGCGCGGCGGGAGGAGCGTCGCCGAGGCCGGTGCCGATCAGGTCGCCGCCGCCCGCGGCGGTGCCCTGGCCCCCGTAGGCCGCGTCGGTGACGTCGTGGGCGCCGGGCTCGCCCATGTCCTCGACGGGCACCTGGATCTGGAGGTCCAGCGGCTTGCGGACGCCGGCGTCGACGATCCGGCACTTGCGGCCCGCGCCGACGAGGAAGCGGCCGACCTCCTCGAGCGGCCGCTGGGTGGCCGACAGGCCGATGCGCTGGAGCGGCTTGCCGGCCACGTGCTCGAGGCGCTCGAGCGTCAGCGCCAGGTGGGCGCCGCGCTTCGTCTTAGCGACGGCGTGGATCTCGTCGACGATCACGGAGTCGGCGTCGGCGAGGAACTCGCGAGCCCGCGACGTCAGCATCAGGTAGAGCGACTCGGGCGTGGTGATCAGCACGTCGGGCGGCGTGCGCAGCATCGCCTGACGCTCCTTTTGGGGCGTGTCGCCGGTGCGCAGCGCCACCGAGATGTCGCCGCCGATGCCGCGCAGCGGGGCGCGCAGGTTCTTCTCGATGTCATAGGAGAGCGCCTTCAGCGGGGAGACGTAGACCAGCCGTCCCTTGCCGGGCTCGGCGACGAGGCGGTCGAGGGCCCACAGGAAGGCGGCGAGCGTCTTACCCGAGCCGGTCGGCGCGGAGACGAGCACGCTCTCGCCGCTCGCGATCGCGGGCCACGCCTGCTCCTGAGCCGCGGTGGGACGCTCAAACGAGCGTTCGAACCAACCTCGAACCTGCGGGGTGAACGATGCGAGCGGATCGGAAGCCAAGCGACCCACGAGCGTATCGCGTGGACGGTGCGGGCATAAAGGACGGATGGCGATGAGGCGATGGATCGCGCTCGCGACGCTGGCAACCGCGCTGGCCGCGGCAGGCTGCGGGAGCGACGACGCGCAGGACAAGCTCGACCAGGCGCAGGACAAGGTCCAGGACGCGGCCGACTCCGTGCGCGACCAGGCCGGCGACCTCCGCAAGGAGATCGACGAAGGCGCGAGCAAGGCTGAGATCGAGCGCAAGCTGAGGAAGATCGAACGCGACGCGAAGGACAAGGGCGAGGACGCCCGGCGCGAGGCGGAGGAGCTGCGCGAGGAGGTCGAGGACCGGGCGCCGTAGGCCACCGGCCTCCGCCCAGCCGAAACCCAGGGCCCGGGCGTGTGTTGACACGCACATGCGCCCCCGCCTCCTGCTTGCGCTGGCCGTCCTGCTGCTGGCCGCTCCGGCGGCCGAAGCCAGGCCGAACATCCTGGTCCTCATGACCGACGACCAGACCTACGACTCGATGGCGGTCATGCCGAAGACGCGGGCGCTGATCGGCGACCGGGGCACGACCTTCACGCGCAGCTTCGCCAACTACTCGCTCTGCTGCCCGTCCCGCTCGACGCTCTACACCGGCCAGTACGCCCACAACCACGGCGTGCTCGGCAACAAGCTGCCCTACGGGGGCTTCACCCGCCTGGACACCTCCAACTGGCTCCCGCTGTGGCTCCAGGCGGCCGGCTACCGCACGATGCACGTCGGCAAGTTCCTCAACGGCTACGGCCGCGACGCCCCCGCCGCGGTGCCGCCCGGGTTCAGCGACTGGTACGGCATGGTCGACCCGTCGACCTACCTCTACTACGGCTTCACGGTCTTCGAGAACGGCGTCCCGCGCACCTACCCGGGCGTCTACTCGACCGACTTCGTCACCACGCGCGCCGGTGAGCTGATCGCCGCCGCCGCCCCGTCGAAGCAGCCCTTCTTCATGTCGGTTGCCTTCCTCGCGCCCCACACCGGCGGCCCGCGCGAGCCCGGCGATCCGACCGGCTTCGCAACGCCCAACGTCGCACCCCGGTACCGGGACGCGTTCGCCTCGATCGCCCTTCCCACGCCGCCCTCCTTCAACGAGGCCGACATGTCGGACAAGCCGCTCGCCCTACAGGCCCGCCCCCCGATCGGCGCGGTGCGCGCCGCGAAGATCCAGGAGTCCTACCAGCAGCGGCTCGAGTCGCTGCTGTCGGTCGACGACGGTGTCGCCTCGATCCTCAAGACCCTGCGCGACACCGGCGAGCTCGACGACACGCTGATCCTGTTCACGAGCGACAACGGCTTCTTCCACGGCGAGCACCGCATCCCGACCGGCAAGGTGCTCGTCTACGAGCCGTCGATCCACCTGCCGCTGCTGATGCGCGGCCCGGGCGTCCCGCGCAAGGCCACCGCCAGGCAGCTGGTCACCAACGCCGACCTCGCGCCGACGATCCTCGACGCCGCCGGCGCCACGCCGGGCCGCGTTCAGGACGGGCGGTCGCTGCTCGACCTGCTCGCCGATCCGGGCATCGAGTGGGGCCGCGAGCTGCTGATCGAGGGAGGGACCGCCCAGGGGCTGACCTTCACCGCCCTGCGCAACTACCGATGGAAGTACGTCGAGCACGTCAACGGCGAGCGCGAGCTGTACGACCTGGCCGACGACCCCTACGAGCTCCAGAGCCTGCACGCCCGGCCGAGGTACGCGAAGCTCATGGGCCGGCTGGCGGCGCGCCTGCACGGGCTCCAGACCTGCGCGGGGAGGAGCTGCCGGGCCCGGCCCGCGCTGCGCCTGCACGTGAGCCGGCGCAATTGCCGGCCCTCGGTGCGCGGCGCCGATGCCAGGTCGATCGAGCGGGTCCGGTTCAGCGTCAAGCGCCGGCGCCTCGTGCAGGCGCGCGTGCGCCTCGACGACGGGCGCGTGGTGACGCTCCAGCGCCGCGGCCGCGGCTGCGCCCGCTAGCGGGGCGCGTACTGCTCGGCCACCACCTGGTGCAGGTGCGCCCCGGCGAGCAGGCCGGCGGCCGCCAGCGCGCCCACCGCGGCGAGTTCGGGTCCGGCCAGCAGGCCGGCCGCGGGCATCGCGGCGGCGAGCGGCAGCACGGCCGCCCAGCGGCCGATCATCAGCCCGGCGAACGAGCCGAGCATCAACGCCATCAGCGCAACGAGAGCCATCAGAGTCCCTCCGGATGCCGGACGCGGTAGCCGCGCGCGGACCGCGTCGTTTCGCTCCAGCGGCTGCCGGAGCGCCTTCGACCGCTGGTGTCGAAGCGAAGACCCGCCACCGTCATGTAGGCGTGGCCGGCGTTGGCGTAGATCGTCACCCAGTCGCCGCGGCCGCGATCGCCCCAGCTCATGAAGCCGGTCGAGTCGAGCGGCGTGTCGAGCAGCCCGGCGCCGTGCAGCGCGTAGGAGATCGAGCCGGAGCAGTCGTAGCCCGAGTCGCGCCAGCGCCCGTGGCCGCCGCCGTAGCGGTACGGCTTGGTGGCGATCTTGTTGCCCGCCGCGATGATCGCCTGGACCTCCGGAGGCGCCGACGCCGGCGCGACCGCGAGGCCGTTGTCGTCGACGTAGCCGTCCTCGGTCTGCTCGACGGTTGTGTCCGGCTCGGTCTCGTCGGCGCGCTCCCGCACGAGCAGCTGGTCCGAGCGCGTGGCCTTGCCGTCCACGCTGCGCTGCTCGGCGGCCTCGAAGCCGCGCACGCTGCGCGCGGTGTTCGGGCCGAAGGCGCCGTCGGCGACCGTCTCGTAGCCGGCCTCGTCGAGGTAGCGCTGGAGCTTCTTGACGTCGCTGCCGCTCGAGCCCTTGCTGAGCGTCCGGCTGGCGTAGGGGAGGGCGACCGCGTTGGCGGCCGGGAACAATGTGATGGCGGCCGCAGCGACTCCCGCGCGCAGCGTCCTATGCATGCGTAGGTGCTCCTTCTCTTCTTCAGCGCCTACGGGGTTAGCTGACGGGCTCGCGCTAGAAGAGCAGCGCTACGCGGCCAGAGGGCCGCGATTCGCCCCAACAAGTGGGTCCCCCGCTCCTCGGCCGCCCGGCGACCGAGGACTCGGCTATGGCTCCTTACGAAGGCGGCACCTTAGCAAGGGCTCCGGCGAGCTCGCGCGCCTTCACGAACACCGCGTCGAGCATGGGCTCCGTGAGCTTGCCGGTGAACGTGTTCTGCTGGCTGACGTGGTAGCTGCCGAGCATCACCGGCCCGTCTGGGATCTCGTGCATCGCACCGTGCCCGAAGCGCGGCCGCGGGCGCACGCCGTGCAGCCGGCAGGCGGCGTCCCAGGCGAACGCGCCGAGGCAGACGATCACGGCCGGCCGGATCAGCTCGAGCTCCTCCGCCGCGTAGGGCAGGCAGTTGTCGCGCTCGGACGGCAGCGGCTTGTTGGCCGGCGGCGCGCAGCGGACGGCGGCGGCGATGAACGCGCCGTCCAGCCGCAGCCCGTCGCCGGCGCTCACCGACGTGGGCTGGTTCGCGAACCCGGTGCGGTGCATCGAGGCGAACAGCCAGTCGCCCGAGCGGTCGCCGGTGAACACCCGCCCGGTGCGGTTGCCGCCGTGCGCCGCCGGCGCGAGGCCGAGCACGTAGACGCGCGCGTGCGGGTCGCCGAAGCCGGGCACCGGCCGGCCCCAGTAGACCTCGTCCCGGAAGGCCGCCCGCTTCTCGCGCGCGACCAGCTCGCGCCACTCGACCAGGCGCGGGCACCTGCGGCAGCGAGTGACACTTTGCTCCAATTCGTCAAGCGTGCTCAACGTCACGGTTCTACCGGTCTCGTGTGAAGACCATCACAGCATGGCTACAACCACTGTCAGGAGCACTTTCAACGCTATGCACGGCGGCGAGCCGGACGTCGCGGTGAGCTGCCGTACGACGGCCGAGGTCGTCAACGCGGTCAAGCTCGCCCGTGACCGAGGGCTACGGGTGGCTGTGCGCGGCGGGGGGCACTCGATCGCAGGCCTGTCGACGATCGACGGCGGCATGCTGATCGACCTCGCGCCGATGAACGGGGTGGAGGTCGACCGCGAGCGCAAGACCGCCAAGGTCGGCGGCGGCGCGCTCTGGTCCGACGTCGACCAGGAAACGCAGAAGTACGGGCTCGCCACGCCGGGCGGCGTGGTGTCCGACACCGGGGTCGCCGGCCTCACGCTGGGCGGCGGTTATGGGTGGCTGCGGCGCAAGTTCGGTCTGTCCTGCGACAACCTGCTCGAGGCCGAGATCGTCGGTGCCGACGGAGAGGTCCGCACGGCCTCGGCCGACTCGCACCCGGACCTGTACTGGGCGCTTCGCGGCGGCGGCGGCAACTTCGGCGTCGTCACCTCGTTCACGTTCCAGCTGCACGAGGTCGGCCCGGAGGTCGCGTTCGCCGCGACGTTCTATCCCGTCGAGGAGACCGCCGACATCCTGCGCCGCTGGCGGGAGTACGTCGAGCAGGCGCCCAACGAGGTCACGTCGGTTTGCGTGACGATCACCTTCCCCGCCAACCCCGACCTGCCGGAGGCTGTGCACGACCGTCCGGTCGCGATCATCGGCGGTGTCTACGCCGGGGACGTGGAGGAGGGCATGAAGGTCATGCAGCCCCTGCGCGAGCTCGGCACGCCGCTGTTCGACATGTCCGGCCCGACCCCGTTCGTGGGCGTGCAGACCGGGTTCGACCCGCTCTTCCCGCGCGACACGCTGCGGGCCTACTGGAAGTCGCAGTACCTGAGCGAGCTGACCGACGAAGCGATCGACACGATCGCGGCCAAGGCCGGCGAGCGCCCGGCGCCGCTGACGCTGGTGAACACGTTCCACATGGGCGGCGCGATCGCCGACGTGGGCGAAGAGGACACCGCGTTCGCGACCCGCAGGGCGCCGTACATGATCTCGATCGACGGCATGTGGTCGGACGCCGCCGAGGACGCCGCCAACGTGGCGTGGGTCCGCTCGGCGTGGAGCGAGATCGCGAAGTACGGGACGGGCGAGGTCTACCTCAACTTCACCGGCCTGGCCAACGAGGCCGCGCAGGCCGGCGTCGACAGCGCGTTCGGACGCAACCTGCGTCGGCTCGCCGAGGTGAAGGCCAAGTACGACCCGCACAACTTCTTCCAGATCAACAACAACATCCTGCCCGCCTGAACGGGGAGAGGAGCGGCGGTGCGGATCAGCCCAGCGCTCGCCCGTACTGCCGCTCGTAGTACTCGCGGTACTCGCCCGAGCGGATCGGCTCCCACCAGGCCTCGTTGGCCCGGTACCAGTCGACCGTTCGGGCGATTCCGTCGTCGAAGCGCACCTGGGCCTGCCAGCCGAGCTCGTCGCGGATCTTGTCGCTGGCGAGCGAGTAGCGGCGGTCGTGCCCGGGGCGGTCGGTGACGTACTCGATCAGCGACTCGTCGGCGTCCGTCAGCTCGACGATGCGCTGCACGACGTCGATGTTCTCGCACTCGTCGGGGCCGCCGACGTTGTAGGCCTCGCCCGGGCGGCCGCGCTGCAGCACGGTGTGGATGCCGTGGCAAAAGTCCTCGACGTAGAGCCAGTTGCGCACCTGGCGCCCGTCGCCGTAGACCGGCAGGGGGTCGCCGTGCAACGCGTTCAGCACGCACAGCGGGATCAGCTTCTCGGGGTACTGCCGCGGGCCGTAGTTGTTCGAGCCGCGGCAGATGACGGCCTCGATGCCGTGCGTGTGGGCGTAGGCGGAGACGAGGAGGTCGCCCCCTGCCTTGGTGGCCGAGTAGGGCGAGGAGGGGTCGAGCGGCGAGCTCTCGGTGAACGAGCCCGACTCGATCGAGCCGTAGACCTCGTCGGTGGAGACCTGGAGGTAGCGGGCCACCCCGCGCTCGCGCACCGCGTCGAGCAGCACGCCGGTTCCGATCACGTGGGTGCGCGCGAACGCGTTCTGGTCGGCGATCGAGCGGTCCACGTGCGACTCGGCGGCGAAGTTCACGATCGCGTCGACGCCCTCGGTGAGCTGGAACACGAGGTCGCGGTCCTCGATCGCGCCGACGACCAGCTCGATGTCGTCGGGCAGGTTCTCGCGCCGCCCGGCGTAGGTGAGCTTGTCGAGCACGACCACGTCGTGGTCGTCCTTGACGAGGTGGACGTAGGTCGAGCCGATGAAGCCGGCCGCGCCGGTCACGAGCAGCTTCACACGCGCACTCCCAGGTAAGCCTCCAAGCCGGCCTGCCAGGGCGGCAGCTCAGGGCCTCCGCCGAGCACCGAGTTCGCGGGGCGCGGCGCCGGCCGCGGGAACTCCTCGGTCGAGCACGGCTCGACCTGGCAGTCGAGCCCGGTGCGCTCCACGATCTCGCGCGCGAACCGAAACCAGGAGCACTGCCCGCCGCCGGCGCGGTGGTGGATGCCGTAGTCCTCGCCGCCGGCCAGCTCCACCAGCGCTGTCGCCAGGTGGCCGGTGTAGGTCGGCTTGCCCACCTGATCGTCGACCACGCGGAGCGTGTCGCGCTCCGCCGCGAGCCGCCGGATCGTCTCCACGAAGTTCGAGCCGCCTGGCCCGAATACCCAGGAGGTGCGCACGATGAAGTGGCGCGGGTTGGCCTCGGCAGTGGCCAACTCACCGGCCAGCTTGGTGCGCCCGTAGGCCGACAGGGGGTTGACCGGGTCGCTCGGCAGGTACGGCCCCGCCTTGGTCCCGTCGAAGACGTAGTCGGTCGACACGTACACGACCGTCCCGGCGGCCTCGGCGACGTTGCGGGCGCCGTCGCGGTTGACCCGCATGGCCTCGTCCTCGTGCTCCTCTGCGCCGTCGACGTCGGTCCAGGCGGCGCAGTTGACCACCAGGTCGTCCGGCCCGAGCGCGGCGCGTACGGCCTCGCGGTCGGTCACGTCGAGCTGCGCGCGCGTGAGCGCGACGTCTGCTTCGACGTCCTGGCCCAGCATGCCTCCGGCGCCTACGACGACCGTCCTCATAAGATCTGCACGTCCGCGTTGTCGCCGACCACGAAGCGGTACGCCTTCGGCAGCGCTGGGCCGCGGCCGATGCGCACGTTCTTGCCGATCAGGCTCGCCTCGATGCGGTACTCGAGGTCCGAGATCGAAGATCCGGACAGCACGATCGAGTGCTCCAGCTCCGCGCGCGTGATCGTGACCTCGTCGCCGATCGCCGTGTACGGGCCGATGTAGGCGTCGGTGATCCGGCTGCCGCGCCCGACGATCGCGGGCCCGCGGACCGTGGCACGCTCCAGCCGCGCGCCCTCCTCGATCACCACGCGGCCCTCCACGCGCGAGTCGACCAGCTCGCCGTCCACGCGCTCGCTCAGGTCGTCGAGGATCAGCTGGTTGGCCTCGAGCATGTCCTGCACCTGCCCGGTGTCCTTCCACCAGCCGTGCACGATGTGCGGGTCCACGCGCAGGCCGCGGTCGACCAGGACCTGGATCGCGTCGGTGATCTCCAGCTCGTTGCGCCAGGACGGCTCGATCGAGCGCGCCGCGTCGAAGATCGTGGGCGTGAACATGTAGACGCCGACCAGCGCCAGGTTGGTCTGCGGCTCCTTCGGCTTCTCGACCAGCCGCGACACGCGGCCGTCGTTCAGCTCGGCAACGCCGTAGCTCTCCGGGTCCGGCACCGGGGTGAGCAGGATCAGCGCGTCCGGCTCCTCGGTGCGGAACGTCTCGACGAGGTCGACGATGCCGTCGCGCAGCAGGTTGTCGCCCAGGTACATCACGAAAGGCGAGTCGCCGAGGAACGGCTCGGCGGTCAGCAGCGCGTGGGCGAGGCCGAGCGGCGCGTCCTGCTCGATGTACTCGATCCGGATGCCGAACTGCGAGCCGTCGCCGGCCGCCTCGCGGATCTCGGCGCCGGTCTCAGGGGCGATGATGATCCCGACCTCCTCGATGCCGGCGGCGGCCATCGCCTCGATCCCGTAGAAGAGCACCGGCTTGTTCGCCACCGGCACCAGCTGCTTGGCGCTGGTGTGGGTGAGCGGACGCAGGCGGGTGCCCTTGCCGCCGGACAGGATCAGGCCGCGCATAGCGGGCAGCGTACCCGCGCATAGCGGGCGACGTACCCGGGTAATGCCGGAGCGACGTTGACGTCTTCAGGGAGGGAGTCATGAGGAAGCTTGTGGTCGCGCTTGCGAGCGCGGTCGCGGCCCTGCTCGCCTTCGCCGCGGCCGCCCCGGCCGCCAAGCACGCGACGGTGACGGCATCGAAGTCGGTCGCCAAGGGCTGCCAGAAGAAGTTCTTCGGAGGGACGCGCCACTCGGACGTGGTGCGCGCAACATCGACGGCACGCGGCCTCGTGCGCGCCCGGCTGAGCAGCCGCGGCGACTGGGACGTGGCGGTCTTCGACGCGCGGACGAAGCGCGTGGTGGCGGGCTCGGCCGCGTTCCGCGGCAACGAGCTGGCCGAGGGCTTCGTGCGCAAGGGCCAGCGCCTGCTCGTGCAGGCCTGCCGGTTCTCCGGCCGCGCCTCGACCGCGCGCGTGTCGGTGTCGTTCCTGGCGGAGCCCCGCTCGCACCAGGTCGGCAAGACGCAGATCGTGAGCGTCTCCACGCCCACGCGCGCGGACAAGCGTCGCCTTCAGACGCTGGGGCTGGACCTGACCGAGAGCGGCGACGCGAACTCGATCGACGTCGTCATCTACGGCCAGGCGGACGCCCAGAAGCTCCAGCGGGCCAAGTTCCGCTACTCGGTGCGGGTCGCCGACCTCGCCAAGCGGGTTCGAGCCCAGCGCAAGGCCGATCGCCGCTACGCGGCGGCTCAGGCCGGCGGCAGCGCGCTGCCGAGCGGCAGCACCGGCTACCGGCACCTGGCCGACATCGAGCTCGAGCTGAAGCAGCTCGCCGGGCAGTACCCGAACCTGGTCAAGCCGCTCACGCTCAACCACAAGACGCACGAGGGGCGTGACGTGGTCGGGATCGAGATCGCGACTCATCCCTACGACCTGCACGACGGGAAGCCGATCTTCGCGAACATCGGCACCCACCATGCGCGTGAGTGGCCGGCCGCCGAGCATCCGCTCGAGTGGGCGTACGACCTGCTCACCAACTACGGCAAGCAGGCCCGCACGACGCGCCTGGTCAGGGCCACGCGCAACATCGTGATCCCGGTCGTCAACCCGGACGGGTTCAACATCTCGCGCGAGGCGCCCGACTTCCCGCCCGATACCGAGTTCGGCCAGTTCTCGTACGAGATGAAGCGCAAGAACTGCTGGCCCAACCCGGACGCGACGGGACCGTGCGACAACAGCACGGCCGGCCGCCTGCTCGGCGTTGACCCGAACCGCAACTACGGCGCGTTCTGGGGCGGCTCCGGAGCCAGCGTGGATCCGCTCGACGACACGTTCCGCGGGACCGGCCCGTTCTCGGAGCCGGAGACGCAGAACATCCGCGAGCTCCAGTCCACGCGGACGATCACCAACCTGATCACCAACCACACGTTCTCGAACCTGGTGCTCCGTCCGCCGGGCGTGGTCGATGTCGGACCGCCGCTCGAGGAGCCGCTGCTGAAGGACCTCGGCGCCCGGATGACGAGCCACAACGCCTACTCGAACATTCCGGGCTATGGGCTGTACGACACGACCGGCTCGACCGAGGACTGGACGTTCTGGGCGGCCGGCAGCCTCGGCTACACGTTCGAGATCGGCGACGTGGACTTCCACCCGCCGTACGAGCAGGGCGTGGTGGCCGAGTACCTCGGCCTGACACCCGCCGCGGGCGCCGGGCTCGGCGGCAACCGCGAGGCCTACTACGAGATGCTGGAGTCGACCGCCAACGCCCGCGATCACTCGGTGATCGCCGGCAAGGCGCCGAAGGGATGGACGCTGAGGATCCACAAGAGCTTCATGACGTCCACCTCGCCGGTGTGGCAGGACGACTTCGGCACTGAGGTCGGCCCGCCGCAGCTGTTCCCAGACGTGCTCGACTACAAGTACAGGTCGAAGGGCGGCAAGTTCGCCTGGAACGTGAACCCGTCGACCCGGCCGGTCGTGGCCGGTCGCGACGGACGCGATCCGGTCGCGCCCAAGCAGGCGGACATCACGTTCGCCAACCCGCCCGGCCAGCCGGCCGAGAACCAGGAGGGCGACTACAGCACCGGTGCGTTCGAGGCGATCCCGTTCACCGTCGGCGGTCCTCCGGAGGTGGACAACGGCCGGATGACCGTCCACATCGAGTGGGGCAACCCGGACACCGACTGGGACCTCTACATCGTCAACGAGGCGGGTGAGGTCGTGACGCAGTCGGCGTCGTTCGGGGACACCACCGAGGACGCCGTGCTGGTCGATCCGCCGCCGGGCAACTACGTCGCCCACGTGGTCAACTTCGACCAGCTCGACGGCCAGCCGTTCGACGACTGGTCGGGCGGCCACGTGACGTTCCTCAGCCCGACGCCGAGGCACGAGGACGCCAAGGAGGCCTGGCAGCTGACCTGCGTGGACAAGAAGGGCAAGGTCCGCGCCACCCGTCAGGTCGTCGTCGACCGTGGCGACAAGGTCAACGTCGGCAAGGTCTGCGGCAGCGCGGGCATCGCCGCGGCGAAGAGGGCCGGCTAGACGGAGGAGTAGCCAGAGCTACCGCTTGACGGCGCCCGCCAGCACCTCGGCAGCCTCGAGGACCGCCTGGCGGGCGTCGTCGGGCTCCAGCACGACGGCGTCGCCGGCTTCCTTGAGCAGCTCGCGCGCCAGGTAGCGGTGCCCCGCGTAGGGGAGCTCGACGATCACCGCGCCGTCGGCCAGCTCGGCGACGACGCGCTTGTCCTCGCGCGCCCAGCGGGCGCGGTCGGGCTCCATCCAGACGCGCGCCAGGCGTGCGTCTGCGACCTCCCCGGTGCGCGGCCAGCCGTGGATGTCGGGCTCGATGCCCGGGCGCGGCTCGAAGGTCTCGTCGAGCGCGGTCGCCGATCGGATCCGGTCGAGCCGGAAAGAGCGCGTGTCGTCCTTCTCCGGATCCCACGCGTGGACGTACCAGCCCTCCTGGCCGTTCATCAGCTTGTAGGGCTCCACGCGCCGCTCGGTGAACTCGTCGACCTCTTCCTTGTAGTGCTCGATCGCGAGCAGCCGGTGCTCCGCGATCGCCTTGCTGACCACGCGCGCGATCTCAGAGTCGTCGCCCTTGGCGGTGGTGATCTGCAGGCCCTCGTGGGCGGGGTCCTGGCCGAGCGCGTCGACGATCTTCTGGCGGGCCGAGGCGAGTGAGCCCTCCGGCAGGTGCTCGCCGATCAGGTCGATCGCGGCGACGAGCGCCTTCGCCTCGAGCGGCAGCAGCCGCGCCGGGCGGGCGAAGTTGTCGCCGTAGGGCTCGGGGTCGACCTCGATCTGGTCGCCCTGGACCTCCGCGTAGAGCACGTACGAGCCGCCGCCGAAGTTGACGACGTTGAGCACGTCCACGTCCTGGCGCAGCTCCTGGTCGGTCACCTGGAGGCGCGCGCACAGCTCGGCCAGGTCCAGCTTGTGGCCCTCGCGCGCGCTCTCGATCAGGATGCCTGCCAGCGTGACGAGCCGGGCGAAGCGCTCGGGCCGGATCGGCGAGCTCTCGCGGTCGTCCTCGTCCTCGACCTCCTCGACCGTCGGGTCGACCGCCTTGGCCAGCTCGGGCGGGTTCGTGTGGCGCTCGACGATCAGCTCGAGCCGGTTGCGCCACTCCTCGACGAGCTCGGGCGGGCCCTCCACGCGGGCGTGCTCGCCCAGGCCGAGCACCCACGACACCATCTGGCGCGCGTTCGCGTAGTCGGTCTCGAACATCACGCCGTCGTCGACCTCGGTCACCTCGCCGGCGTGGCCGAAGTGGCGCCGGGCGAGCCAGTCGATCCGGTTCGACAGCCAGATCTGGGCGCGGCCGATCGGGTCGCCCATCTGCCAGTCCGTGCGCACCGCGTACTCGCGCGGGTCGAACTCCTCGGGGCGGTTGAAGTCGTGCTCGGCCTTGGACGAGTAGCCGACCTTGCCGCGGATGCGCGAGACCCGGAACACGCGCGTGTCGTCGCGCTCGTGGGAGTAGCCGATCAGGTAGAACTGTCCGCCCTTGTAGAGCAGGTGGTACGCGTCGACCTTGCGCGGCTCGAGCGCGTCGCGGCCGATCGTGTAGTAGTCGAAGACGATCGTCTTGCGCCTGAAGATCGCGGTCTCGACCTTGGACAGGCGCTGGGACAGGTCTCGCCCGCCCGCGCCGGCGGTGACGGCCAGCGCGACCGACAGCTCCTCGGGCGCGTCGAGCGGCGAGGGCTTGCCCCAGGACAGCTGCTGGAGCGCGAGCCGCAGCGGCTCGGCGTAGGCGAACTCGCCGTCGAGCAGCGACAGCGACATCCGCAGCGCCCCCAGCTCCTCGTCGGTGAACTCGATCGCCGGGAGGTAGAAGTTCTCCGGCGGCAGCGAGTAGTTCTCGGCCTCGTAGTAGCCCTCGGCGGGCTTGTCGACCTTGAGATGGATGCCGAGCGACTCGAGCTCGGCGCGGTCGGCGTAGAAGCGCCGGGCGAAGGCCTCGTCGTTCATCTGCGAGTAGCCCTCGACGTCCTGCTTGATCTCGAGCGCCGACACCGGTCGCCGCTCCGCCATCAGGAAAGAGATCAGCGACAGCTGCCGGATGAGCTTCTCGGTGTCCTTCGCCACGGCACGAAGATAAGCAGGAAACCCGCACTGCGCCGCCCCCCGCCGCCCGCGCACCCGGAATTTGCGGCCTTGAACGGGCTGTGGCCGGGGGCTATGGTCGGCTGGACCCCCAGGAGGAGGCGTCCATGTACCCCGGCAGCTTCGAGTACCACGCGCCGGCGACCGTCGACGAGGCCCTGGCGACTCTCGATCGCATGGGCGAGGACGCCAAGATCCTCGCCGGCGGGCAGAGCCTGATCCCGTTGATGAAGCTGCGCTTCGCCGCGCCGGCGGCGCTGGTCGACATCAACCGCATCGACGGCCTCGACGGGCTGACGGAGGAGGACGGTGAATTGCGCATCGGCGCGCTCGTCCGCCACAAGACGTGCGAGCGCTCGCCTCTGCTCGCGGGCCGTTTCGGCGTGCTCGGGGACGCGGCGCCGCAGATCTCCGACCCGCTAGTGCGCAACAGGGGGACGATGGCCGGGTCGCTGGCTCACGCCGACCCCCAGGGCGACTGGGCCTCCGCCCTGCTTGCCGCGGACGCGCGCGTGGTCGCCCGGAGCGCGAGCGGAGAGCGCGAGATCGCGATCGACGACCTGCTGGCCGGCCCGTTCACGACGACCCTCGAGCCGAACGAGCTGATCACGGAGGTGCGCGTGCCCGATCCGGGCGAGCGGGCGGCCGGTACGTACCTCAAGCTCGAACGCCGGGTCGGCGACTTCGCGACCGTCGGGGTGGCCGTGCACGTCTCGTTCGACAACGGCGCGGTCGCTAACGCCGGCATCGCGCTGACGGCGGTGGGCCCGCGCAACCTGCGCGCGGACGCCGCCGAGCAGGCGCTCGTGGGGAGACCGCTCGACGACGACGCGATCGACGAGGCGGCGCGTCTGGCCGCGGACGCGGCCGAGCCGCGCGACGACTCGCGCGGGACCGCGGACTACAAACGCAACGTCGTGCGCGTGTTCGTCATGCGCGGCCTGCGCAAGGCACGGGAGGGATGAGCGTGGTGATCACCGTCAACGGAGAGACGCAGTCGGCTGAGGTCGAGCCGCGCACGCTGCTGGTCCATTTCCTGCGCGAGACGCTCGGCCTGACCGGCACTCACATCGGGTGCGACACGACCAGCTGCGGGGCCTGCACGGTGCTGCTCGACGGTGTCCCGGTCAAGTCGTGCACGATGTTCGCGGTCCAGGCCGAGGGCCGCGAGGTGACGACCGTCGAAGGGCTCGAGACGACCGCCGGCCTCCACCCCGTGCAGGAGGGGTTCCACGAGGAGCACGGGCTCCAGTGCGGATTCTGCACGCCGGGGATGATGCTGACGACGGTCGCCCTGCTGGAAGAGCATCCCGATCCGAGCGAGGAGCAGATTCGCTGGGCGCTGTCGGGCAACGTCTGCCGTTGCACCGGCTACCAGAACATCGTCAAGGCCGTCCGCCACGCAGCGGCGGCCAGCCGCCAGGAGGTGTGAGCGATGGCCACGACCGACGCGATCGGGGGCATCGGGGAATCCGTCAAGCGCAAGGAGGACGCGCGCTTCATCCGCGGCCGCGGCAACTACGTCGACGACGTGAACCTGCCGGGAATGCTTCACATGGAGCTGCTGCGCTCGCCCTTCGCGCACGCCAAGATCCGCTCGATCGACAGCTCGGCGGCGACCGCGCTGCCCGGTGTGGTCGCGGTGGTGACCGGCGAGCTGATGGCCGAGCACGGCCTCGCCTGGATGCCGACGCTGTCCGGGGACACGCAGGCGGTGCTGGCCACCGACAAGGTCCGCTTCCAGGGCCAGGAGGTGGCGGCGGTCGTCGCGACGGACGCGTACACCGCCAAGGACGCGCTCGAGCTGATCGAGGTCGACTACGACCCGCTGCCGGCGGTCACCTCGCCGCAGCAGGCGCTCGAGTCCGACGCGCCGCTGATCCGCGACGACAAGGAGGGCCAGGAGTCGAACCACATCTACCACTGGGAAGCCGGTGACGGGGAGGCCACCGAGCGCGCCTTCGCGGAGGCCGACAAGGTCGTCGAGCTGGACACGCACTACCCGCGCTGCCACCCCGCGCCGCTCGAGTGTTGCGGCTGCGTCGCGGACGTGAACCCCGCGACCGGCAAGGCCACGATCTACATGACCTCGCAGGCGCCGCACGTCCACCGGACGCTGTTCGCGATGGTTGCCGGCCTGCCCGAGCAGCAGATCCGGATCATCTCCCCGGACATCGGCGGCGGCTTCGGCAACAAGGTGCCGATCTACCCCGGCTACGTGGTCGCGACGGCCGCCTCGCTGCTGCTGGGCAAGCCCGTCAAGTGGATCGAGGACCGGACCGGCAACCTGATCTCGACCGGCTTCGCCCGCGACTACCACATGCACGGCGAGCTGGCGCTCAAGGGCGACAAGATCACCGGTCTGCGCGTGAAGATGCTCTCGGACAACGGGGCCTTCTACGCCGACGCCCAGCCGACCAAGACGCGGGCCGGCCTGTTCCACATCGTCACCGGGTCATACGACATCCCGGCGGCGCACGTCGTCACCGACGGCGCCTACACCAACAAGGCGCCGGGCGGCGTTGCCTACCGCTGCTCGTTCCGGGTGACCGAGGCGTCCTACCTGATCGAGCGACTGGTGCAGTCCGCGGCGTACGAGGCGGGCATCGACCCGGCCGAGTTTCGCCTGCGCAACTTCATCCAGCCGGATCAGTTCCCGTACACCTCGGCGACCGGGTTCGTCTACGACTCGGGCGACTACGAGCGCGCGATGCGGCTGGCGCTCGACAAGCTCGGCTACGACGACCTGCGCCGCGAGCAGGCCGAGGCGCGCGAGCAGGGCAGGCTGATCGGCATCGGCGTGGCCTCGTTCACAGAGGTCGTCGGGGCCGGCAAGGGCAAGGACTACGACATCGCCGGCCTGCGCATGTTCGACTCGGCCGAGCTGCGCGTGCACCCGACCGGCAAGGCCGTGCTCAAGCTGGGCGTGCGCTCGCAGGGCCAGGGTCACGAGACGACCTTCGCCCAGATCGTCGCGGAGGAGCTCGGCATCCCCGCGGCGGACGTCGAGGTGCAGGAGGGCGACACCGATCACACGCCCTACGGGCTCGGCACCTACGCCAGCCGCTCGACCCCGACCGCCGGCGCCGCCACCGCGGTGATCTCGCGCAAGCTTCGCGACAAGGCGCGCGAGATCGCGGCGCACAAGCTCGAGGCGTCGCCCGACGACCTCGAGTGGGAGCGCGGGCGCTTCTTCGTCAAGGGCTCGCCCGACCACGCCGTGACGATCCAGGACATCGCCATGGCGGCCTACTCCGATCTCCCCGACGGGATGGAGGCGGGCCTCGAGGGAGTGCACTACTACGACCCGCCGAACATGACCTACCCGTTCGGCACCTACGCCGTCCTGGTGGAGATCGATCGCGGGACCGGTCAGTGGAAGCCGCTGCGCGTCGTCGCCGTCGACGACTGCGGCGTGCGCATCAACCCGATGATCGTCGAGGGGCAGCTGCACGGCGGTCTGACCGAGGGCTACGCGATCGCGGCGATGGAGCTGATCGACTTCGACGAGGACGGCAACTGCATCGGCGCCAACTTCATGGAGTACCTGCTGCCGACGTCCTGGGAGACGCCCGAGTTCGAGCTCGGCGAGACGGTCACGCCGTCGCCCCACCACCCGTTCGGCGCGAAGGGCGTGGGCGAGTCGGCCACCGTGGGGTCGCCCGCGGCCTTCGTGAACGCCGTCATCGACGCGCTCGCGCACGCCGGCGTTCGCAACATCGAGATGCCGCTCACCTCGGACAAGGTGTGGGCGGCGCTGGAACAGGTCGGGCTGGCGGAATGAGCGACGTGCTCGTCCGGGCGGGCCGGCTGTCATCCGAGCGGCGGCCGTTCGTCCTCGCCACCGTGGTGCGGGTGGAGCGGCCGACGTCGGCTCGGGTCGGCGATCACGCGATCGTGACGCCGGACGGTGCGATCGAGGGCTGGGTTGGCGGCGCCTGCTCGGAGCCGACGGTGGTCGAGGAGGCGCTGGCCGCGCTCGGCGACGGCGACTCGCGGCTCGTGACGATCGAGGGCGGCTGTGCCTCGGAGGGGCGCGTGGAGGTGCTCGTGGAGCCGCGCGTGCCCGCGCCCGAGATCGCGGTCATCGGCGACAGCCCGGCCGCGGCGACCCTGCGGCGGCTCGTGCCCGAGATCGGCTGGCGCGTGGCGGGCGAGGTGACACCCGGCGCCGAGGCCGTTGTCGTGGCCACCATGGGACGTGGCGACGACGCCGCGCTCGAGGCGGCGCTGGCCACCGAGGCGCGCTACGTGGGCCTGGTCGCGAGCGGGCGCCGGGCGGCGCGGGTGATCGCGGACCTGCGCGAGCGCGGGCTGGGCGAGGACGAGCTCGCGCGGGTGCACAGTCCCGCAGGGCTCGACCTCGGCTCCTCGACCCAGGAGGAGATCGCGGTGGCGATCCTGGCTCAGCTGATCGCCTGGCGCCACACGCGCGCGACCCCGCCGGCACCCCCGGCCGAGCGGCACTCCTGCCATGAAGCTTGAGAACTCGTTCGAGGTCCCCGCGTCGCCCGACGCCGCCTGGGAGCTCCTGCTCGATGTCCCGAGGGTGGTGCCGTGCATGCCCGGCGCGGAGTTGACCGAGGTCGTCGACGACTCGAACTGGAAGGCGAAGATGGCCGTCAAGCTCGGGCCGATCTCGCTCACGTTCGCCACCGACGTCCAGCGCACGGAGGTGGACGAGCCGGGGCGGCGCGTCCTGCTGTCGGCATCCGGTCGCGAGCTCCGCGGGCGCGGCAACGCGCGCGCCAACGTCGAGTCGAGCCTGGCCTCGGTCAACGGCGGCACGCGCGTGGACATCGTCACCGACCTCCACCTGAGCGGGCCGGCGGCGCAGTACGGGCGCGGGATCGTCGCCGACGTCTCGGAGCAGCTCGTCAACCGGTTCGCCGACTGCCTGCGCGCTCAGCTGGACACGTCGCAGGCGCCGGAGGCCGCCGAGGCGGCCGTGGCGCAGGCGGCGAAGCCCGTCTCTGGATTGCGGCTGTTCTTCGCCGCGCTGTGGCGCTCGATCACACGCCCGTTCCGCCGAAAGAGCTGAGCGCGGCCTCGTAGTCGTCCCACGTGTCGACGTCGCGTGGCAGCGGGCGGTCGAGGTCGATCCGGCGCACCCGCTCGGGGTGGCGCTCGACGAGCTTCCAGACCGCCTTGTCGCCGTGGAGCTCGCGCAGGTCGGTGAACGCGTCCTTGGCGAAGACGAACGGGTGGCCGAGCGTGCCTCGCCAGCTGGTCAGCGCGGCCCAGGCGGGCGCGGCCTGCCAGGCGGCGGCGACCGCGTCGATCGCCGCGGCGTCGACCCCCGGCATGTCGCCCAGGATCAGCATCACCGCATCGGTCTCGCCCGCCGCGTCGAGCCCGGCGAGCAGCGACGAGGCGCAGCCGGTGCCGTAGGCGTCGTTGCGGGCGACCTGCGCCCGCCCCAGGTCGAGGTCGGCGAGCGCCTCCTGGGCGGCCCCGCCGACGACCAGCACCACGCGGTCGAGCGCGGAGGCCTCGACGTCGCGCATGACGTGGCCGAGCAGTGTCGTGTCGCCGAAGGGCAGCGTCTGCTTCGGACGTCCGAGCCGCTTCGAAGCCCCGGCGCCGAGCACGATCCCGACCATGCGGACGATCCTAGAGCGGCGCGCTGCGCGCGCCCAGCGCGTAGCCGACCGCGTTCACTCCGAGGTGCACGCCGGCGACGACGCAGAACGCCTCGACCACCTCGCGTGGGCGCATGCGCCAGACGGGCGCCAGCAGCGGCCATGCGCCGAGCACGAAGTCGGCCTGGTCGTGGATTGCCAGCGCTACGCCGAGCGTCGAGCCGGCGCGCTCGCCGGGCTCGATCCCGAGCCTGCGCTTGAGCGCGCTGTTGGGCAGCTCGCCGAGCACCACGGCGGCGCCGAGCAGGCCGCCGTGCGCGAGCGGGCCGGCCGCGCGCAGCTCCGGGGGCAGCCGGCGCCGGTAGGCGTCCGAGTGGTGCAGCGCGATCGTGGCCGCGAGCGTGCCCGCGGACATGAGGAGCGCGCCGCGCACCGTCTTGTTGGAGCCGAACAGCCGCGTGTTGAGCGGCCGCTTCAGCGCCGGCGCGAGGTCGTAGCGCAGCACCGGGGCATGAGCGGCCGCTCCGCCGAGTGCTGGGAGAAACGCCCACGCGGGGCGCATCGCGCCGGATGCGGAATCGCGCGCACGCGGCCGAGCCGCGTGCTTGCGCACTACGCTGCTTCTTCGCGGGCCGCGAAGTAGGCGGCCGTGGACAGCCCGCGGTCGAAGTCCGACCAGCGCGCCCCGTCGGCCAGCGCCTTCTCGATCCTGTCGAAGCTGCCGAGGTTGCCGCCGAGGTTGTCGATGAAGTGCACGAGCGTCGCCTCGCGCGTGCAGGGCACGACCGGGCTACCGTGCTCGAGCTTGCCGTGGTGGCTGAGGATGATGTGCAGCAGCGCCTCGGCATCCTCGCGCGGGAAGCCGTCGATGCGCTCGATCTCGCGGCGTACGCGGTAGTAGCCGAGCGGGATCTCGCCGAGCAGCTTGCCGGCGTCGGTCAGCTCGATCGCGCCCGTGCTCCAGGAGTAGGTCTCGACCTTGCCGATGTCGTGCAGCAGAGCGCCGGTGACCGCCAGGTCCCGGTCGATCTTCGGGAACGGCGCCGCCATCGCGTTCACGCCCTGCGCCACCGACAGGCAGTGCTCGAGCAGCCCGTGGCGGTAGGCCTGGTGGTAGTACTTGGCCGCCGGCGCCTCGTGATATGCCTCGTCGATCAGCCGGTCGAGCAGCGCGCGCAGGTGCGGCCGCTGGATGGTCTCGATCAATGAGGTGAGGTCGGCGGCCATCTGGCTATAGGGGATCGGGGGCGCCTCGGCGAGGTCGGCGAGCTCGTACTCGCCCTTCTGCGCGGCGCGCACGCGCCGCACGGTGATGCCGCCGCCGTAGCGCTCGTCGATCGAGTAGCGGCCGAGCACGCGGACGATCGAGCCGCCGTTGCAGACCGGGTCGATCTCCTCGACGCCGTCCCAGACGACCGCCTCGACCGAGCCGGTGGCGTCCCCGAGCTGGAGCTTCAGAAAGGCCTCGCCGTTGCGCTTCTGGCGCCGGTTGCGCGCCCGGACGACGAAGATCGCGTCGACCTCCTGGCCGTCCACCAGGTCGCGGACGAAGCACTTCGAGGGGATCAAGGACGGCTGTTCCATCGCTGTTGCCAAGGTAGAAGTGGAGCCAGACGGATACGCTCCCCGCGATGACCGTCCTGGTCGCCGGAGGTACTGGCCATCTCGGCACGGCGGTGGTCCGCGAGCTGCTCGCGGCGGGCCGCGGCGTGACGGCCACCTGGGTGGTCGAGCGCGAGGCCGAGCGGCTCGCGGCGGAGCCTGTCGAGCTCGTGCGGGCGGACCTGTTCGACCCCGACCAGGTGACCAAGGCCGTTCGGTCGACGGACGGGCTCGAGGCCGTTGTCAACCTGGTCGGCGGCTACGGGGAGGGCCCACGCGTACACGAGACCGACCCGGACCAGTTCGACGGGCTGATGCGGCTCAACGTCAAACCGGGCTTCCTGCTCGCGCGCGCGGCGATGCCGCTGCTGATCGAGCGCGGCGGCGGCGCCTTCGTCGGCGTGTCGGCTCGGGCCGCGCTGCGACCGTTCCCGGGAGCGGCGGGCTACATCGCCTCGAAGGCGGCGGTGCTGGCGCTGATCCAGGCGCTCGACGCCGAGTACAAGCACGACGGCATCCGCTGCAACGCGATCGTGCCGAGCGTGATCGACACCCCCGCCAACCGCAGCGCCCAGCCCGACGCCGACTACTCCAAGTGGGTCAAGCCCGACGAGATCGCGCGCGTGGTGCGCTTCCTCGTCTCGGACGAGTCGGCGCCGATCAGCGGCGCGGCCGTGCCCGTCTACGGGCGCGCGTAGTAGGCCAGCGTGCGCCGGCCGAGCGCCTTGGTGACGCCGGCGTTCTGGAGCGCGCCGAGCGGGGCGCCGATCAGCGGGACGTAGCGACCGGCGTAGCGGCGCGCCATGCGCTTGGCGATGTACTTGACCAATCGCCGGTGGAGCCGGTCGGTGGTGCGCGAGGCGAGCGCCTTCTCGACGATCGCCTGCGCCATCAGCTTGCCCATGCCGTCCAGCGCCGCGCGCGCCTCTGCGGGGGTGGCGTAGACCTCCTGGAGCGCGAGCAGCTCGGCCGGGCGCATCGGGTGGCGCGGGTCGTAGCCGTAGGCCGCGGCGATGTAGAAGACCATCCTGCTCTGGATCCAGAGCAGCGCAACCACATCGGGCGCGGCGGTGATGATCCCGCCCAGGCCGAGCGCGCCGCCCTCGAGCCGCGCCAGGCGCACGTGCTTGCGGTAGGCGATCCTGGCGAGCTGCTCGGGCGTGTGACCGGGCCCTGCGATCCGCACCCACTGCTCGGCCTGGGGGCCGAAGCGCTCCGACGCGGCCAGCGCGATGTGCTCCGGCGCTCGCTCCGGTTCCGCCCGCAGGCGGTCCCAGAGCGAGCGCGGGACCCTCTCTACGAGGTCAGGTAGATGGGATTCGGCAGCTTGTATGTGCGCTCCGAGTAGCCGCCGGCGAGGTCGCTCCGCTGGTCACCCACGTTCGCGATGATCCGGAAGCCGCGCTGCTGGATCTGCTTGCGGGCGCCGCTCTTGTAGGGGACCTTCGAGTCCTCGGTGTAGTCGGGCGGCTGGAGGATCAGCTCGTAGTTGCCCTTGAAGCCCGCCGCCCTCAGGTTCGCGAGCGTTCCATCCCGGATCGCCTCGGGACGGGCGCTGATGAAGAACACCTTCACGCCCCACGCCTTCGCGCGCCTGAACACCGCGCGGATCGGCTTGATCGCCGGCGCGTCGTACCTGGTCACGCAGACCGCGTACGGGACGGCGGCGTAGGGGATGCCGCCGTTCGCGTTGAGGCACGGGTAGTTGTTCAGGCTGGTCTCGTCGATGTCGAGCACGAGCGCGGGCTTACGCGCCTTGTGCCGGCCGTGCGTGCGCTTGGAGAGGTAGGCCTTGGCCTTGTCCGCCTTTTTCTTGACGGCCTTGTTCCAGAAGCCGCCGTCGTAATAGGCGCGGATCTGCTCGGCGGTCTTGCCGGTCGGCGTGGTCGCGGCGAACGCCGGGACCGCGAGGACCAGCAGGGCGGTGATGACGATCAGGCCAGTTCTCATAAGCGCAGCCTAGTTTGCGAGGCAACTTCTTGCGGTACCTAACGGGCATGGCCACCGACACCAACACCTCGCTGCGCCACGGCATCCTCAGCGACGAGCTTGCCGACGAGCGGACGCAGCTGATCGAGATGCTCACGAAGGCGTACTGGATGGAGATCGAGACCGTGATGAGCTACATCGCGAACTCGATCAACCCCGAGGGCGTCAGGGCCCAGGAGATCATCGAGTCGCTCGAGGAGGACATCCAGGAGGAGCTCGGCCACGCCCGCCAGTTCGGCACGCGCATCAAGGAGCTCTACGGCGTGGTGCCCGGCTCGCTCGACTTCCACGCCGAGCAGTCCTACCTCCAGCCGCCCGACGACCAGGTCGACGTCGTCCACGTCATCAAGGGCGTGATCGAGGCCGAGACCGGCGCGATCGACTTCTACAACCAGATCATCGAGTTCTGCGAGGGCAAGGACCCCGTCACCCAGGACATGGTGATCGCGATCCTCCGCGACGAGGAGGGCCACCGGCGCCTGTTCGAGGGCTTCCTGCGCGAGTACAAGAGCGAGGGCC
>JBQGCL010000192.1:0-19008 GCA_052038485.1 Thermoleophilaceae bacterium | reverse complement strand
GAGGCCTCCAGCGCGACCGCGTGGGGGACGATCAGCTTGTGCGTGTAGCCCTCCTTCTCGGAGAGCGGCCCGCCGGCCTGGACGCGCTTCTTGGAGTAGGGGATCGCCCGGTCAAGCGCCGCCCAGCCGGCGCCCAGCCCGAACGCGGCCACCATCAGCCGCGTGTAGCCGAACACCTGCTGGGCCTGCACGAGGCCCTGGCCCTCGACGCCTCCGACCAGCCGGTCGGCGTCGACGTGGACCTTGTCGAGAAACAGCGCCGCGGTGTTGCTCAGCCGGATGCCGTGCTTGTCCTCGTGCTTGCCGTGAGTGAAGCCCTCGGCGCCCGACTCGACCACGAACCAGCTCGGCCCGTCCGGGGCGAGGGCGAGGATCGTGTAGAGGTCCGCCACGCCGCCGTTGCTGATCCACTGCTTGACGCCTGTGATCCGGTAGCCGGTCACGTCCCCGTTCTCGCCGACTCGCTCGGCGGTCGTCTTGAGCGCTCCCAGGTCGCTGCCCGCCTCGGGCTCCGTCGCGCCGTAGGCGAAGAGGGCCCCCTCCTTGGCGATCCGGCTCATGTACTCGCGCTTCTGGTCCTCGGTTCCGCCCACCCTGATCGGGTCGCTGCCGAGGAACGTCGCGAGCTCCGACGTCGCGAGCCCCAGGTCGATCGAGGCCATTCGCTCGCAGACGCGGTACACGTCGAATGCTCCGCCGCCCATGCCCCCGTACTCGAAGGGCACGAACAGCAGTTGGATGCCCAGCTCGTCGGCGGAGGACATCCGGCGCACCAGCTCCTCCGGGAACTCGTCGTGCTCGTCGAGCTCGATCAGCAGCGAGTCCGGAAGCTCGCTCGCGGCGAACTCGTCAATCGACTTGAGCGCCACGTTCAACATCTCAGCGTTGAACTGGTTCGCCATGAAGCCACTCCTCCTCGCCTCGACGACTCGAACCGTCAGGCTTCCAGCTCACAGCCGCCCCGCCATCGGCCGTTGACCCCGAAAATGAGGGGCAAACTACGGACCCCGCGTCCGGCGTCCACGCATTAAGGTCGGACCTGCCTGGCAACCGCTGGAGTGAGGTCGACGGATGGAGATCGCGGTCGCGATACGCCTGATGCCGCAGGTTGGTGACGAGCTCGAGGTCGACGAGAGCGGCGTGGACATCGACCGTGAGGTCGTCGAGATGGTGCTCAACGAGTTCGACGACCAGGCGCTCGAGGAGGCGGTGCTGATCAAGGAGGCCACCGGTGCCACGGTCACCGCCGTGGGGCTGCGGGCGGACGGCATCGATCAGGCGCTTCGCCTGGCGTACGCGCGCGGGGCGGACCGGGTGGTCGTCGTCGAAGCGGGTGACGTCGACGCGTACGACTCGCCGACGGCGGGGCGCGCGTTCGCCGAGGCGCTCCGCCAATTGGCTCCCGACCTCGTGCTCACCGGCGTCCAGACACCGTCCGACGTGTTCGGTCAGACGGCGCCGTACCTCGCCACGGCGCTCGACTGGCCGCAGGCCAACGTCGTCGTCGGCGTCACCGTTGCCGACGGCACCGCGCGCGTCGTGCAGGAGTACGCCGGCGGGCGGCTGGCCGTGCTGGGCCTCCAGCTTCCGGCCGTCGTCGGCGTGCAGTCCGCGAGCTCACCGCCCCGGTATGTGGCGATGGCCCGGCTCCGCCAGGCGATGACCGAGGCAAGCCTCGAGACGATCGACGTCAACGTCGATGCGCCCGCCGCTGCGTCGAGGCTGGTCTCGCTCGCACGGCCGGCGCCGCAGGACCAGGCGACGATGCTCGACGGCGATGCGGAGGATGCGGCCGCGCAGATCGTCGCGCTCTTGCGCGAACGCGGAGTCTTGGAGGGCTGATGGGCGACGTGCTCGTATATGTCGAAGCGCCGGTCAACGCCCGGCTGCTGGCCTTCGCGCGGCCGCTGGCGGACGCGGCGGGCGGTGCGGTGGTCGCGCTCGTCGCCGGCGCCGAACCGGCCGGTGACGAAGCGCTGGCCGCGGCGGACGTGGTGCTCGAGGTGTCGCACCCGGCGCTCTCGCCCTACCTCCCCGAGGCGCATCAGGCGGTGCTCGCGGCGGCGATCCGGGAGCGCACGCCCGATGTCGTCCTGCTCGAGAACACCACGGCGGGTCTGGACCTCGCCGCCGCGGCGGCAGCCGCGACGGGTCTTCCCTGCGTGGGCTACTGCCTCGAGCTGGCGCTGGTGGACGGGGAGGCGCAGTCGGTCAGCGGAATCTACGCGGGACAGCTCCACGCGGCCGCGCGCACGCCGCTGCCGGCGGTGTTCGCCGTCAACACCGTGGCCCTGCACGAGGAGCCGCAGTCACCCGGCCGGGGCGAACGCGTCCAGCTCTCGCCACCGCCGCAGCTGGACACCCTGAAGACGACCTTCGTGGAGCCGGTCGTCCCGCCGGACGAGGGGGTCGACCTCGAGAAGGCCGATCGGATCGTCTGCGTGGGCCGGGGCATCGGCGGCTCCGAGAACATCCCGGTCGCCGAGGAGCTCGCCGAGGCGCTGGGCGCCGAGCTGGCGGCCTCGCGGCCGGTCATCGACTCGGGCTGGCTGCCGAAGGTGCGGCAGGTCGGCAAGTCGGGGGCGAAGGTGACGCCGAAGCTGTACCTGAGCCTCGGCGTCTCGGGCGCGCCGGAGCACGTCGAGGGCATGCAGGGCGCCGAGCTGATCGTCGCCGTCAACACGGATCCGGGGGCGGCGATCTTCCACGTCGCCCACTACGGGGTGGTCGCCGACCTGTTCGACGTCGCCGAGGAGCTGACGAGCCTTATCGGCGACTGACGAATTGCCCGGGCTCGGCCTGGCCTAGCGCCCGCTCGATCAGCGCCGTCAGCTCGGCGACCTCGAAATCGGCGCCGACGACCTTGGCCGCGTCCGAGTACATCGCCAGGTCCTTCGGGCAGCTGACCACGAAGTAGTCGAGGTCGCCCAGCGTCTGCGCTTCGCGGATGCGCTGCTCGCTGGGGCGCTCGCTGATCTCGGCGTCGTCCATCATCCAGATCCGGCCGCCGCCGGCGCCACAGCAGAACGTGTTGGTGCCGTTGCGCGGCATCTCCACGAGCTCGGCGCCGGTCGCCTCGATCAGCCTCCGCGGCGCCTCTGTAATCCGGTTGTAGCGCGCCAGATAGCAGGGGTCGTGGTACGTGACGCGCGTCCCGGAGAGCGGGGTGCGAAGCGAGATGACCTCCCTCGCCACGAGGTCGGCGAGCAGCTCCGTGTAGTGATAGACCGGCTTGTCGAGCCCGAAGCGGGGGTACTCGTTGCGGAGGGCGTTCAGCGAGTGCGGGTCGGTGGTGAAGATCGCCTCGAACTGCGCCTCGGCGAGCGCTCCCAGGTTCTGCTCCACCAGCATCTCGAACAGGCCCTCCTCGCCGACCCTGCGCACGTCGTTGCCCGAGTTGCGCTCGCCCTCGTACAGGAGCCCGAACGAGACCCCGGCGTCGTGCAGGATCCGCGCGACGCTCTGCGATGCGACCTGCACCCGCTCGTCGAAGGAAGCGAAGTCGCCCACGAACCAGACGTACTCCACGGGCTCCTTGCGGGCGTCCGGGATCTTGAACTCCAGCGGCTTGGCCCAGCGGGCCCGCATGCGGGCGGACTTGCCGTAGGAGTTGCCCTGCTTGCCGTAGTTCTCGAGCGTCTGCTGAAGCAGGGGATCGAGCTCGCCCTCGTCGACCAGGTTGCGGCGCATGTCCACGATCGTGGGCACGTGCTCGATCCCCACGGGGCACGCCTCGACGCAGGCCATGCAGGTCGTGCACGACCACAGCGCGTCCTTGGAGACCACCGGCTCGGAAGAGCCGTCCCCCTCGTACAGGCGGTCGCGGATGTCGAGGATCACCTGCCGCGGCGCGAGCGGCGTGCCGCCGGCGGTGGCGGGGCAGACCGCCGTGCAGCGGCCGCACTCGGTGCACGAGAAGGCGTCGAGCACCTGCTTCCAGCTCAAGTCGGGCAGCGAGGCGACGCCGACGAGACCCTCGGGCGGAGCGTCCAGCTCGGCCACCGGCGCGGGGGGCACGTGAGTGATCGCGAGCGGCCGCTCGGCGCCGCGCGGCGGAAGCTTGCCGAAGAACACGTTCGGCAGCGCGGTGATGATGTGGAAGTGCTTGGAGAGCGGCAGCAGGCAAAGGAACACGAGGACCGTGACGCAGTGCAGCCACCATCCGACCTCGCTGACGGTGCTCGCCGCGGAGCCGCTGAGGCCGCCGAGGGCCGCCGCCACCGCGGCGGCCAGCGGCGCGAAGTCGCGCTCGTTGCCGTGGATGTCGTCCGCGACGAGGCGGCCCGCGTCGTAGAGGAGCCCGCCGACCATGATCAGCAGGATGAAGACGAGGATCAGGACACCCTCCCAGTGAGGCGCGTCGCGATAGCGCTGCTCCGCGCGGCCGAGCCCGAACAGCCGCGGCGTGTGCAGCACCACTCGCCGGTAGAGCATGTAGACGACGCCGACGATCACGACCGCCTCGAGCAGATCGCGGGCGATGAAGAACGGCGGGCCGAGCGGCTCGTCCGCCCCGAACCCGGGCAGGGACCAGTCAGCGTCGAGCGCGCGGCCGAAGAGCATGATCACCTGGAGCATCAGGACGACGAAGCCCCAGAAGACGAGCGCGTGCATGATCCCCGAGGGCTGCTCGCCCGTCAGGAACTTCTTCTGGCCGAGCCCGTAGAGCGCCGTGAGCTTGATCCGCTCCGGAATCCGGTCGAACCGCGCGGCCGGACGTGCGGCCAGCAGCAACCGGACCCTGGGGGCCACGATCCAGGCGAACGCCAGCAGTCCGATCCCCCAGACGATCGGAAAGACGACGTGACTCACGCGCGCATCTCCTCTCTCCCCGGTGGGGGGACCGTAGGATGCCATGGAGTCGCTCTCATCGGTGGGGCGCCTCGGCCCGGCTAGCCTCTCCCGGCACTTGCGCCTGCACGTCGTCAGCGACCTCCACGTCGAGTTCGGCGCGTTCGAGCTGCCGGCGGTCGAGGCCGATGTGGTCGTGCTCGCCGGTGACGTCGGCCTGGGTGCCGCCGGAGTGCGGCTCGCGCGCCAGTGGGCGGACGGTCGGCCCGTGCTGTTCGTGGCGGGCAATCACGAGTACTACCGCCACGCCCTGCCGGCCCTCACCGACGAGCTGCGCGCGGCGGCGGCCGGGAGCGACGTGCAGGTGCTGGAGAACGACGAGGTGGTGCTCGACGGCGTCCGCTTCCTCGGCTGCACGCTGTGGAGCGACTTCCTGGCCGCGGGCCCGGAGGAGATGGAGCGCTCGATGGCCGTGTGCGCCCGCCTGCTGAACGACTACGAGCTCGTCACCTGGAGCGTCCTCGGGCGGACGCTGCGTCCGGAGGACACCGTCGCCCTGCACCGCGCGAGCCGGCGCTGGCTGGCCGAGCGGCTCGCGCTGGCGCACGACGGCCCGACGGTCGTGATCACGCACCACGCGCCGCTCGTCCGCATCCGGCCGGCGGAGCCGGTGTACCGCGCGTTGCTCGGTGCGTTTGCCAGCGACCTCACCGAGTTGATGGGCGGCGACCGCGTCGACCTGTGGATCTACGGTCACACGCACCGCGTGGCCGACCTCGCGGTTGAGGGGACGCGCGTGGTCAGCAACCCGCGCGGTTACCCCCACGAGCCGGTGGACGGCTTCGATCCCACGCTCGTGGTGGAGGTCGGCTGACATACGCGCGTAGTCAGCCGCAACGGCTCTGCGGCCGAGCGCCGATGCGGAGCCCCCCAGAGGAGGCCTACCTTCTGTCCGCGGATGAACGAGTTCCTGCTCGTGTACGAGGGCTTTGACCCCGCTGAGGAGGGACTGCGGGAGACGCTCACCTCGACCGGCAACGGCTACTTCTGCACGCGCGGAACGGCCGAGTGGGAGGACGCCGGGGGAACGCATTACCCGGGCACTTACGCGCATGGCGTCTACAACCGCGAGACGACGATCATGGGCGCGCATGCGGTCCCCAACGAGGACCTGGTCAACATGCCCAACTGGCTGGTGCTCAAGCTCCGCATCGACGGGGAGGAGCCCGTCAGGCTCGACAACGTAGAGCTGCTGTCGTACCGGCACGAGTACGACGTCCGCACGGCGCTGATCGTCCGCGAGCTGCGCTTTCGTGATCGAGCGGGCCGCGAGACCAGCCTGAGGAGCCGCCGCTTCGTCGCGATGGACCACATGCACGGGGCCGCTATCGCCTGGGAGCTCACTCCCGAGAACTGGTCCGGTGGTGTCGAGGTGGTGTCGGCGCTGGATGGACGCGTCCTCAACCAGGGCGTGGCGCGCTACCGGCAGCTGGAGGGCCGGCACCTGGATCCGCAGGGGCCGCGCATCCACGGCGCGGACGTGATCGCGCTCAAGTCCCGCACGCGCCAGTCCAGGATCGAGCTGGCCGTGGCAGCGCGCACGCGCGTCTATCGCGGCGCGGAGGAGCTCGACGTCGCCCGCTCGACCTACCAGACGGAGGACTACATCCAGCAGATGCTGGTCTTCGAGGTGGAGGAGGGCTCGCCGGTGCGAATCGAGAAGCTCGCCGCCGTCTACACGTCGCGCGACCGCGGGATCAGCGAGCCGCTGGAAAGCGCCACCAAGAGCGCGGCTCGCTACCCGACCTTCGACGAGGCCTTCCACGGCCACGCCCGGGCCTGGGACGAGCTCTGGGAGGTCTGCGACCTGCACCTGCCGAGTGACGAGCGCGTGCAGTTCCTGCTTCGCTTCCACATCTCGCACGTCCTCCAGGCGTGCTCGCGGCTCACGGCCCACCACGACGCGGGCGTCCCCGCTCGTGGCCTCAACGGCGAGGCCTACCGCGGCCACGTCTTCTGGGACGAGCTGTACGTCTATCCGTTCCTCAACCTGCGGCTGCCAGAGATCACGCGGGGCTTGATCCTGTACCGCTACCGACGCATCGGCGAGGCGCGCGCGGCCGCCCGCGCGGCCGGCTACCAGGGCGCCATGTACCCGTGGCAGAGCGGGAGCGACGGCCAGGAGGAGACCCAGGTCGTCCATCTCAATCCGCTGTCGGGGAGGTGGGATCCAGACGTGAGCCGCAACCAGCGGCACGTCAACGCGGCGATCTTCTACGCCGTCTGGCACTACCACCAGGCGACGCACGACATGCCCTTCCTGCGCGACTGCGGCGCCGAGATGATGCTCGAGATCGCGCGCTTCTGGTCCTCGATCGCGCATTTCAACGCCGACCGCGAGCGCTGGGAGATCCACGGCGTGATGGGGCCCGACGAGTTCCACGAGCGGTACCCGGGCGCCGCCGAGGCCGGCTTGCGCAACAACGCCTACACGAACGTGATGGCGGCCTGGGTCTGCGAGACCGCGCAGAAGGTGCTCGACCTGCTCCCGGCCAGTCGCCGGGACGCCCTGCGGGCGAAGCTCGGGCTGACCGACGACGAGCTCCAGAGGTGGGACGACATCAGCCGCAGGATGTTCGTGCCCTTCCATGGCGACGGCGTCATCAGCCAGTTCGAGGGCTACGAGGACCTGGAGGAGCTCGACTGGGACGGCTACCGCTCGAGGTACGGCAACATCCAGCGGCTCGATCGGATCCTGCGGGCCGAGGGCGACGACCCCAACCGCTACAAGCTGGCCAAGCAGGCCGACACCCTGATGCTCTTCTTCCTCTTTCCGGACCGCGAGGTGCGGCGCATCCTCGAGCGGCTCGGCTACGCCTACTCGGACGACACCGCGCGCAAGACGATCGACTACTACGAGGCGCGCACCTCGCACGGTTCAACGCTCAGCCTCATCGTGCACGCCCGCCTGCTCGCACGCATCGATCCCGAGAGCTCGTGGGAGCGCTTCCTGGTTGCGTTGGAGAGCGACATCGGCGATATCCAGGACGGCACGACCCAGGAGGGCATCCACATGGGGGTGATGTCCGGGACGCTGGATCTGCTCCAGCGCGCGTACCTCGGCGCCGACATTCGCGACGAGGGGCTCCATTTCGAGCCGAGGCTGGTCGGCCGGCTCGCTGGGCTGTCGCTCCCGATGCAGTTCCGGGGAACGCCGATCACGGTCACCCTCGAGGGGAGCGAGCTCACCGTCGCGGCGCTCGCTGACGGCTTGAGCCCGCCGATCAGGGTGAGCGTAGGAGACCAGGTCCGGGAGCTGGCCGTGGGCGAGAGCTGCACGTTCGCCGTCGCGACAGGAGCGGACGGGCGCTAGTGGCGGCGGGCTTCGGCGGAGCGATCTTCGACGTCGACGGCGTGCTCGTCGACTCACCGCATGAGCGGGCCTGGCGCGACACGCTGCGCGAGCTGATGGAGACGGGCTGGAGCGACATCCGCGACCGCACGACCTACTCGCCGGAGCGGTTCACCGCCCGCGTCTACCAGGACGTGGTCGCGGGCAAGCCGCGCCTGAGCGGCGCCCGTGCCGCGCTCGACTACTTCCGAGTGCCGGACCCCGAGCGCCGGGCAGAGGCCTACGCCGAGCGCAAGCAGGAGATGGTCGTGGAGCTGATCGAGGCGGGCGAGTTCACCGCATTTCCGGACGCCCTGCGCTTCGTGCTGGCCGTGCGCGAGCTGGGGCTGCCGCTGGCGGCGGCGTCGTCGTCGAAGAACGCCGGCCTGATGCTGAGCCGGATACCGGTGCCGCAGGGGAGCATGCTCGACCTGTTCGCCGTTGACATCTCGGGCCGAGACCTCGCGCGCGGCAAACCGGACCCGGAGATCTTCCTGATCGCCGCCGCCGAGCTGGGCCTTCCGCCACGCGTGTCCCACGTCATCGTGGACGCCGGCGCCGGCGTCGCGGCCGCCAAGGCGGCCGGGATGACCGCCCTCGGCGTGGCGCGCGCCGGCGACGCCGAGCTCCTGACCCGCGCCGAGCTCGTGGTCACGACGCTCGACGAGGTCGACCTCGACCTCCTCGCCGAGGGTCGCCTGGCGGCGCGGACAGCCGCTCAGGCGCGCTCGTGGCGGCCGTAGTACCCCGCCGAGGGACCGAGCCGCCGGTGGCGTCCGAGGCCGGCCGTGGTGGCGCGCCCTTCGGCTGTTCGCGGGCTCACCCAGTGCGGGTCACCGAAGAGCTCGCCGTTGACGACACGACCCTCGGGCTTGAGGACGCGAGCCATCTCGCGCCAGGCGACGCCTTGGTCGCGGATCTCCCCGAGGGTCGTGACGAGCACGACCGCGTCGAATGTTGCGTCGGGATAGGGCAGCTGCTGCGCATCGGCGCGGGCCGGCGTGATGTTGTCGAGCCCCCGGTCGCGGGCGCGGCCCATCGTGTCGTCGAGCATCGCCTGCTGGACATCGAGGATGTCGAGCCGACCGTTCGGCCCGATCCACTCCGCCAGCGGCAATGTGTAGTAGCCGGTGCCGGGGCCGATCTCGAGGATCCGCTCTCCCGGGAGCGGCTCGAGGATCTCGCGCAGCCGCGCGCGCGTGATGAGCGGGTGCGGAGGCGCGAGCCAGAAGCGCTGCGAATACGGACACGCCGACGGATGCCGGCGCCACCACAGCATCGTGCCGACGAGCGAGGCTGCCGCAAGCAGGCCGGCGACGCGAGCCTTGACGGACATGCCTGCGACGCTACTACCCGCTGACCGATTGCGATCCGTAGTCCCCCGCGGATTCCGGGCAGGACCCACGGATGTGACGCCGGCGCCGTCGGCCTAGCTTGGAGGCATGGCCCTTCATGCCAGTGCCAGCCGGCTCGGGCGGAGTCTCCGCCACGAGATCCTCATCGACGGCCACCATCGCATCGTCACCGACGAGCCGGTCCGGCTGGGGGGTGGCGACACGGGGCCGGCGCCACACGAGCTGCTGCCGGCCGCCCTGGCATCGTGCATCGGCACCACGATCGCCATGTACGCGAATCGCAAGGGCTGGGACCTGGATGACATCGAGGTCGACGTCAGCTACGACAACCAGGCGGAGCCGCGCCGCTTCGAGGTCGAGGTCCGGTTGCCCGACGACCTCTCCGACGACCAGCTCGAGCGTCTGCGCCGCGTCGCTGCCAGCTGTCCGATCCACCGGGCCCTCGAGGCCGGCTTCTCGTTCGACCAGCGCCTCGTCCGCGCCCCGCGCCGGCAGCGCGTTCGCGCCGCCTAAGACGGGTCGGGCTTGCCCGCGACCGGCTTGCGGCCCGACCGTGCGGCGCCGGAGTCCTTCGTCGAGAACACGCCGTTCACGTGTACGCGGGCCGGCTTGGAGGGACGGTGGGGGTATCTGCCACCCGCAGAGTGGTGGTCGAGATACCACAGGAAGTGTCGTACCGCCCTGATCATGGCCTCACCTCCTCCTTCGCGTCAGAGCTTCCCGTCTACCGCCACGGCGCACATCGGTGAACCGCCACACGGATCGTCGGCGATCTACGGATCCGCCAGCGCGGCGCGCGGCCGTAGCGTTGGGCCGTGGCCGGCAACCGGCTTTCACCCCTCGACGCGACCTTCCTCGAGCTGGAGGAGGCCGACGAGAGTGCGCACATGCACATCGGCGGCGTGATGGTGTTCGAGCAGCGCGATGGAACGCCGCCCTCCCTGAAGCGCCTCTGCAAGCATCTCGAGGCGCGGCTGGGCGCGCTTCCGCTCTACGGCTGCCGGCTGTCGGAGCCGCACACCGGAGGGCTTCGCTGGCCGGAGTGGAAGCCCGAGCCGGACTTCCGGATCGAGGATCACGTCCGCCGTGCCGCCCTGCCGGCACCGGGAGGGGATGTCGAGCTGCTCGACTGGGCCGGCGACTACTGGTCCCAGCGCCTCGACCGCGGCCGCCCGCTCTGGGACGTCGTGCTCTTGGAGGGCCTCGAGGGCGGCCGCTGGGCGCTCGCCACCAAGACGCATCACGCGCTGGTGGATGGCGTCGGATCGATCGACGTCGGCCACCTCGTGCTCGACCCCTCGCGGCGGTCGCGCCGCCGGCCGGCCGCCGACCCCGGGGAGCAGGCGCCGGAGCCGGTCGAGGAGCACGCGAGCCTTGCTCGCCGCCTCCCGGCGAGCGTCATCTCGGGCCTGCGGGACGCCCTTTTCCAGTCCAAGGCGACGGCAGAGCTGCTGGTTCGCGACGAGTTGATCCCGGCGCCGCGCAGCAGCCTGAACGTGCGGATCGGGACACGCCGGCGCTACCGGGTCGTACGCACCGACCTCGCGGAGCTCAAGCGCATCAAGACCGCTCTCGGCGGCACGGTCAACGACGTGGTGCTGGCGGCCGCGGCCGGGGGCCTGCGGCGGATGCTCGACGGGCGCGGTGACCCCCTTCCCGAGCCTGGCCTGCGCGCAATGGTGCCCGTCAACGTCCGCACCGCCGCGGAGCGCCTGCGGCTCGGCAACAAGGTCAGCTCCCTGTTCGTGCACCTTCCCGTCTCGGAGCCGGACCCACGGCGCCGGTACGCCGCGACGTTGCGCGAGGCCGAAACCCTCAAGGCCGGCGATCAGGCAACCGGCGGGGCCGGCATGATCGCACTGGCGGGACTCGCGCCGCCGGTGCTGCACTCCCTGATTGCCCGTTCGCTGTATGCCTCGCGTCTGTTCAACCTGACGATCACGAACGTTCCCGGCCCGCAGCTCCCCCTGTACGCCTTCGGCGCCCGGCTCGAGGAGGTGCTGCCGCTGGTACCGCTGGCGGCCGACCACGCGGTCGGGATCGCGGTGCTGAGCTACGACGGCAAGCTCGCGTTCGGCCTCGCCGGCGACGAACGGGCGGCGGCCGACCTCGACGTGCTGGCCGAGGGAATCGAGACATCGCTCGCCGAGCTGGGCAAGCTCGCGGCGAAACCGCAGCTTGCGGGGGGGAGGACCGGGTCGTGACGCAGGCCGCCCGTAGCCAGGCGCCCGCCTTCGAGCACGCGCGCGTCGAGGACGCCATGCGCCACGGCCTGATCGAGGCGCACCCCTGGATGAACCTCCAGTCGGTGGCGCGCATGATGGCGAGCTACCACGTCCATTCGGTGGTCATCTCCGCCGCCGGAGACGAGGGCCGCGTCCGGCCGTGGGGCGTCGTGACGGACATGGACGTGGTGCGGGGCGCCCGAGGGGCACCCGACCGGCAGGTCGCCGACTGCATCAGCATGGACCTCGTAACGGTGGCGCCGGGCGACTCGCTCGAGCGCGCCGCCGAGCTCATGGACGAGCACGGCGTCACCCACCTGGTCGTCGTCGACCCCGAGCGCGACCACCCTGTGGGCATCGTCTCGACGCTCGACATCGCCAGGGTGGTGGCCTACGGCGTGGCCTGAGCCCGGCGCGTGCCGTCGCGCCTAGGTGCGGTACCAGAGGTCCATGTAGCCCGCGAGCATGTCGCTCACGACGGCGCGGTCCGGGATCTGCGCCGCCATGCCGTAGACCGGCGCCATCCCCGAGCCGTCGTCCGGAGTCGCGCGGACCGCGGCCAAAGCGTCGCGCAGGTCGGAGACGAAGCGCTCCGCCACTCCGGGCTGGGTGTGGCGCAGCGTCGTGCAGATGTGCACGGCCGGCGGGCGGTGCAGGCCGTTCAGGCTCCAGCCGCGCTCCGTCATCGCGTCCATCACTCGATAGACGGCCAGCTCGTCGTCTTCGGTGGCGAACGCGACGCAGAAGAGCGGGTCGCCCAGCACGCGCAGGCCGTCGGTCTCCTCGATGCCGCTCCTGATCGTGGCCGCCGCGGCGAGGATCCGCTCGGCGGCGTCCAGGTAGCCCTGCTCGCCGATGGAGGTCATCGCAGCCCAGCAGGCCGCGCTGAGCGCGCCGGGCCGGCTGCCGGCGAACGTGGGGGACATGTACAGGCCGCCGGGCCAGTCGGTGAGCGTGAAGTACTGCGCGTGACGCAGCTCGTCCCCGCGGTAGAGGACGACAGATGTCCCCTTGGCCGCGTAGCCGAACTTGTGCGTGTCGGCCGACATCGAGGTCACGCCGGGCAGCCGGAAGTCGAATGCCGGCACCTCGTAGCCCAGCCGCTCGGCAAAGGGCAGCAGGAAGCCGCCCAGGCAGGCGTCGGTGTGAAACCCGACGCCGCGCTCGCGGGCCAGCTCCGACAGCTCCTCGATCGGGTCGATCACGCCGTGCGGGAAGCAGGGCGCCGAGCCGACGACGACCGCGGTCCGCTCCCCGATCGCCTCGGCGACGGCTGCGACATCGGCTCGGAAGTCGGCGCCGACCGGGACCGGTACGGGTTCGAGCCCGAAGAAGCGCGCGGCCTTGTCGAAGGCGGCGTGGGCGCTGGTGGGCAGGACGATCTGAGGCTCGGCGATCCCATCCCGCTCGCGCGCCAGGTCGCGGTAGGCCTTCATCGCGAGCATGATCGACTCGCTGCCACCGGACGAGACGGTGCCGACGATCTCGTCGTCCGTGCGGTCACCGCCCAGCATCGAGGCGGTCATCGAGACGATCTCGGCCTCGAACTTGGTGGCGCTCGGCCACAGGTCCACGTGCAGGGGGTTGCTCTGCGAATGGGCGGCGTATACGCGGTTGAGGAAGTCGATGTGGTCGGGGTCGCCGTGGTAGACGGCGCCCGACGCGTGGCCGCTCTCCCAGCGCCCCCGCTCCTCGGCGGCCATGGCCTCGACGTCCGCAAGCACGTCCGCGCGCGGCCGCCCCTCCGGGGGCAGCCGCTCGAAGCTGGGGAAGCGCTCGCGGTAGGGCTTGAGGGCGCGCTCGATCTCGTTCACGTGGTCGTCTCCTGGCTCTCTCGGACGGCGGCGAGCGGGCCGCGTGTCCTGCGGCTCGCTTTGTACAGGGCGCGGAAGGCGGCGAACAGTCGCTCGTAGGTGGCGCGGTGCTCGGCCCGGGGCTGGTGCCGGGCGGCGACCGCGGGGCGCCCGTGCAGGTCCGCCACGCTCAGCTCGCCGAGGGCGACCCAGGCGAGCAGGCCGGCGCCCCGCACGTTGGCGTTGACCGGGTCGGCGGCGCGCTCGATGGGGCGGCCGAGCACGTCGGCCATGATCTGGCCCCACAGCGGGGATACGGCTCCGCCGCCGATGAACGCGATCGGCTCCAGCCGGCGCCGGCAGAAGCGCTCGACGTAGACCTGCATCCAGCGTGCGTTCAGCGCCACGCCCTCCAGCACCGCGCGGGCCAGCTGCGCGCGCGTCGTGTCCAGCGAGAGGTTGTGGAGGCCGCCCCGGACGAGATGGTCGTCCACTGGCGTCCGCTCTCCGTTGAGCCAGGGCGTGAACAGCACACCCCCGCTGCCGGGAGCGGCTTGCGCGGCCAGCTGCTCGATCTCGCCGATGCCCTCTCGTCCCGAGCCGGGCAGCAGCGCGTCGCGCAGTCGCTCCACCGATACCCCGGCCGTCTCCTGTTCGCAGGAGACGAGGTAGCGACCGGGGATCGCGGACGGCAGCGACGCGACGGAGTGCAGGGGGTCGGTGCGCTTGTAGGGGACGTGGCAGGACAGCCAGGCGGACGTGCCGACGTACAGGTGCGCGGCGTGGTCCGCGACGGCGCCGGACCCGACCGCCGCCGACATCGTGTCGGGCGTCCCGGCGACCACGGGCACGGGCCGGGGCAAGCCGAGCTCGGCGCGGGCGCCCTCGGTCAGCGGCCCGAGCAGCGCGTTTGCTGGGAGCAGCTCCGGGAGCTTGGCCCGCTCCAGGCCGGCCAGCGCGACGAGGTCGTCGTCGTAGCGCACGCGGTTGACGTCGCGCGTGTCGGTGACCCAGTGCAGCGTGGCCATCACGGAGGTCGTGGCCGCCCTGCCGGTGAGCTTGAGGGCGAGCCAGTCCACCGGCTCGAGGAAGCACGACGCGGCGGCGTAGAGCTGCGGGCGCTCGGCCCGCAGCCAGAGGAGATGGCCGAGCGCGTCGCGGCCCGACAGCGACGGCGCCCCGCCGGTGCGCCGCAGCCAGCGGATCAGCTTGCGCGGCTCGTAGCCCGCCACGCGTAGCCGCCCGCCGGCGAGGCGCCGGACGTGGGCAGCGCCGCGTGCGTCCAGCCAGATCAGTGCGTCGCCGAGCGGCTCGCCGCGCTCGTCGACGGCGACGGTGCCGGCCCATTGGCCGGTGAGCGCCACGGCCCGGACCGCGCCGGCCTCGGCCGGCTCGCGCTCGAGCAGCCGGCGCGCGGCGGCCGCCGTCGCCTCCCACCAGTCGCCCGGGCGCTGCTCCGCCCCGCCGCCCGGCAACATCCGCACGGGCGTCGGTTCGAAGTCGCTGCCCAGCACTTCGCCCTCGCGGGAGACCAGCGCGACCTTCGGCCCGCCCGTCCCGAGGTCGACCGCGAGGATGGAGGTCACCGGAGCGCGCTCCCCAGCGCGCGCGCCGCCTCGCGCAGGGCCGCCGGCGAGGCTCGCCCGACCGTGACGGCGTTGGCGAAACCGTGGACCAGACCCCACTGCACGCGGAGCGTGACCGGCACGTCGGCCCCGCGGAGACGCTCGGCATAGGCGATCCCCTCGTCGCGCAGCGGGTCGAACCCCGCGGGCAAGACGTAGGCGGGCGGTGCGCCCCGGAGGTCGGCGGCGAGCAGCGGCGAGGCACGCCAGTCTCGGCCGGCGGCTTCGTCTCCGGCGAGGTAGTGGTCGCGGTACCAGTCCATCTGGCGCTCGGTCAGGAAGAAGCCCTCCCGGAACAGCGTGTAGGACGGGGCCTTGCGAGACCAGTCGGTGACCGGGTAGATCAGCAGCTGATAGGCCGGTGCCATCCGCTCGTCGCGGGCAAGCAGGGCTACCACTGCGGCAAGGTTGCCCCCCGCGCTGTCGCCGCCGACTGCGATTCGGGACGGATCGGCGCCGAGCCTGCCCGCCTCGCGCTGCGCGAATTGGAGCGCGGCATGGCCGTCCTCCACCGCGGCCGGAAAGCGGTGCTCGGGGGCACGGCGGTAGTCGATTGCCAGGACCCGGACGCCGCCCTCGCGGGCGAGGAAGCGACAGGTCGCGTCGTGGGTCTCCAGGTCGCCGCAGACGAAGCCCCCGCCGTGGAAGTACACGAGCAGCGGCGAGGGTGCCGGCACACCGGGAGGCTCGTACAGGCGCGCGCCGACCGCGCCGGACGGGGTGGGAACGCTCAGGTCCCGGACGCTCCGCACCGGCAGGCGGCTGGAATCCGCGAACAGCGCGGCTTCCGCGCGAACCTCCGCGCGCGCCTGAGACGGGGGCAGCTCCTCGAAGGACGGCCGCGAGACGAGCTTCAGCAGTCGCAGCATCAGCTGCACCTCGGGTTCGAGGAGCTGTCCGTCGAGGCGCACCGGCCGCCCGCCGGCGAGCAGCAGCTGGACCGGCGCAGGCAGCGCCCCGAGCGTCCTCAGCACGCCACGCGCGAAGCGCTCACGTGCGGCCAGGTTGGTGGCTTCGACCAGGCCGCGATCGTAACGGCATGTCGCTTGCCCACCGCTCGTGCGGCCGCGAGTGAGAGCCGCTTCCGCCCCCGCCACGGCGGCGAGCGCGATCGCTGCGATCAAGCTCGCTCAGCGGAGCGTGAGTCGCGAGCGCCGGCCGATGGGGGTGCCCCAAGGGCGGGCTAGTTGCACGGCATGTCGTGCAGGTGCCAGTAACGGTCGAAGGCACACGTGACGCAATCGAACGCCTCGGGTGTCAGCTCGCCATACGCCCTCACCATCCCGGCCGCCTCGGAGAGCGTCGCGGGCTGCCGGCTCTCGAACAGGGCCGTAGCGGCCTCCAGCGCATCGGGCTCGCCGTCACGCACGCGGCGCGAAAGTTCCTGCTCGTATGGCGAGCTGGGCGCTGGGGGGTGTGCGTGTTTCATCTCGAGCGGACAGGCTCTCTTAGAGTTCAGTAAGATTAGCGAATTAGGAGACTTGATAACCTGAGCGCTATGGCGGGGGACGGGCGGCCACAGCCGATCCATCAGGTCAAGGCGGAGTTCTTCCGAGTGCTCGGACACCCGGTACGGGTTCGGATCCTCGAATTGCTGCGCGAGCGCGAGCGCTCCGTCGGGGACCTCCAAGCCGCTCTCGAGATCGACTCGAGCGGCACCTCTCAGCACCTCGGGGCGCTGCGAAAGGCAGGTCTCGTCGAGGGCCGCAGGGACGGGACGAGTGTCTTCTACCGCGTCAAGGACCCGCGCACGTTCCACCTGCTCGAAGTCGCGCGCCAGATCCTGACTTCCCACTACGAGGACACCCAGGCCATCCTCGGCGAGCTCGCCCGCCCCGAGCCGGCCGCGCCGAAGGCCCACCGTTGAAGCTTCGCTCGAGGATATTCTCGAGCCGGGGTTGGCTGGCCAAGGACGGGGACCCGAGCCGACCAGAGACGGTGCTCGGCGTGCCAGTCACACAGTGCCTCGGCACGCGCGGCGACGCGCCCGGAGCGCTCGTGCGGCTTGCCGACCATCGCTACGCCCTCACAGGGACCGTCCTGGCCGTCGGCTCGCGGCGCCAGCTCGACCGCTACCTCAGGCGCCGCGCTCGCCTCACGGACGGCGCCGACTGGTACGGCGAGGCCCGCCGACTGCTGCATGCCGAGGCCCGCGACGCCGGCGCGAAGGAGGGTGCCTGATGTCCGGCCGCGCCCGGCCGCGCGGCCAACCCGAGTCTGCCCCGCTCACCCAGGTTGCGGCAGGGAGGGCGTGGCAGGGCGATGCGGTCGGGGGACAGCATTCGAAGGGCGCCACAGCGCCCCGTCCCCCGGTCCGCCTCGCCGAGCCGCCGCCCGCCGACCGAGAAGATTCCGTCGCGGAGCGTCTCGAGCGCGCACGTGACGAGCTCGAGCGCCTCGACCGCGAATACCTGGCCGCGGTTCGGGACGGCGTGCGTGCCCGCGAGCGTGCCGAGATAGCTGCCGCCTTCGACCGCGGGGACGCCCTCCAAGGGCGCATGCTCTCGGCTCTGCACCGGGCCCGCAAGCTTGAGCGCGAGCTCGCCGGCTGAGGAAATCGACGGGCGCCCGCCCCGGTGGTCACGGCTTTGCGCCCGCGGTAAGGCTGCCCCTGTGGTGGATGCAGTGCTTGTCACGCGCGCGTGGCTGACTTGTTACGGGCGCGCATTGAGTGGTAGTTCGGCGCCGGCGAGGGTGCTGGCTCATGGTGTCGGGAGCACGTCAGAGCGTGGATGCTCGTCGCGAGTCCGGTCAGGCCGCCCTGCTGATGCTCGGCGTGCTAGCCGCGGTTCTGGCCGGCGTGCTCGTGCTGTTCGGCTTTGGTCAGGCGCTCGGGGCGCGCGGGCATGCCCAGCGCGCGGCCGATCTCGCAGCGGTGTCGGCTGCCCAGGCGATGCGGCGCGACTTCACGCGGCTGTTCGAGCCGCCGCTGCTCGAGGGCGGCGTCCGGAACCCGCGCCACCTGTCGAGCGCCGCATACCTCGCCCACGCCAAGTCGGCAGCTCTACGCGGCGCCGCGCGCAACGGCGCGAGACGGAACGGAGTCGAGGTGACGTTCCCGAAGAGTCGCTTCGCGCCCACACGCGTGACGGTTGCCGTTCGCGAGTCCGCCCACGTGCAGCTGCCCGACCATCGGCGGCATCGCGTGGTGGTGCGTGCTCGCGCCACCGCCGAGATAGCTGTTGCCGCCGGAGGACTCGCCATGCCCAGGGAGGGGAGCGGCGGCGGCTACTACGGCCCGCTCGCGTACAGGCAGGGAAAGCCGATGCGTCCCGACGTGGCCGCTGCCTTCGACCGCATGGCGGCCGCCGCCCGGCGCGAGGCCGGGCTGATGCTGCTCGTCACCTCCGGCTACCGCTCCGACGCCGAGCAGGCGCAGCTGTTCGCCGCCCATCCGGACCCGAAGTGGGTCGCGCCGCCCGGCCAGAGCCTGCACCGGTACGGGACCGAGCTGGACCTCGGACCGCCGGCGGCGTACGGCTGGCTGGCCGCCAACGCGAGCCGGTTCCACTTCGTCAAGCGCTACGCCTGGGAGGCCTGGCACTTCGGCTACACGCTCAATCCCGGGTCGGCCTCGGTCGGGTGGGGCGGGGGCGAGCACGGCGGCGGCGCGCTGCCGGCGTTCGTCCCGGCGGCGTACCGCGAGACGATCGCCCGTGCCGCCCAGCGCTGGAACGTCGGGGCGGCGCTGCTGGCTGCCCAGCTGTACGTCGAGTCCGGCTTCGACCCGCTCGCACGCAGCCCGTCCGGAGCGCAGGGCATCGCGCAGTTCATGCCCGGCACCGCGGCCGCGCTCGGACTCGACAACCCGTTCGACCCGGCCGCCGC
>JBQGCL010000191.1:0-1933 GCA_052038485.1 Thermoleophilaceae bacterium | reverse complement strand
GCGGTGCCGAGCTCCGCGGTCGCGACGGTCATGTGGCGCTCTCCCTCCTGATTGTCTGCACGGCCTCCGGCAGCTCGTCGCCGCGGGCGGTCCGGTGAACGATGCGTGTCTTGTGCTCGGCGACCGGCAGCGAGCCGGGCTCGAGCCGGGTGACGGCGAAGCGCGCCCGCAGCGTTGCCTGGAGCCAATCGGCGACCGCCGCGAGGTCGACCCCGCGCGGCGCCTCCACGTACACCTCGAGCGGCGGGTCGATCGGGTCGCCCACGGCGACCACACAGTGGCGGCCGAGCCGCGGGTCGCGGGCCAGCACCGCGCCGATCGCCTGCGGGTAGACGTTCACGGCCTGCACGCGCAGCATGTCGTCGCGGCGGCCGTCGATGCGGATGCGCGGCTCCCTGCGCCCGCAGGGGCACGGCGACGTCCAGACCTGGGCCAGGTCGCCGGAGCGGTAGCGCAGCAACGGCGAGGCCTCGCGGCGCAGGTGCGTCCAGACCAGCTCGCCGCTCGCGCCGTCCTCGAGCTCGAGCGGCTCGCCGCTACCCGGGTCGACGAGCTCCATGATCGCGTGGTCACCCACGGTCACGTGGAGGCCCTCGCCCACGCCGCAGGCGCCCGCCATCGTCGACCACACGTCGCTCATTCCGAACGAGTCCGCCACGCCGGCGCCCCAGGCCGCCTCGATCTCGGCTCGCACGGCCGCCAGCCCGGCGCCCGGCTCGCCGGCGGTGACGATGTGGCGCAGGCCCAGCTCGCGCGGCTCGATGCCCAGCTCGCGCGCCCGCGCAGCGAGGTGCGCCGGAAAGGAGAGCGTCCCGAAGATCGCGGTTATGCCCAGCCGCGGGATCAGCTCGAGCAGCCGGCGCGACTGCCCGATCCCGACCGGCACGACCGTTGCGCCGCTCGCCTCGATCGCCATGTGGTCCGCGATCCCGCCGGCGTAGAGCGCGTAGTTGAGGCAGTGGGCGACGACGTCGTCGGGTCGTAGTCCGGCGATCCGGAACGCCTCGCCGCCGACCGCGCTGTTGGCCTCGTGGTCGGCCCGGGTGAACCCGACCGCGACCGGCTCGCCGGTCGTCCCCGCGGTGACGTGCATGCGCACCAGCCGTTCCCGCGGCGCGCACAGGTGCGGCCCGAACGGCGGCTCGCGCCGTTGGCCCTCGCGCAGCTCCTCCTTGGTCGTGAACGGCAGGCGCGGCAGGTCTCGGGGGCTCTCGACGGGCACGCCGCGAAGGCGCTCCGCGTAGAACGGGCTCGACTCCTCGAGGTACTCGAGCTGCTGCCGGAGCGCGTTCACCCGCGCGGCGGCAGGTCCCCGGCGGCGGCCAGCTCGAGCGCGCCCTCGACGGTCCGCCCGTAGGCGTCGATCATCACGCGCAGGTCGGCCTCGGGCGTGTCCTCCTCCCTGGTGTGCGAGACCGGCGGCGAGGAGGACGAGAAGATCATCACGGTCGGCAGCAGCCGCGCCATCTCGGCGGCGTCGTGCAGCGGGCCGCTCGGGATCGCGGTGTCCTTGCCGCCGGAGTCGACCACGGACTGGCGCGCCAGCGCGATCAGCCGGTCGTCGAATGGGATCGGCTCGATCGACCAGAGGTGGCGCAGCTCGACCTCGCAGCCGTGGGCGGCCGCCGCCTGCTCGCACGCGGTCCGCGCCTCGGCGAGCAACGCGGCCAGCGCGCCGGGGTCGAGGTGGCGCTGGTCGAGCAGCATCTCGGTGCGCCCCGGCACCGCGGTGACGACGCCGGGCTCGCTGGTCGCACCGCCGATCGTGCAGACGCCGCCCTCGTGAGCGAGGCCGATCTCCCTGATCGCGAGCGCGGCCTGGGAGGTCGCCATGAACGTGTCGCGGCGCAGCTCCATCGGCGTGGCGCCGGCGTGTGCGGTCTGTCCCGTGAAGACGGCCAGGTGGCGCTCGACGCCGAACGTCCCCAGCACG
>JBQGCL010000190.1:0-10156 GCA_052038485.1 Thermoleophilaceae bacterium | reverse complement strand
CCGGCGGCTCCAGCGGGATCGGCCTCACGCGCCCGCCGGCCAGCTCGACGATCGGCGCGTACGAGTCGTAGGCCGGGTCGAGCACGAGCACCTCGTCGCCGGCGCCGACCAGCGCAAGCAGCGCCGCCGCCAGCCCCTCGGTGGCGCCGAAGGTGACCTGGACCTCGCGGTCCGGGTCCAGCTCGATGCCGTAGTGGTGCCGCTGGTGCGCGGCCACCGCCTCACGCAGGGCCGGGACGCCCGGCAGCGGGGCGTATTGGTTGTGGCCTTCGCGGAGCGCCGCGGCCGCGGCGTCGAGAAGCGCCGGCGGCCCGTCCTCGTCCGGAAAGCCCTGACCGAGATTGATCGCCCCGGTGCGCTGGGCGAGGTCGGTTATCTCGGTGAAGATTGTGGTGCGGACCGAAGCTCCTTCAGCTCGCGCTTGAGGACCTTGCCCGTCGCGTTGCGCGGCAGCTCGTCGAGGAAGACGATCTCGCGCGGCACCTTGTAGCGGGCGAGGTTCTTCTTCACGTAGTCCTTGAGCTCGTCCTCGGTGACCTCCTTGCCGCGCTCGAGCACGACGAAGGCGCGCAGGCGCTGCCCGAAGTCCTTGTCCTCGACTCCCAACGCGGCGGCCTCGGCGATCGCCTGGTGGCGGGCGAGCAGGTCCTCCACCTCCTTCGGGAACACGTTCTCGCCGCCGGAGACGATCATCTCGTCGTCCCGGCCCTCGACGAACAGCCGGCCGCCCTCGTCGAAGCGGCCCACGTCGCCGGTGGCCATCAGCGCGCCGATCACATCCTTGGTGCCGCCGCCCGTGTAGCCCTCGAACAGCATCTCGTTGCCGACGAAGATGCGCCCGGTCTGCCCGGTCGGCACCTCCACCCCGTGCTCGTCGTAGAGCCTCACGACGGTGCCGCGCGGCGGCTTGCCGGCGGTGCCGGGGGCGGCGCGCATGTCGGCGGGCGTCGCGATCGACGCCCAGGCCACCTCGGTCGAGCCGTACAGGTTGTAGAGCGTGTCGCCGACCTCGTCCATCCACTCGCTGGCGAGGTCCCCCGGCAGGGCCGACCCGCTGGCGGCGACGACCTTGAGCGACGAGGTGTCGTACTTGTCGCGCACGTCGTCGGGCAGCTCCATGATGCGCTGCATCATCACCGGCACGACCACGAGCGAGTCGGCGCGGTAGCGGGCGATGTCCGCCAGGCACTCCTCCGGGTCGAACTTGCGCCGCAGCACGTAGGTCGAGCCGAGGATCAGCCCCAGCGTGAAGTGCGCGAAGCCCCAGGAGTGGAACAGCGGCGCCGCGATGTAGGCGGTCTGGCGCGCCTTCAGCGGGATCCTGTCGAGCAGCGAAACGGCGGGGTCGAGCGACTGCGGGTTCGAGCGCGACGCGCCCTTCGGCGATCCCGTCGTGCCGCTGGTGAGGATCACCGCGCGGCCCTCCTTGGAGGGCGGGACAACGTCGGAGGGGTCGCCCTGGGCGATCAGGTCGTCGATCGTCGGGTCGGCCGTGGTCTCGGAGTCGTGCCAGGCGACCACGCGCGTGCGCCCCTTGCCGGCGCCCTCGAGCAGACCCGCGAACTCCTCGTCGTAGATGATCGCCTTCGGCCCCTCGCGCTCGACCACCTCGGTCAGCTGCGGGCCGGCGAAGGCGGTGTTCAGGTAGAGCGAGTTGGCGCCGAGCTTGGAGACCGCGAACGTCGACTCGATGAAGCCGCGGTGGTTGCGGCACATGATCCCCACTCCGTCGCCCTCGACGACGCCGAGGTCCGACAGCGAGTGCGCGAGCGCGTTGCTGCGCCGGTGGACGTCCGAGAACGTGAGCGTGCCGAGCTCGTCCACGATCATCGTCTCGTTCGGGAAGCGTTCCGCGAGCGCGATCGCGCCGGCCGCCGGGCTGCGGCCCCAGCGCATCAGTGTCTGCACGAACTTGAACAGGCGGTCGGGCCGCATCGGCCGGATCACGCCCGCGTCGATCAACACCTTCACGCTGCCCAGCTGGTACGCCACCCGGCCGGGAATGCTCATGCCGTCTGTCACCTCGTCTGGTCCTCCCTCGATCTCCGCCTTGAGATTCTGAAGGGTCTGATCGAGATTGCTCGCCACCATCGGTTTCGAGACCTGCTCCGAGATGGCGCCGAGCACCCCGCCCGGGGCGTCGTAGGCGAGCCGCAGCGTCACCCGCGTGCGCGAGTCGTCGGTCTCCCGCAGGCGCCAGCGCAGGCGCTGGTCGATCCCGGTGACGCTGGTCCAGGCGAGGTCGGCCGGCTCGTCGAACTCGACGACCTCGACCACACCGCCGACGTCGGCCGAGCCCACGTGCAGGTGGATCGAGTAGCGCGCCCCGACGCCCTGCTCGGGCCCGCCCTTGGGGTGGAGCTCGGTCACGCCGTGCATCCAGCGCGGGTAGCGGCAGGGGTCGGCGATCAGCTCCCAGACCTCCTCGCGCGAGGCGTCGATGACGGTTGTCTTCTCGACCCTCATCCGACCACCGGCAGGCGGCGCTCGGCCTGGAGCGAGGTCAGCATTCGCTGCATGCGCTCGATGATCATGTCGTAGGCCTCGTCGACCTCGAGCTCGCTCACGTCGATCGGCTCCAGCACCTGCACCGTGATCTTGGCGGGCAGCGGGATGTGGCCGAACATGTCGCCCACGTTGACGACCCAGGGCAGCGACAGCGAGATCGGCAGCACCTTGAGGCGGAACATGCGGTCGAGGCCGAGCCGTCGCGCGAGGCCCTCGCCGCGGGTGAGGAAGAAGGCGGTCTCCTGGCCGCCCGCGGAGACGACCGGCACGATCGGCACGCCCTTCTGCTTGGCGAGCCGGATGAAGCCCTTGCGGCCGTCGAAGTCGACCTGGCCCGCCTCCCAGCTGGGCCGGTGCACCTCGTAGTCGCCGCCGGGGTAGACGAGCAGCGCGGCGCCCTGCTCGAGCGCGCGCTCGGCGTTCCGCGGCGTGGCGGCGACGGTGCCGTATTTACGCAGCCAGCCGAGGCCGGGCATCGACAGGACCAGGTTGTGGGCGAGCTGGTGGAAGCGGCGCTCGACGCCGAAGTAGGTGCTGAAGGCCAGCGTGAAGACGCCGGTGTCGGGCGTGAGGTTGCCGCCCGAGTGGTTGCCGACGAGCAGCACCGGGCCCGTTTCGGGGATCCGTTCGAGCCCGCGCACCTGGGCGCGGAAGTAGAGGCTGGCCAGCATCCACAGGCGCGGCAGCGTCTCGCGGATGTAGTCGGGGTCGCGCTCGTCGAGGTCGGCCGCGGGCACGCGCCGCTGCGCCTGCTCCGCGACGGCGGCGATCGCGCGGCCGGCGATGCTCACGCGGCCTTCGCCCGCTCCCCGATCGGAGCGGGGCGCAGCTCGGGCCAGCTCGACGGTGGCCCGTCCGGGCGGCGGATCTTGTGGGGTTCGCCGGCGGGCAGATGGCGCAGCAGGCTTCGGATGTCTGCCCGCCGGAGCTGCTCGCGGACGGTGCGGGTGGCGGTCTCGATCACCTGCTGGCGGCGGCCCGCGCTCATCAGGTTGTGGCCCATCGCGGCGTGGTCGGCCGGGGTGGGCTCGATCAGCAGCACCTCGGTGCCGAAGCGGCGCACCTTGGCGGCCTCGTGGGCGAGCCGCCGGCCGTTGGCCTGGCGGCTGAGCGAGCCGAGCCAGTCGCGCGGGTCGAGCGGGACGCGGCCGAGCGGACCGCGGTCGTCGTCGAGCTCCGTGCCCGACGACAGCGGGTTGAGGCAGATCACCAGGTCGAGGCCGCGGCCGGCGACCACGTCGAGGTTCGAGGCGGAGCAGACGCCGCCGTCGACGTAGCGGCCGTCGCCGGCCTTGACCGGACGGTAGAAGCCCGGGATCGCGCAGGACGAGGCGACGGCGTCGGCGATCTCGACGTTGGGCGCGTCCAGGCGGCCGAAGACCGTGCGCTTGCCGCTGCCGTAGTCGCAGGCGATGGCCCAGTAGTTCGGGTGCTCGACCCAGCGGCCGGGCACCGCGCGGCGGACGATCGCCTGGAGCGAGTCGGTCGAGACCAGCCCCGCGGGCAGCCAGCCGGCCATCATCTGGAGCGGCGTGTGGCCGAACGGGTTGCGCAGCGCGGTGAACGCCATGCGCAGCGAGCCGGGGCCGAGTGTCGGGAGCCCGCGATGGAGGCGGAAGACCGCGCCGGCGGCGCGGTCGGCCTCGGCGGCCGGGGTGCCGTCGGCGGCGCGCACGCCGTCGAAGGACTCGCCGGCCGAGTGGGCGACCATGAACCAGGGCGGCACGCCCGAGGCGGCGAGCACGCCGATCATCGAGCCGGCCGAAGTGCCGACGATGAACTCGGCGCTGCCGGGATCCCAGTCCGTCTCATCGGCGAGCGCGTGAAGGCCGCCGGTGAGCCACGCACCGCCGAGGACGCCGCCGGCGCCGAGGACGAGTCCGACCTTCATGTAGACGCCTTACCCGCCTTTAGCGGTGCAAATGCGCGATCCACGGCGTTTCCAGCCTAAACGCCCCGACGACGGAGCGCCGAGAATGGCACCGAGCACCCACGCGCCGGCCACCGCGGCGCGCGGAAGGCCAAGCAGATCGCGGGCGACGAAACCGAGCCCGGCGCCGCAGGCGAGCACGGTCCAGGCCGCGGCCGCCAGCCGCCGAGCGCGCCTCACTTGCCGAACAGGAAGGAGAGCGGATTGACGCACTCGTTCAGCCTGTCCGCGGTCTCCTTCAGAGACAGGCCCTCTCCCAGCAGGCGCGGGTGCTCGCGGTCGTGCTGCCAGCTGCGATAGCCGAGGCAGGGGAACCAGGTCCGCTTCAGGAAGCGCTTGGCCCCGCTCAGCACGCGCAAGGCACGCCGCGCGCCGGAAGGACCGGCCCGCGAACGCGAGGGCGGATTCCCAAGCGGAGCGCCAACCGCGACGCCGTGTCCCAAGCTGCCGCGGCGCGCGCCGGGGCGCAGACTGGCCTCCCCGTCGCGCAGACTGGCCTCCCCGTCGCGCAAAGCGGCGCGCTCCGGCGCGCAGCTTTCGCGCACCGCGCACGTGATCCGCTTCGCCACGGCCTCCCCCAGCTCGGGCCCCGCCTCGCCCCTCGCCGCCTGTCGCCCGCCCGCCAGCAGCGCTCCGAAGATCAGCGCCACGCACAGCATCAGCCCGGCCCATTCGATCGTCGCCTGGCCGCTCTGTCCGCCTCCCCTCGGCATCGCCGGCCGACCGTACGAACAGCGGCCGCACGCGTGGGCCTGCGAGAGCCACAAACCCGCACCGAAACCCGGACAAACGCAGATTTTGCCTTAACACGCACTTAATCCAAGCTCAATCACCTCCTATTCCTCCGAAGCCTTGACAGAACCCCCCGCAGGCTGAGAGTGTCCGCGCCGATGGCGAGCTCCGGCTCTGGCTCCGGCTCTCTGAGCTCCCTGCGCGAGTTCAACCGCCTGCGCATCGTCGATTTCCTGCGCACCAACGGCACCGCCAGCCGCGCCGAGCTCGCCCGCCGCACCGGTCTCAGCCGCTCCACCGTCTCGACCCTGGTCGCCGACCTCCAGCGCCGCGGCCTCGTCGTCGAGCGCGCCGGCCAGTTCGCCGGCGAGGGCCAGCCGGGCCGCCCGGCCGCCCGGCTCGAGCTCGACCCGTCGGCGGCCGCCGCGGTCGGCATCGACTTCGACCACGACAAGGTCCGCGTGGCCGTCTCCGACCTCAGCCGCACAGTCCTCGCCGAGGCAACCGCGCCCCATGACGTCGACCACGACGCCAAGGGCGCCTTCGACCTCGCCAGGGACCTGGCCGAGCAGGTGCTCGGCGAGGCGAACCTGGAGGAGCGCGATCGCCTGCTCGGAGTGGGCGTCGCCCTCGCCGGCCCGATCGACCACGACAACGGCTCGCTGCACCCGTCCGACGTGCTGCCCGGCTGGGCCGGCGTGGACGTCGCCAGCGAGCTCCAGAAGCGGCTCGACCTGCCCGCCTACGTCGACAACGACGCCAACCTGGGCGCGCTCGCCGAGGTCACGCTCGGCGCGGGCCGCAACGCCCGCTTCGCCGCCTTCGTGTCGATCTCCTCGGGCATCGGCGCCGGGATCATCGTCGACGGCCGCCCCTACCGCGGCCACCGCGGCACGGCGGGCGAGATCGGACACTTCGTGGTGGACCCGCAGGGGCCGATCTGCCGCTGCGGCAACCGCGGCTGCCTCGAGACGCTGGCCAGCGGCCCCGCGCTGCTGCGCCTCGTCCACGCCAGCCGCGAGGACGAGCTGACCGTCAAGGAGATGATCGAGCTGGCGCGCAACGGAGACGCCGGCTGTAGGAGGGCGATCGCAGACGCGGGACACATAGTTGGGGGGGTAGTGGCCGGGCTGGTGAACCTGTTCAGCCCCGAGATGGTCGTCATCGGAGGCGACCTCGGGGAGGCGGGTGACCTGTTGCTCGACCCGCTGCGGGAGGCGGTGCGCAGGGACGCGCTACCGGCGGCAGCGACGGACCTGAAGGTCGTGGCAGGAGAACTCGGCGAGCGGGCCAACCTGCTTGGAGCGCTCGCGCTCGTGCTCATGCAGTCCGAGCACGAGGTGGCCGCACGCGTGGCGGGGAGCGCGGCGGCGTGAGTCGTACGAGGGGCAATCCACAACAACAGAGGAGAGGGACGTGACAAGACGCAAAACGCTCTGGGCGCTCGTGGCAGCCGCCGTGCTCGCCATGAGCGTGCTGGCCGCATGTGGCGACGACGACGACAGCGGCGACGGCGGCGGAAGCGACAGCGGCGGAGGCGACAAGCCGAAGGTCGCCGTGCTGCTGCCCGACTCGAAGTCGTCGGTGCGCTGGGAGACGGTCGACCGGCCACTGCTGCAGAAGGCGCTCGAGGCTGGTGGCGTCGAGGCCACCATCACGAACGCCGAGGGCGACAAGTCCGCGCAGCAGCAGCAGGCCGAGCAGGCCATCACCAACGGGGCGAAGGTGATCCTGCTGGTGAACCTGGACTCCGGCTCCGGCGCTGCGATCGCGGCAAACGCCAAGTCTCAGGGAGTGAAGGTGATCGACTACGACCGCCTCACGCTCGACACCGACGCGAACGACTACTACGTGTCGTTCGACAACACCGAGGTCGGCAAGCTGCAGGGTCAGGGCCTGGTCGACTGCATCGGTGACAAGAAGGGCGCTCGCATCGCCGTCCTGAACGGCTCGCCGACGGACAACAACGCGACGCTGTTCAAGAACGGCTACGACTCGGTCATCAACCCGAAGTTCGACTCGGGCGACTGGGTCGAGGTCGACGATCAGTCCGTGCCCGACTGGGACAACCAGCAGGCGCTGACGATCTTCGAGCAGATGCTCCAAGCCGCCGACAACAAGATCGACGGCGTGCTGGCCGCCAACGACGGCCTCGGCAACGCCGCCATCTCGGCTCTGAAGCAGCGCAAGCTGCCGCAGATCCCGGTGACCGGCCAGGACGCGACGCTCGAGGGTCTCCAGAACATCGTCAACGGGGACCAGTGCATGACGGTCTACAAGGCGATCCAGAAGGAGGCCGACGCGGCCGCCGAGCTCGCGATCGCGCTCGCCAAGGGCGAGGAGCCGAGCGTCGAGACCACGCCGATCGACAACGGGACCGAGGAGGTCCCGAGCGTCCTGCTCAAGCCGGTTCCGGTGACGAAGGACAACATCAGCGAGTACTTCGGCAACCCCGACTACCCGACGAAGGAGGACATCTGCGCCGGGAAGGTCGCGGCGAATTGCGAGAAGCTCGGCCTCTGAGCTGAGAGAACACGCGTGTCCACGGCCCCGGGGCGCGAGAGCGCCCCGGGGCGGGGCCGCGTAGAGTCCCGAGCGCAACCCAGGGGAGAGAGCTGATGAGCGATACACCGTTGCTCGAGCTGCGCGGAGTGAGTAAGCACTTCGGTGCCGTCATCGCGCTGCACGAGGTCGATTTCTCGGCACCCGCTGGCCGCGTTACCGCGCTTGTGGGTGACAACGGCGCGGGCAAGTCGACGCTCATCAAGTGCGTCGCCGGCATCTACCGCATCGACGGCGGCGAGATGCTGTTCGAGGGCAAGCCGGTCACCATCCACCACCCGCGCGACGCCTCGGACCTCGGCATCGAGATCGTCTACCAGGACCTCGCGCTGGCGGACAACCTCGACGTCGTCGAGAACATGTTCCTGGGCCGCGAGGAGCTCGAGCCGACGCGCACCCTCAACGAGATCAAGATGGAGGCGCGCGCGCTCGAGACGCTCAAGAGCCTCTCGGTGACGACGATCCGCAGCGTGCGGCAGACCGTCGCCGGCCTGTCCGGCGGCCAGCGCCAATCGGTTGCGGTTGCCAAGGCCGTGATGTGGAACTCGAAGCTCGTCGTCCTCGACGAGCCGACCGCCGCGCTCGGCGTGGCCCAGACCCGCCAGGTGCTCGACCTCGTCAAGCGGCTCGCCGAGCAGGGTCTCGGCGTGATCCTCATCTCCCACAACCTGCACGACATCTTCGAGGTGGCCGACGACATCACCGTCCTGCGGCTGGGTCAGAACGTAGCCGAGTTCCAGCGGGCCGAGACGACCCAGCAGGAGGTGGTCGAGGCGATCACCGCGGGCAAGCTCACGAAGGTGCCCGGCGTCGTCGATGAGGAGGCCGTGGCGTGAGCACCGCGGCCCCGCCCGCACCCACGGGCGCATCGGCCGGGCTTGCCGGCGCCCTCCGCGACTGGTGGACCGACGTCCGCGAGGGCCAGCTCGGCTCGCTGCCGATCATCGTCGGCCTGATCATCATCGCGATCGTCTTCCAGTCTCAGAACGATCGCTTCCTCACCGCGGGCAACTTCGTCAACCTGATCGTTCAGTCGGCGGCATACACGACGATCGCCATGGGCATCGTCTTCGTGCTGCTGCTTGGTGAGATCGACCTCTCCGTCGGCTACGTCTCGGGTGTGGCGGGCGTGATCGCCGCCGTCCTGTTGATCCCGGACGGAAACGAGGTGGGCACTCCGGTCGCGGTCGCGCTGGCGCTCGGCTCGGGCCTCGCGATCGGCTGCCTTCACGGCCTGATCATCACGAAGATCGGCATCCCGTCCTTCGTCGTCACGCTCGCCGGGTTAATCGCCTGGAACGGCGTGGTCCTGCTCTTGATCGGCGACCGCGGCACCGTCGTGCTCCAGGACGACTTCCTGATCGGCCTCGCCAACGACTTCCTGCCCGAGGGGACCTCATGGGTGCTGTGGCTCGTCGCCGTTCTGATCTTCGCGGGCATCCAGCTGAACGAGCTGCGCGTGCGCCGCAAGGCGAACCTCGACCACGATCCGATCAGCCTGATCGCGCTGCGCATCGGCTTCCTCGCCGTGGCCCTGGGCGTCGTCGTCTGGGTCGCCAACGAGGACCGCGGCATCCCCTACGTGTTCCTGCTGGTCGGCTTCTTCCTTCTGTTCTGGGGCTTCGTCCTGGGCCGAACGCGCTTCGGCCGCTACGTCTACGCGGTCGGGGGCAACGCCGAGGCTTCGCGCCGGGCCGGCATCAACGTCGACCGGATCAAGATCTACTGCTTCATGATCTGCTCGTTCATGGCCGCCGTCGGCGGCCTGATCCTCGCGTCGCGCCTGCGGAGCGTGGACACCAACGCGGGCGGCGGCGAGATCCTGCTCTACTCGATCGCCGCGGCGGTGATCGGCGGGACCTCGCTGTTCGGCGGCATCGGCCACATCAAGAGCGCGCTGCTCGGCGCGCTCGTGATCGCGTCGATCGACAACGGCCTCGGCCTGCTCGGCCTCGGTTCGGGTGAGAAGTTCGTGATTACGGGCGGCGTGCTGCTGCTCGCGGTCACGGTCGACTCGCTGTCACGACGCCGGCAGGCACAGACCGGGAGAGCCTGACGCTGCAGCTCGCGCTTCTCTCGACCGCCGGGATCAACCGGAAGCTTGTCGCGGGCGCCCGCGAAGTGGACGAGGTCCAGCTCGTCGCGATCGGATCGCGCGCGCGCGAGCGCGCCGAGGCGCAGGCGGCCGAGTTCGGGATCGAGCGCGTCCACGGCTCCTACGACGACGTGCTCGCCGATCCGGACGTCGAGGCGGTCTACATCGCGCTGCCGAACGCGCTACACGTCGAATGGTCGGTGCGCGCGCTCGAGGCGGGCAAGCACGTGCTCTGCGAGAAGCCGCTCTCGCGCCATCCGGCCGAGGTCGAGCGCGCCTTCGACGCCGCCGAGAGCGCCGGCACGGTGCTCTCCGAGGCGTTCATGTGG
>JBQGCL010000189.1:0-6944 GCA_052038485.1 Thermoleophilaceae bacterium | reverse complement strand
GGAAGCGGTCGGCGATGTAGCGCTGGCTGAGCGTCGCCGCGGCGATGATCGCCGAGTCCTGGATGCGCACGCCGTGGTGGACCTCGTAGCGCTCCTTGAGCCCGCGCAGGATCGCGATCGTGTCCTCGGTCGTCGGCTCGTCGACGAACACCGGCTGGAAGCGGCGCTCCAGGGCGGCGTCCTTCTCGATGTGCTTGCGGTACTCGTCCAGCGTCGTGGCGCCGACGGCGCGCAGCTCGCCGCGGGCGAGCATCGGCTTCAGCAGGTTGGCGGCGTCGACGGCGCCCTCGGCGGCGCCGGCGCCGACGATCGTGTGCAACTCGTCGAGGAAGAGGATGATGCGGCCCTCGCCCTCGGCGACCTCCTTGAGGACGGCCTTGAGCCGGTCCTCGAACTCGCCGCGGTACTTGGCGCCGGCGATCAGCGCGCCGATGTCGAGCGCGATCACGCGGCGATCGCGCAGCGAGTCGGGGATGTCGCCGGAGACGATGCGCTGGGCGAGCCCCTCGACGATGGCGGTCTTGCCGACGCCCGGCTCGCCGATCAGCACCGGGTTGTTCTTGGTGCGGCGGGAGAGGACCTGGATGACGCGCCGGACCTCGTCGTCGCGGCCGATGACCGGGTCGAGCTTGCCCGCCTCGGCGGCCTCGGTGAGGTCGCGCCCGTAGGTCTCGAGCGCCTGGTACTTGTCCTCGGGGTTCTGGTCGGTGACGCGGTGTGGGCCGCGCACCTCCTGGACGGCGGTGGCGAGCTGGTCGCGCGAGGCGCCGACGTCGATCTGCGGGTCGGCCGCCAGGGCGAGCAGGAGGTGCTCGGTCGAGACGTACTCGTCGCCGAGCCCGCGGGCCTCGTCGTCGGCGAGCTTGAGCAGCTCGATCAGGGCGCTGCCGAGACCCGGAGCCTGGGCGGCCTCGCCGGTGACCGTCGGCAGCGCGTCGGCGAGCTCGTTGGCGCGCCGGCGCGTGCGCTCGGGATCGGCGTTCGCGCGGCGCAGCACCGGAACGACGATGCCGCCCTCCTGCTCGAGCAGGGCGAGCAGCAGGTGAGCGGGCGCAACCTCGGGGTTCGCGCGCGCGCCGGCCAGCCGCTGCGCGGCCGCAAGCGCCTCCTGAGACTTGACTGTGAATCGATCAGCCTGCATAGAAAATCTAAGTCAGTGTATAGCAAATGTGCGTCGGCGACCACCCCTCGCCAGGGCGATTGCGAAGCGGCTTCGCTCGGCGGGAAGGCTAGTCCCTGGCGGCGCACTGCTCGGCTTCGAGCTGTGACCGCGGCGGATCGCACTGGAGCTCCTGCTCGGGCGCCGTGCCCTGCAGCTCCGCGCACTGCTCGAACTCGAGCTGGGAGCGCGGCGGGTCGCATTGGAGCTCGTTGCTCTGTGGCTGCGGGGCGGCGCTCACGCTGGTGGTCGCGGTGGCGGTGTCGCCCGTGCCCGGGTCGGTGATCGTCGCCGTGTAGGTCCCCAGCACCGGGTTGTTCGCGTGCGGGAACGTGTACGAGCCGTTGCCGCTCCCGTTGGTCGCGATGCTGTAGCTCTCGGCCACGCCGTCGGGCCGGACCAGGCGCACCGAGAGCGTCACGCCCGGCCGGAAGCCCGAGGCGTACAGAACGTAGGTGTCGTTGGGCGTGCCGCTCGACGGCGAGAAGGACGCCGCCGGGTCGCGGGCGACCTGGGTCGGCTGCTCCGGCGGAGGCTTCCTTCTTCGGTGCGGCCGCTGATACCCGCTCGGTATGCCCTCGATGACGGGCGGGTCGGGGTACGGGATGTAACAGACGTCGACGAAGTCGGCCCGCACGTAGACGCGCTTCCAGTAGCTGTCGCCGTAGCGGTTGTAGTAGCGGTCGTCGTAGTCGTAGTAGTCGCAGGGCGGCGGCGGGCGGTAGTTCGGCGGGCAGCCGAAGCACTCCGCCTCGGAGATGAACTTCGGCTCGAGCAGCGGGTTGCCGCAGCGGCAGCGAGCCACCGGCACGCCGTCCTTGTCGACCAGCACCGCCGTGCCGGCCTGGAGGATCGACTGGAGCTCGACCGCGCGCCCGTCGACGAACGAGTGGTTGGTCACGCGTGTGTCGCGGGTGAGCGTGACCGGCCGCAGCTTGCGGATGAAGTCGGTCACCGCGCCCGCCGTCGGCGTCACGCCGAGCACCCGGGCCCACTCCCGCAGCCGGTCGGGCCGCGCGATCAGCGAACGGATCAGCAGCTCGCGGTCGCAGACGAGGTCCGAGCCCGTCCCGCCGAACGGGCCCTCGCCGACCTCGGTCAGCTTGACCTTCTTGCGGCCGTGCTTGTCGGCCGGCGGCGTGAACGGCGCGTCGCCCACGTCGGTGGCCTCCTCGAAGTGGATCGTCTGCGCCTTCGCCTCGTCGTCCCCGCCCAGCACAAGAAAGGCCACCGCGCCGCAAATGGCGAGCAGCAAGACCACCAGCGCGGCGAGCCAGGCCGCACGACTGGAGCCGTTCCCCTGCATGAGTCCGACATCCAGTATCCATCCGATGGAGAATTCCGCCAGCATGGCCACCTTTCAGCTCACCCCCAGCGAGTCCGTCCGCGTCATCCGGCACGAGCCCGACGCGCTCGAAGTCGAGGGGACGTGGGGGCCCGGAGGCTCGCCGCCGCCGAAGCACTTTCATCCCCATCAGGACGAGCGCTTCGAGGTGCTCGACGGCACGCTCACGTCGCGCGTGGACGGGGAGCAGCGCGAGCTGCGCGCGGGCGACGTGCTCGAGATCCCGCGCGGCGCGGTGCACCAGATGTGGAACGCCGGCGACGTCCCGGTCCGCGCGACCTGGGTCACCTCGCCCGCCGCTCGTACAGCGGATTGGTTCGCGGCGATCGACGCCCTGCGCAGTTCGGGCCGGGTCGGGCGCAACGGGATGCCCGGTCCGCTGGCGTTCGGCGCCTACCTGACCGAGTACCGCGACGTGTTCCGGCTCGCCGGGCCGCAGCCGGTGTTGACGCCGCTGCTCGCGGGCATGGGCGTGCTCGGTCGGCTCAAGGGATACCGGCCACGTTCCTGAGCGCGCGCCTGCTCGTCATCGCGGTCACTCTCGCTGCGGCGGCGCCCGCGCAGGCTGCCGCGCCGATCTCCTCCGCCGCCCAGCTGTTCACCTGCTGCACCCCGGCCGCGCTTCAGGAGCGGCTGTTCAGCGAGGCGGCCGCGAGCGGGGCCGAGTACGTGCGCGTCGACGTCGAGCTGCACGGCATCTTCGGCGCCGGTCCCGACCGGCCCGACTGGAGCCGGTTCGACCGGATGATCGAGCTCGCCCGCCGCGACGACGTGAAGCTGCTCGGCATCCTGCGCGGCTCGCCGCTGTGGCTGGCGCGCTGCTCTAAGTGCGCGCCGCGAGACCCGGGCGAGTGGGGCCGCCTCGCGGGAGGGATCGCCGCCCACGCCCGCGGCCGGATCGACCACTGGGAGATCCTCAACGAGCCCGACGCGCGCTGGGCGTTCACAGGCGACGCCGCCGACTATGCGCGCATGCTGAACGCGGCCTACGACGCGATCAAGCGGGAGGCGCCGGACGCCCAGGTCGTCTTCGGCGGCGTCGAGCGTCCGCGCGAGCACGAGTGGATCGAGCGGGTGCTCGCCACGCCGGGCGCGGACGCCGCGGCCAAGTTCGACATCGCCGCCGTGCACCTGCGCCTGCGGCTGCGCAACGAGCTGCCGGAGCTGGCCGGCTGGCTGCGCGGCTGGCGCGCGCTGCTCGCGCGCCACGGCTTCCACGGGCCGGTCTGGGTCACCGAGCACGGCTATCCCGCCGGCCCGGAGTTCCAGTGGGACCCGGCCTACCGCGGCACGGACGTGGCCGGCGGCGAGGCCGCCCAGGCGCGCCTCTTGGGTGACTCGATCCCGCTGCTGGCGAAGGCCGGCGCAAGCCAGGTCTTCGTCACGCTGCGCGACAACCTGTTCGGCGAGTTCCTCAGCGAGGGCATCGACCACATCGGCGATGAGCCGCCCTACCCGGTCGCGCGCCGCCCCGCGTTCAACACGGTGCGCGACCTGGCGATCCGCTGGGACCCAAAGCTGTACACGCGGTCGGGCGCGCGCGAGCAGCAGCGGGAAGCCGCCACGCTCAACGCGCGCGCGCAGGCGTCGGCCGCGGGCGGCCAGGCGCTGGCGGCGGCGGTCCAAGCGGGCGCCGCCGAAGGCCACACCGAGGTCGCACTCGAGCTGGTGCGGACGACGGGCCGCTAGCTGGAGCGGGCGCCGGCGGGAGCGGACGCGGACGCGCGGTCCGCTAGCGGGCGCGCGGGCGCCGGATCGGCACCCTGACGCCCGGTCCGATCAGCGATTGCGAGGGGGGCTCGTACACCACGAGCTCGCGCTTCACCGAGCGCCGCACGCGCTCGAGCTCGGCGCTCAGCTCCTCCTGGACCTTCGCCGCCTGGCGCTCGATCGCCCGCATGCGGCGGCGCATGCGATCCATCTCCTCCTCTAGCTGGAACACCTTCTCGACCCCGGCCAGGTTCATGCCCATGTCGGTCGTCAGCGCCTGGATGCGCAGCAGCCGCTCCACGTCGTCCTGGGAATAGAGCCGGGTGTTCTTGGGCGAGCGCTTGGGCGTGATCAGCCCGCGCGCCTCGTAGATGCGCAGCGTCTGCGGGTGCATCCCGGCCAGCTCGGCGGCCACCGAGATCATGTAGACGCCGCGTGCGCTGTCCTCGTTCGCGGCCACGCGCTAGCTCCTCTGCGAGAGCAGCCCCTCGCGCGGGTTGCCGTCCATCACCGCGGCCAGGTCGTCGACCGCCTCGCTCTGCTCGCGCGAGAGCGAGCTGGGCACGTCGATCGCGAGCTTGTAGCGCAGGTCGCCGCGGCCGCGGCCGCCCAGCTTGGGCGGGCCCTCGCCGCGCAGGCGCTGCACGGTGCCGTGCTGCGTCCCCGGCGGGACGCGGATGCGCTTGGTGCCGGTCAGCGTCGGCACCTCGATCGTCGCGCCGCGGATCGCCTCGGGGATCGTGATCGGCACCTCGACCTCGAGGTTGTCGCCCTTGCGCTTGAAGATCGGCGACTCGCCGACCCGCGTGACGACGTACAGGTCGCCGGGCGCGCCGCCGCGCGGGCCCGCCTCGCCCTTGCCGGACAGCCGCACGCGACTCCCGTCGCGCACGCCCGCCGGGATGTTCACGCGGTACTTCTTGACCTGGCGCGTCCGGCCGCTGCCCTGGCAGGTCGCGCACGGGTCCTTGATCTCGGTGCCTGTCCCGCCGCACTGCCGGCACGGCTGCGAGATCGAGAACAGCCCCTGCGACTCGGCCTCGACCCCGCGGCCCTGGCAGCGCGAGCAGATCGTCGGCGAGGTGCCGGGCTTGGCGCCGGTTCCGCGGCAGGTCGGACAGGGCGCCGACAGCGGCACCGAGACCGGCACCTGAGCGCCCTCCATCGCCTGCTCGAACGAGACGTGCACGTCTGTCTCCAGGTCGCGCCCGCGCTCCGGGCGCGCCGGACCGCCGCGCGCCCCGCCGCCGCCGAACAGGTCCGAGAAGAGATCGCCGATGTTGCCGAAGCCGCCCCGGAATGCGCCAGGGTCGAAACCGCCGGCGCCGCCGAAGATCCCGCCGCCCGAGTCGTAGGCCTTGCGCTTCTCGGCGTCGGACAGGATGTCGTAGGCGCCCTGGATGTCCTTGAAGCGCTCCTCCGCTGCCGAGTCGCCCGGGTTGCGGTCCGGGTGGTTCTCGCGCGCGAGCTTGCGGTACGCCTTCTTGATCTCCTCGTCGGAGGCGTTCTTGGCGACACCGAGCGTCTTGTATGGATCCTTGACGGCCGCCATCTAGGCAGACACCACCACCCGCGCCGGACGCAGGATCGTCCCGTTCGAGCGGTAGCCCTTCTCGACGACGTCGAGCACCAGGCCGGACGCTGCGCCGTCCTCGTCGCGCATGGACAGGGCCTCGTGCTCGGTCGGGTCGAAGCGCTCGCCGGCCGGGTCGAACTGCTCGATGCCGTTGCGCTCGAGCACGGCGATCAGCTCGGCGTGGACGAGCAGCACGCCCTCGGCGAGGTGCCGCTCGCCCTCACCCGCGCTCGCGAGCGCGCGCTCGAGGTTGTCGACGATCGGCAGCAGCTCGCGGACGAGCCCGCTCTTGGCGCGCTCGCCCGCGGCCGCGGCTTCCTTGGCCGCCCGCTTGCGGTAGTTCTCGAAGTCCGCCTGCGCGCGGCGGGCGAGGTCGAGGTACTCGTCGCGCTCGCGCTGGGCGCGAGCGAGCGGGTCCTCGCTCTCGACCTCCTCGGTCTCCTCGAGGATCCGCTCCTCGTTCGCCGGGTCCTCCTCGCCCGAGGGCTCATCCGCCTCGTCGCGCGAGGTCACCGGCTCCTGCTCCTCGAACATCGGCCTAGCCCTTCTCGTCGCCCTCGACGACCTCGGCGTCGACGACCTCCTCCTCGTCGGAGGAGCCGTTGGCCGACGTGCCGTCGGTGGTCGCTCCGTTGCCGGCCGCCGCCTGCTGCTGCGCCGCCGCGTACATCTGCTCGGACACCTTGTGGAAGGCGGCCTGCAGCGCATCGGTCTTCGCGTTCAGCACGGCGACGTCGTCGGACTCGAGGTTGTCGCGCACGTCCTTGATCGCGGCCTCGATCTCCTCCTTGGCGGAGGCGTCGAGCGAGTCGCCCATCTCCTTTACCTGGCGCTCGGCCTGGTAGGCGGCGTTCTCGGCCGTGTTGCGCGCCTCGACCAGCTCGCGCTGGCGCCGGTCGTCCTCGGCGTGCGCCTCGGCGTCCTTGACCATCCGCTCGACCTCGTCCTCGGCGAGGCCCGAGCCGGCCTTGATCTCGATCTTCTGCTCCTTGCCGGTGCCCAGGTCCTTGGCCCCGACGCTCAGGATGCCGTTCGCGTCGATGTCGAACGTGACCTCGATCTGCGGCACGCCGCGCGGCGCCGGCGGGATGCCGGTCAGCTGGAACTTGCCAAGCGACTTGTTGTACGCGGCCATCTCGCGCTCACCCTGGAGC
>JBQGCL010000188.1:0-43607 GCA_052038485.1 Thermoleophilaceae bacterium | reverse complement strand
GAGGAGCTGACGGCCTGGTTTCGGGGCGAGCCCCAGGCCGTGCACGTGCTCTGCTGGGGAATCACGCCCGAGGACCACGAGTGGCTCCAGCGCAACTCGGACGACCTCGAGCTGTGCGCCGAGTACCTGCACGGCTGCGGGATCGCCTGCGGGCTCGCCCATCCGTTCTACGCGGTTGCCGCCCCGCTGCGCGCCCGCCACCGGCGCCGGCTCGCTCAGCTGTTCAGCGTCTGGGAGACGCGCAACGGCTCGCGTGCGCGTGAGCTGAACCTGCCCGCCGCGATCTACATCGAGACGCACGGCGGCGCCGGGGTCGGCGGATCGGACGACCACGCCGGGGTCGACGTCGGGCGCACCTGGACCGAGACGCCGCCCGCGTCGACCCGGGACCAGTTTCTACGGCGCCTGCGCCGTGGCGAGGCGGTCGCCAGCGGCGCCCAGGGGAGCGCCGAGAAGTGGGCGCATGCCGCGATGGCGATCGCCGTGCGGGCGCTCGGGCGGGGCGAGGCCGCGGCACCCGAGCCGCGCGCCGTCTTCGCGATGGTGCAGCGGCTGATGCGGGAGGCCGACGCCCGCTCCGGCCCGGCCGCGGCCGACCTCGGCCCCGCGGACGCCCGGTCGCTGCTGCACGCCTGGCTCGACTCGGTCGGGCTGGAGCTGTCCGAGCGCGAGCTGCTCGCTTCGATGCAGGAGGACGACTTCAGCCATGCCGAGCTGTACCGGCGCGCCCGCCGCCGCCACGAGCGCGAGCTGCGGGCGGTGGTGGACGCGGCCGCCGCCGCGGGCGAGGCACCCTCTGGCGCGCTCGGCGACCGCCTGCTGCCGCTCGCCGCCGGGCTCTTCTCTGCCTGCATCCCGGCGATCCCCTACGCCCCCGCCGCGGTCTTCCTCGGACGCGAGAAGGGCAAGCTGATCGCCCGCGAGGGCGAGCCGCCGCGGATCGCCCTGGTCGCCGACGGCGTGGGCGGCATGCACGGCGTGACCCACACGCTCGACGAGATCCGGGAGCGCGGAGTGCCCGGCTTCGAGGTCGAGGTGATCGGCACCGACGCCAACGTCGACCGGCGCCTGCCCGCCGTGGCCGAGGTCGACATCCCGCTCTACGCCGGCCTCGAGATCGGCGTGCCGAGCCTGCCCGCCACGGTCGACGCGCTCGCCGAGGGCCGCTACGACCTGGTGCACCTTTGCTCCCCCGGCCCCGCCGGGGTCGCCGCCGCCTTGATCGCCCGGACGATGGAGCTGCCGCTGGTCGGCTCCTACCACACGGAGCTCGGCGTCTACGCCGCGCTTCGCTCCGGTGACGAGCGGCTGCGGGCGGGGATGGACACGGCGCTGGCTGCGCTCTACGGCCTGTGCTCGAACGTCCTCTCGCCGAGCGAGTCCGCCGACGAGTCGCTCCAGGCGCTGGGCATCGCGCCGGAGCTGATCGGGCGCTGGGACCGCGGGGTCGACACGTCGAGGTTCGACCCGGCCCTGCGCGAGCCGGAGCTCCACCCGGGCGAGCTGACCGTGCTCTACGCGGGCCGGCTGAGCAGGGAGAAGGGGGCCGCGCTGCTGGCCGACGCATTCCTCGCCGCCCACGCTCGCGACCCGCGCCTGCACCTCGTGCTCGCCGGCGGCGGGCCCGAGGAGGGGACGCTGCGCGAGCGCCTCGGCGAGCACGCGACCTTTCTCGGATGGCTCGAGGGCGACGCGCTGGCGCGCGCCTACGCGAGCGCCGACCTGTTCCTGTTCGCCAGCGCCACCGACACGTTCGGCCAGGTCGTGCTGGAGGCTCAGGCCAGCGGATTGCCGGTGGTGGCGGTCGACGCGGGTGGCCCGCGGACCCTCATCGAGGACGGGCGCACCGGGCTGCTGCGGCCGGCAACCGAACTCGCCGACGCGGTCTGCGAGCTGGCCGCCGCGCCGGTGCTGCGGCGTCGGCTGGCGACGGCCGGCCTGGCGTCCGTCCGCGCCCGTACCTGGGCGCGCTCGCTGGAGCAGCTGGCGGCCGGCTACCGTCGGGCGCTAGCGCCGCCGGCCGCCGAAGAGCCGCTTCAGAGCGCCGCCGCCTAGCCGTCGCGGCCCCGACTCAGGCGGGGGGAGCTCGGCCGCCTCGGCGGCACTGATGGTGAGCGTGACCGCCCGCTCCGCGGTGCGCGCCACCTCGGGCGCGTCGCAGAAACGTTGCACGCCGTCGGGTGTCTCGAAGACGACCCCGTCGAAGATGTGCTCGCGGTAGTTGTCGAGCATCTCGACGACCGTGCCGACCTGCTGCTCGTCCGATCCGTAGACCGGAGTGCCGCGCTCGACGGCGGTGTAGTGAATCGCGTGGCCGTCGTCGATCGGGCTCACGAGCCCAGCAGCAGCGCGGCCTCTTCGCCGTGCTCTTCCTCGTCCTCGGTGGCGCCGGTGTAGATGGCGGAGCCGATCGTGGCGAGCGCCAGCAGGATCGACACCAGCGCGACCAGGCGCGCGCCGCCGCCCGATCCTGGGAACTCCTCGCGCGTGATCCCGACGACTGACACGAGCACCGCCCAGATCGCGAGCAGCGCGCCGCACACGTGGTAGGCGTTCACGTCGGCCACCCTACCGAATGCATCCGTCTCCCTAGCGCGGCACGCGCGGCCCGCGGTGCCCGACGCGCACGCGGTCGGGCGGCACCGGCAGCGGGTCGCCGTGCGGCCCGCGGCGGGGCGGGTGCGGCGGGCGCCCGCGCGGCTGCGTATGGCGCCTCGGACCGCCGCCCTCGTCCTCGTGCTCGGCCTCCGGCACGGGCGGATTGCGGACGGCCCACCAGACGATCGTCAAGAGGGCGACGATCGGGATCTTCAGGATCACCGCGAGCCAGAAGACACCCCAAAAACCATGCATCCGTCCGCATGGTACCCCGGATCAGGCGGCCGGCACACCCTCCACGGAGGTCATGGCGCGGAACGCTTCGTAGCGCTCCTCGAGCTCGTCGCGGGTGAGCCGCTCGGCGCGCTCGCAGCCGAATTCCTCGACCCAGTAGGAGGCGACGGCGGAGCCGTAGGTCATCGCGCGGCGCAGCGTGGCCTCGTCGGTGGCGCCGCCGTGCGAGTCGAGGTAGCCGAAGAAGCCGCCGGCGAAGGAGTCGCCGGCGCCGGTCGGGTCGACGACCTTCTCGAGCGGATACGAGGGCAGCGAGAAGAAGTGCTCCTCGGTGAACAGCGAGGCGCCGTACTCGCCCTGCTTGACGACGACCACGCGCGGGCCGAGCTCCATGATCTTGCGGGCGGCGAGCAGCAGCGTCGGCTCCTCGGTGAGCTGGCGCACCTCGTCGTCGTTCATCAGGATCAGGTCGACCGTCGAGATCGTGCGCTCCAGCGACTCGCGCGTGCTCTCGATCCAGTAGTTCATCGAGTCGAGCCCGGCGAGCTTCGCGCCGGTGCACTGCTCGCGCACGTCGCGCTGGAGGTCGGGGTGGATGTTCGCCAGGAACAGGACCTCCGACTCCTTGGTGGCGTCGGAGAGCTTCGGCTCGAAGTCGCCGAACACGTTGAGCTGGGTGTCGAGCGTGTGGCGGACGTTCACGTTCCACTCGTACTCGCCGGCCCAGAAGAAGGTCTTGCCGCCCTCGACGTGCTCGATGTCGTCGGTGTTCACGTTGTGCGCGCGGAGCACCTCGTACTCGGGCTCGCCGAAGTCGTCGCCGACCGGGCCGACCACGCGAACGTCGCTGAAGAAGGACGCGGCCAGCGAGAAGTGGACGGCCGAGCCGCCCAGCATCCGCTCGCGCTCCCCGAAGGGTGTCTTGACCGCGTCAAAGGCGATCGATCCGACCACGACCACGCTCATGCGGCCGCGGAGGCTAGCCGATAACCGTCATATGACCGCGGTTTACGTAGTGCTCGGGGTGCTCGCGCTGCTCGCGCTGTGGGTGGTGCTCGCCTACAACGCGCTGGTGAAGTCGCGCAACAAGGTCGACGAGGCGTGGAGCGGCATCGATGTTCAGCTCAAGCGCCGCCACGACCTGGTGCCCAACCTCGTCGAGACCGTGAAGGGGTACGCGTCGCACGAGCGCGAGACGCTCCAGAACGTGACCGAGGCGCGCCTGGCCGCCGTCGAGGCCGGCGATCCGGCCGCGGTGGAGCGGGCGGAGGCACGGCTGACGAGCGCCCTCGGCGGCATCAACGCGCTGGCCGAGGCGTATCCGGACCTCAAGGCGTCGGACAACTTCCGGCGGCTCCAGGCCGAGCTGAGCGGGATCGAGGACGAGATCCAGGCGGCGCGCCGGATCTACAACTCGAACGTCCAGCACTACAACACGCGCACGCAGCAGTTCCCGACGCTCCTGATCGCCGGGACGATGTCGTTCACGAAGCGCGACTTCTTCGAGATCGAGTCGCCGGCCGAGCGCGGCGTTCCGCAGGTCGCCTTCTAGGCGGTTTCCGTGAACGCCGACAGCGGCCAAGGGCAGCTGTTCCGGTCGTACTTCGGCAGCGCGCCGGCGGTCTACGCGATGGCGTTCGGATCGCTGGCGGCGTTCACCGTAGGGGCATGGCAGGGAAGCGTCCCGCTCATGCTTGGCGGCCCGGCGGCGATCGTGCTGGGCGTGGCCGGGGTGGCCTGGTACTTCGCCGACCGCAAGGCGGCCAACGACTTCTACTGGGGGTTCGCCAGCTCGGTCGGGCTCGACTACGCCAACCAGACGTCGCTGTTGACGCTGACGCCGCTGCTCGGTGCCGGCAACCGCCGCCACGTGGAGCAGTGGATGCACGGGCGGCTGCCGGGTGACCTGAGCGGCGGGATCGGGCAGCTCGTCTGGGAACGGATCCAGAAGGACTCGGACGGGACGACGTCGGTCAAGGAGCGCAACCGCTTCACGGTCTGCGTGGTCGACCTCGACCCGTCGCTGCCCTACTTCCGCGGCGTCTACCTGCACCCGCGGCGCGGGCTGTTCGCGCCGTACTCGGACTGGCTCGGGCGCACGCCGGTCCGGACGGTCGAGGTGGAGAGCTCGCAGTTCGTGGAGCGCTACGAGCTGCGCGCCGCCAGCGACCAGGAGGACCTGATGCTGCGGCGGCTGTTCTCGCCGACGGTGGTCTCGTGGCTGGCCAACCACCCGCTGACGCCCGGGTTCGAGCTGAAGGCCGGGACGCTGTGCGTGTTCGTGCCGCGGCCGCTGGAGGACGCGGGCAACCTGACCTACCTGATCGACGCCGCGCGCCATCTGGCCGGGCGGGTGGCGGGCGAGGTGGTCGAGGAGCTCGACCGCCCCGCGGTGCAGCCCGCGCATTAGGCTGCCAGGCATGCGCGCGGTGCAGATCGAGGAGTTCGGCGGGCCGGAGGTGCTCAAGGTCGCCGAGGTGCCCGAGCCCGAGCCGGGTGACGGGCAGGTGCTGATCAAGGTCTCGCGGGCCGGGATGAACTTCGCCGACACCCACCAGCGCGAGAACTCCTACCTGGCGCGCTACGAGACGCCCCTGATCCTCGGCGGCGAGGTGGCCGGCGAGACCGAGGACGGGCGGCGCGTGGTTGCGCTGGTGCCGAGCGGCGGCTACGCCGAGTTCGCGGTGGCCCACGAGTCGGCGGTGTACGAGATCCCCGACGGGCTCGACGAGGGAGCGGCGCTGGCGCTGATCATCCAGGGCCTCACGGCGTGGCACCTGTACAAGACCTCGTCCCGCCTAGCGCCCGGCGAGTCCGTCGTGGTCATCTCCGGCGCCGGCGGCGTGGGGTCGCTCGCGGTGCAGCTGGGCAAGCCCTTCGGCGCCGGCCGCGTGATCGCAACGGCTTCCACCCCGGAGAAACGCGAGCTCGCGTTGTCGCGCGGCGCCGACGCCGCGGTCGACCCCGCGGTTGACGACCTGACCGCTGCACTGATCGAGGCCAACGACGGCAACCAAGTCGATGCCGTCTTCGAGATGTCCGGCGGGCGCGTCTTCGACGCCGCTTTGAACGCGCTGGCTCCCTTCGGCCGCATCGTCGCGTACGGGATCGCCTCGCGGGAGCAGAACACGGTCGAGACCGGTCGGCTGATGCGCAAGAGCCGGACGGTCGTGGGCTTCTGGCTGATGCACTGCCTGGGGCGGCGGGAGATGATGGAGGAGCCGCTGGCGGACCTGTTCGACCGGACGGTCCGAGGCGAGCTGAAGCCGCAGGTCGGCGAGACCTACGGGCTCTCCGACGTCCGCCGCGCCCACGAGGACCTCCAGGGCCGCCGCACGAGCGGCAAGCTGCTGCTGGATCCTTCGCGCTAGGCGGCGAGCGCCGCCGCCAGCCGCCGCGCCACCCAGGCGGGCTCGCGCTCGAGGCGCTTGTAACTGACGCGCAGCACACGCCAGCCGGCGGCTACGAGGTCGGTATCGCGGCGCCGATCCCGCTCGAACGCATGGCGCGTGCCGTGGGCGCGCCAGCCATCGGTCTCGACGATGAGGCGTCGCTCGCGCCAGACGAAGTCGGCCTCGTAGCCCTCTATCTGGACGTTCATGTCAGGGATGGGCAAACCAAAGCCGCGGAGGAGACTCAGCATGCGCTCCTCGAGCTCGGAGCGCGTGCGGGTCGTGCCGGGTTGGTGCTCCGCGAGCACGCTCTTGAGCATCGCGCTGCCGGTTCGCCCCCGGCGCGGTCCCAGGCCGGACAGATCCAACCGCAGGTACTCCGCTTCGTCGATGACCCGCTCGAGCCGGCGGCGCGGCAGGAACCCAGCCAAGTCGAGGACGGTCCGCGCAGGGCTGGTCACCGAGATGCCGTCGACGGTCGTGACATCGGCGTCGGGGAGCGCCCCGCGATGGATAATCAGCGCCCCCCGGCGCCTCCTGCCACCGCTGCCGGGCACGGTCACATCGATACGCGGACCCCGCTCCTTCAACAGCCCCAGAAGAGCACCGGCGGCGTAATGGCTGACCGCCGCGTCGGGCCCACAGCTGAGAACGGCTGCCATGAGGCGGCCGTGGAAGGTGAGCGTCGGCCGGCCAACCGCATAAACGCCCCGATGGATGCGCCACAAGCGCCCGCTCTTCACCCTCGCGTCGATCGCGTTGTCGCCGACCCCAAGCCGGCGCAGATCGGCTCGCGTTACCACGCCGTGCTGGCGATCGGCGAGCGCGCCAACCCGCGCGTCGATGGGAACCTTGTCGAGTTTCCGTCTCATAGGGGGGATAACTCGACACGGTTCGGGGTTCGCCCCCTGTGGCGGGGCGGCGGGGCGCTGAGCGGCACCGAGTACCCTCAGCGGCCGCATGCCGACGTTTGCGGACCTTGGGCTGTCGGGGCCCACGCTGGAGGCGCTTGCCCATCTGGGCTATGAGCGGCCGACCCCGATTCAGGAGCAGGCCATTCCGCCGCTGTTGGAGGGCCGGGACGTGATCGGGCAGGCTCAGACCGGTACCGGGAAGACCGCGGCGTTCGGTCTGCCGATGGTCGAGTACGTCGATCCGGAGCACGCCGCCGTTCAGGCGCTCGTGCTGACGCCGACCCGCGAGCTCTGCATCCAGGTCACCCAGGCCCTGCGCGCCTACGGTGAGCGCAAGGGAGTCGAGGTGGTGGCCGTGTTCGGCGGCGCGCCGATTCGCGACCAGGCCGCTCGGCTCAAGGAGGCTCACGTCGCCGTCGGCACGGTCGGCCGGGTCATGGACATGATCGGCCGGCACCACCTGTTCCTCGACGACGCCCGCTACGTCGTGCTCGACGAGGCCGACGAGATGCTCGATCTCGGTTTCCTCGAGGACGTCGAGGAGATCATGCGGCGGGCCCCGATGGGTCGCCAGACCGCCCTCTTCTCAGCCACGGTCCCGCCCGAGATCCGCAGGCTCGCCGACACGTTCATGCACGACCCGGTCGAGATCAAGGTGCGCGCTGCGACGCTGACGATCGACACTGTCGACCAGTACTACGTCGAGGTCCCGGACCGCGAGAAGGTCGACGCGCTCGTCAAGGTGATCCAGGACGAGCGGCCCAAGCAGGCGATCGTCTTCGCCCGCACGAAGATCGGCGTCGACCGGCTCGCCCGTCGGCTCGGCGACGCCGGCGTGCGCGTGAAGGCACTGCACGGCGACATGTCCCAGGGCCAGCGCGACGGCGTGATGATCGCGTTCAAGGGCGGGCGCGAGCGGCTGCTGGTGGCCACCGACGTCGCCGCGCGCGGGCTCGACATCACGGGCGTCAGCCACGTCGTCAACTACGACATCCCCAACTCCCCCGACGTCTACGTCCACCGGATCGGCCGCACCGGCCGCGCCGGGGAGAGCGGACGCGCGATCACGCTGATCACGCCCAAGCAGCGGCGCGACCTGGAGGCGATCGAGCGGCACGCAAAGACGGAGATCGAGCGCTGGGAGGCGGGCCAGGCGCGCGCGAACGGGGCGGGCGAGGCGCGCGAGGCGGGCGACCGGGAAGCGGAGCCGGTCGGCGCGAAGGAGTCAGGCGAGCGGCGACCGCGCAAGCGCAGGGAGCGTGAGACCCGGCGGCCTCGCCACACGAAGCCTCACGCACGCGACGGTGTCCCGTATTCAAAGCTCGTCGTCGGCTCCGGACGCCAGCAGGGCCTCGAGCCCGCCGACATCGTCGGCGCCGTCGTCGACCACACGCACCTGGAGAACGACGACGTTCGCAACGTCCGCGTGCTCGAGCGCTTCAGCTTCGTCGAGGTTCCGGCGGAGCGGGCCCAAAGCGTGGTTGAGAGCGTTTCCGGAAAGCAGGTACGAGGAGTCGACCTGAAATTGGAGGTAGCGAAGAGACGATGAGCACCGCGACGATGCACACCAACCACGGCATGATCCAGCTCGAGCTGTTCGACGAGGACGCGCCGAAGACCGTCGACAACTTCGTGAAGCTCTCGAAGGACGGGTTCTACGACGGCCTGATCTTCCACCGCGTCATCCGCGATTTCATGATCCAGGGCGGCTGCCCCCAGGGCACCGGCACGGGCGGCCCGGGCTACCAGTTCGAGGACGAGATCAACGACAACAAGATCGTCCGTGGCGCGCTCGCGATGGCGAACGCCGGCCCGGACACGAACGGCAGTCAGTTCTTCATCGTCACCACCGACGCAGCACCGTGGCTCGACGGCAAGCACACCGTCTTCGGTCGCGTGACCGAGGGCATGGAGGCGGTCGACTCGATCGAGGGCGCGCCGACCGGCGCCCAGGACCGTCCCGTCGAGGACGCCGTGATCGAGAAGGTCGAGGTGCACGAGGGGTGAGCCCCCTCCGGCAGTGAAGGTTGAGCTGCTCTGGTGGGAGGGCTGCCCGTCCTATCCCGAGACACTCGACGACCTGACGCGCGTGCTGGCGGAAGAGGGTGTCGAGGCCGACGTGGAGATGGTCGAGGTCGAGACCGACGAGCAGGCGCGCGCCGAGCGCTTCCCCGGCTCGCCGACGATCCGGCTCGACGGGGTGGACGCGCTTCCGGCGTCCGAAGGTGAGCCCTTCTCGCTCACTTGCCGCGTCTACCGCCTGCGCGACGGCCGCATCTCCGCCACACCGGATCCCGAGGACCTACGCGAAGCCGTAAGGAGAGTGAAATGAAGATCGGCGATCAGGCCCCCACCTTCTCCCTGCCCGACACCGACGGGACCGAGCACGGCCCGGACGGCGTGACCGTCGTCGTGTTCACCTGCAACCACTGTCCGTACGCGCTCGGCTGGCACGAGCGACTGCTCCAAGTGGCGCGGGACTACCCCCAGGTCACCGTTCTCGCCGTCAACCCGAACGACGCCGAGCGCTACCCGGCGGACTCGGCCGAGGCGATGAGGAAGAGGGTCGAGGCGGACGGCGGCTGGCCGATGCCGTATCTGCACGATGAGAGCCAAGCGGTGGCGCGGGCCTACGACGCCAAGACCACGCCGGACGTATTCGTCCTCGACGCCGACTCTCGGCTGCGCTATCGAGGCGCGCCCGACGAGGACCATCGCGCGCCGCTGTGCGCGGAATGGTTGAGGGAGGCCCTGGACGCGGTGCTGCGCGGCGACGAGCCGGCGCGGCCCGAGACCGAGCCCGTCGGCTGCTCCATCAAGTGGAAGTGATCGCCGCCACCGCCGCCGCGGTGTCCGAGAAGTCCTCCAGGTAGGCGTCCGGGCTCGAGGCGCGCAGCGCCTCCGGGTCCGAGAAGCCGGTGGCCACCGCCACGGCGCGGGCGCCCGCCTCCTTGGCCGCACGCACGTCGAGCGGCGTGTCGCCGACGAGCACGGCGCCGGTCGGCTCCTGGTACTTGGCAGCGGCTCGTGCCCGCGCGACCGCGACGAGGTCGCTGCGCTCCTCGTGCGGGTCGGATCCGTACGCGCCGACCTCGAAGTCGAGCCAGGCGTCGAGCCCGAACGCCGCCGTCTTCACCACCGCGTTGGGCTGGATGTTGCCCGTCAGCAGGGATTGGATCACGTCGTCCCGCCCGTGCAGCGCCTCCAGTACCTCCGCCACGCCGGGGTAGGCGTAGCCCTCGGCCCGCATCTTCTCCTTGCGCAGCTCGAGCGCGCCGGCCAGCTCCTCCAGCACCTGGGCCAGGTGGTGGTCCTCCCCGGCCAGCATCGTCAGCGCGATCTGCCGGTCGGTCCGCCCGGCGTAGTCGACCGGCTCGGGCACCCGCCCGACGACAGCTTCGAACGCCTCCTCGAACGCGTAGCGGCCGTGACCGGCCGTGCGCACCAGCGTCCCGTCGACATCCCACAGCACCAGCAGCATCAGGCCAGCTCCACCCCGAGCAGGTGCTCCAGCTCGGGCACCGTGGTGTCGGCACCGCGGTGAAGCACGACGGTCATCCCGACCGCCTCGGCGCCCGCGCAGTTCTCGCGCAGGTCGTCGACGAACACGCACTCCTCGGGCGCCACACCGGCGCGCTCGGCGCCGAGCAGGAAGATCTCCGGCTGCGGCTTGTGCATGCCCACTTCGCCCGAGATCACGACTCCGTCGAACAGCTCGGGGAACAGGTCGCGGTCGTAGCTGGCGCCGCCCATCGAGTTGGAGATCAGCCCGGTGCGCAGGCCGGCGGCACGCACGCGCCGGACCGCGTCCATCATGCGCTCGTCCGCCCGTATGCCGCCGAACATCCGCTCGATCAGGCGGGTCCGGTCGTCCAGCTCGAGCAGCTCCCCGAAGCGCTCTCCGAACTCGTCCTCGGTCAGCGCCTGGGTCTCGAGCCCGCGCACCAGCTCGCGCGCCCGCGGCTCGTCGCGGAACAGCCGCTTGACGGCATCGGGCTCCAGTCCCTCGGCCACGCAGAAGTCCCGGAACGAGTCGAAGACGTTCGTGGTGAGGACGCCGCCCCAGTCGAGCAGGAGCCCCTTCATCGGGCCAGCGCGACCTCCCGCGCCTTCTCCGCCAGCGCGGGCACCCCCTCGTCGAAGAAGGCGAGGTACTCGTCGTCGGAGTTGCCCATCGTGAAGCGCTTGTAGTTGCCCTCCATGAAGACAGCGGCCTTCCAGAGCGCGAGCGCCTGGTACCAGTTCAGCGACGAGACCGAGCGGCCGGTGCGCTCCTCGTAGCGCGCGGTCAGCTCCTCGCGCGTGAGGAAACCCGAGCGGCGGGTCGCCGCCGACAGGCTCGAGAACGAGATGTCGGCGGGGTCGTCGGGCTCCGCCCAGGTGACGGTCAGGTAGCCCACGTCGGCGAGCGGGTCGCCGATCGTCGACAGCTCCCAGTCGAAGATCGCCACAAGGCGCGCGGGCGCGTCGTCGGCGACCATCACGTTCCCGAGCCGGTAGTCGCCGTGGACGATCGTGGACTCGGGCGACTCGGGCAGGTTGCGCGCCAGCCAGCCGCCGACCTCCTCGACGATGGGCAGCTCGCGCGTCTTGTTGAACTCCCACAGCCCGTTGAAGCGGCGCAGCTGACGCTCGAGGTAGCCGGTCGGCTTGCCGTAGCCCTCGAGCCCGCAGGCGCGCCAGTCGACCGCGTGGATGTCGGCCAGCGCGTCGACCAGCTCCTCCGCGATCCCGCGCCGCCCGGCCTCGTCGTCCAGCGCCTCCGGGACCTCCGAGGTGATCACACTGCCGTGCATCTCCTCCATCACGTAGAACGGCACACCGAGCACCGACTGGTCGCTCTCGGCCAGCACGCGCGGCACCCGCACGGGCGTGCCCTCGAGCGCGCGCAGCAGGCGCGCCTCGCGCAGGACGTCGTGGGCGGACGGCGGCAGCGGCGGTCGCGGCGGCCGGCGCAGCACCACGCGCGCGTCGCCGCGCGTGACGAGGAAGGTGAAGTTGGAGTGGCCCTCGCCGATGCGCTCGACCTCGAGCCGGCCCGCCCCGATGCCGTGTTCGTCGAGGAACGCCTCGAGCGGCTCGCGCACGACCAGCGGCGGCTGCTCGAGTTCGGCGGCCTGCGCCTTCGTATCGACGACGTCCATCGGCGGATGATCCTATTCGCGGCCGCTAGGGTTCTTGCAGATGCCACGCAAAAGCCTCATCCTCGCTCCGCTCACCGCGATGGCCGCGCTCGGCCTGACCAGCCCCTCGCTTGCCGCCGAGGCCGGCATCGGCGTCGTCGACTACGACTTCACGCCGGCGACTCAGCGCATCGCCGTCGGCGACACGGTCACCTGGACCTTCACCGACGACGGCCACAGCACGACCTCGGCGCCCGGCCAGCCGGACAAGTGGGACTCGGGCGTCGAAGCGGACGAGGGCGCGACCTTCCAGAAGACCTTCACCAAGCCGGGGCGCTACCAGTACGTGTGCACGCCGCACGAGAGCTTCATGAAGGGCACGCTGATCGTGGGCGAGGACACCGTCAAGAAGACGGCCACGTCGGTCAAGGCCAAGGTGAACGGCCGCAAGGTGACGGTGAGCTTCACGCTCAAGGAGGCGGCCACCACGGGGCTCAAGCTGAAGGGCGCCGCCAAGCGCACCGTGAAGGCCAAGCGGCTCAAGGCGGGCAAGCACACGATCGTCGTCAAGAGGCTCAAGGCGGGCAGCTACACCGGCACGCTTTCGCTGTCCGACGACTTCGACAACAAGAGCTCCGTCAAGAAGTCGTTCAGAGTGCGCTGAGCAAACGCTCAAGGTAGCCTGACCAACATGCTCGGCGCGCTGCGCCACCGCGATTTCCGGCTGCTCTGGACCGGGCAGGCGATCTCGCTCGCCGGCGACGGCATCTACCTGGTGGCGATCGCGTGGCTCGTCTACGACATCTCCAACAAGCCGGGGGCGCTCGCGGTCGTCGGCTTCGCATGGACGCTGCCGCAGGTGGCCGCACTGCTGCTGGCGGGAGTGCTGAGCGACCGCTTCGAGCGCCGTCGCCTGCTCGTGATCGCCGACCTCGTCCGCTTCGCCGCGATCGGCACGATCGCCGTGCTCGCCTACGCCGAGGTCGCCGAGCTGTGGCACCTGGTGGTGCTGGTCGTCTTCTACGGCTTCGGGCAGGCGCTCTTCCAGCCGGCGTTCACGGCGATCGTCCCCGAGGTCGTGCCGCGTGAGGAGCTGCTCCAGGCCAACGCGATGCGCGAGCTGCTCGAGCCGCTCGGGATGCGCTTCTTCGGCCCCGCGCTGGGCGGCGTGCTGATCGCCCTCTTCGGGGTGGGCACCGCCTTCCTGATCGACGCGCTCACGTTCGCCTTCTCGGCGCTCGCCGTGATGGGCATCAAGCGGCGGCCGCCGCCGCGCGCGGAGCGCGGCTCCATCTGGCGCGACCTCGGCGAGGGGTTCGCCTACGTGCGCGCTCACGCCTGGCTGTGGGGCACGCTCGTGGGCGCCGCGTTCTTCCTGCTGTTCACGTTCGGCCCGTTCGAGGTGCTGCTGCCGTACATCATCCGCAACGATCTCGACGGGGACGCCGCGACCTTCGGAACGGTGCTCGCCGCCGGCGGCCTCGGCTCGTTCTTCGGCGCCGTGGTGATCGGCCGCACGGGATTGCCGCGCCGCCACGTGACGTTCATGTGGTCGGCCTGGTGCGTCGGCGACGTGCTGTTCATCCTGCTCGCGGTCGCGAACGCGGCCTGGCAGATGTGCGCGATCGCGTTCATCGCGTTCGGGCTGTCGACGGGGGCGCTGGTCGTCTGGAACACGCTGATGAACACGCTGGTCCCGGCCGAGCTGCTCGGGCGCGTGTCGAGCCTCGACTGGTTCGTCTCGATCGGGCTGACGCCGCTCTCGTTCGCGATCACCGGCCCGGTGGCGGGGCTGATCGGCGCGCGCGAGACGCTCGCGATCGCCGGCGCGCTGGGCGCCGCGACGTTCGTGTTCCTGTTCATCCCCGGGGTGCGTGACCCCGAGCGCCAGCCGCTCTCGACCTAGCCGATCTCGTCGAGGTGGCGGACATTCGCCACGTCGTCCGCGTCCTCGCTCGGCCCGGCCTCGAACCAGCCGTCGAGGATCTCCTCGAGCAGCGCCGGGCTGGTCGAGCGCAGCGACAGCGCGAGCACGTTGGCATCGTTCCAGCGGCGTGCGCCGCGGGCGGTCTCGGCGTCCGCGCAGAGCGCGGCCCGGATGCCGCCCACCTTGTTCGCCGCGATCGAGGCGCCAGTGCCCGTCCAGCAGCAGACGACGGCCTGGTCGGCCCGGCCCTCGGCCACGTCGCGGGCGGCGGCCTCCGAAGCCCACGCCCAGTCGTCGCGCTCGTCGGGGTTGAGCGCGCCGTGCAGCAGCGGCTCGTGGCCGCGGCGGCGCAGCTCCTCTGCCACGGCGTCCGCGACGCCGGTGCGCTCGTCGGCGGCCACGGAGATCCTCATCGCGGGCAGCCTACTCTTGGTCCGATGCCCGAGCTGCCCGAAGTCGAGATCACCGCGCGCCGCCTGTCGCGCGCCGCCGCGGGGGCGCGAATCGAGTCCGCGCTGGCGCCGGGCATGGTCACGATGAAGACGTTCGACCCGCCGCTCGACGCGCTCGCCGGCCGCGAGATCGCCGGCGTGGGCCGGGTGGGCAAGATGCTGACCGTCGACACGGGCGAGCTGGTCGTGCTGGTCCACCTGATGTCGGCCGGGCGGCTCCAGCTCTGGGAGGACCGGGCGTCGCTGCGCGACCGCGCCTCGCGGCTGCTGATCCGGCTCGAGGACGGTCGCGAGCTGCGGCTGCGCGAGTTCGGGACGCAGCAGCGCGCGTGGGCCAAGCTCCTGCCTGCCGAGGGGCTGGCCGCCGACGACACCGTGGCGACGCTCGGTCCGGACGCCTACCCGGCGCCGTCCGAGGAGGACTTCGCGCTGCTGCTTCAGGCGCCGCGTCACCTTCACCCGCTGCTGCGCGACCAGCGCACGATCGCCGGCATCGGCCGCTCGTGGGTCGACGAGCTGCTCTGGACGGCCCGGCTGTCGCCGTTCCAGAAGGCCTCCGAGCTGGCTCCGGAGCAGCGCGAGGCGCTCCGGGTCGCCTGCGACGACGTGCTCGGCGGCGCACTCGAGCACTACGAGGACGTGATCGGGGACACGATCCCCGACAAGCTGCCCATGCCACTTCAGGTTCACCGCCGCGCGGGCGAGGACTGCCCCCGCTGCGGCGCCACCATCCAGGCGATCCACTTCAAGGACTACGTCATGTGCTACTGCCCGGAGGAGCAGACCGGCGGGCGCGTGCTGAAGGACCGGCGGCTCTCGAAGCTGCTCAAGTGAAGAAGCCGGGGACCATCTCCAGATCGCTGTTCTCGTTGTTCGGTGCCCCGAACGCGATCAGCTCGGCCCCCTCGGGCCCGCCTGCCATCCCGCGCATGACCCCGGGAGCAATCCGGACGGCGTCCAGCGGCTTGAGCTCGATCTCCTGGTCGTCGAGCTTCACCCGGGCGCTGCCGCTCAGGACCAGGTAGATCTCCTCCTGCTGCTCGTGGGTGTGCCCGAACGGCAGCACGTAGTCGGGGCCGAGCTTGAAGTACGCGAGACCTGACTTCTCGAGGCCCAGCGCCTTGCGCGCGAAGTGCGCCTCGATCCCGTCGCCCATCTGAAATTGCGGCGCCATGTCCTCCACGTCGCCGCGTAGGTTGAGGTGCGTGTAGCTCACTGCACAGTGAGCGTACCCTCCATGCCCGCTGCCCTATGCCCGTCGACCGGGCAGTAGAACTCGTACTTGCCCGCCTTGAGGTCGACCGTCAAGCTCGCGCTGCCGTCGGTGAGCGTCTTGGTCTCCTCCTCGACGCCGTTGCCCTCCACCTCGACAGCGTGCGGAACGCTCGACGGGTTGTCCATCGTGATCGTGACCTTGCCGGGCTTTGTGCTCAGCTCGGTCTCCTCCCACTTGAGCGCGCCGCCGGGGTCGGCCTTGACCGTGACCTTGCTCGCGCCGCCGCCGCTCGCCGACTCGCTGCTCGTCGTCTCGCTGCTCGTCGACTGGGTCTCGTCGGCGCCGTTGCCCTGCGCGCCTGACGAGTTCGAGGAGTTGTCGTTGTTGTCGTCGCCGCCGCAGCCGGCAGCCACCAGGGACAGGCAGGCGACGATCAGGGCAAGAACCAGCATGGGCTTGCGCATGCCGGGGTGTACGCAGCGCCCGCCCGGGCGGTTCGTTCAGTAGCGCAGCTCGCCGCGCAGCAGCGCCGGACCGTGCTCGCCATCGTTGTGGCGCGTAACCACCATCACGTGGTAGTCGCCCGGCCGCACCGCGGCGGTCAGCACGGCCTCGGCCCGGCCGCTGTCGGCCGTGCGGAAGGTGCCGCCGCTGACCCAGCGGCCGTCGCCGCGCACGCACCAGAGCTCGTACATGCGCTCGCCGGGCAGCCCGCGGGCGCGCAGGCTCACGCGCGTGCCGGCCGGCACGTCCTCTGCCCAGGCGGTGGCCGACGCCTTCGAGCTGGTCGCCACCGGCCCCAGCCACGCGCTCGCGTACGCGTGCGAGTCCTCGCCGTCCTCGCCGATCACGACCAGGGCGAGCACGACAGCGGCCGCGCAGGTCGCCACCAGCGCCGCGACGCGGGGCATGCTCAGCCGCAGCCAACGCCGCCGCGCGTGGGGCCTGCGCGGGCGCTCGCGGGCGAAGCGGTCGAGCACGCGCTCCTCCGTCTCGGGGGAGAGCGTGGGCGGCGGGACGTCGGCGGGCTCGATCGAATCGAGCAGCGCCGGCAGCCCGCCGAGCTTGTTCGCCTCGGGGCCGCAGTGGGGGCAGTCGGCGACGTGGCGCCGCATCTCCGCCATCTCCGCGGGCTCGAGCGAGCCGAGCACGTAGCCGCCGAGCAGCGCGCCGTGAGTCGGGCACTCGCTCATGCGCGCACCTCCATCTCGTCCAAGATCAGGCGCAGTGTGCGGAGCGCGTAGGACGTCCGGCTCTTGACGGTGCCGAGCGGGATCCCCTTGCGCTCGGAGATCTCGCGCAGGCTGAGCCCGCCGTAGTGGGCCAGCCGGATCACCTCGCGGTGCTCCGGCGACAGCCGCGTCAGCGCGGCAGCCACCTGCCAGCGCAGGACCGCCTGCTCGAGGTGGCGGTCGATCTCGCCGGCGGTCTCCTGCTCCGGCTCGGGCGCCAGGCCGGGGCGCACGGCGGCCCGGCGGCGCGCGTCGACGATCCGGTTGCGCGCGATCGTGTACAGCCACGTACGCACGCTGGCGCGCTTGGGGTCGTAGTCAGCCGCGGCGCGCCAAACCCGGGCAAAGACGTCCTGCACCACCTCCTCGGCGAGCTCGCGGTCGCCGAGCGCGTTGCAGGCGAAGCCGTACAGCTCGCTCGAATAGCGGCGGTATAGCTCCCGTAGCTCGTCACCGCTCTCGTCTCTCGGCAGGCGCTCCACAAGCGTTGCGTCGCTCGGAGCCATATGTGCCCACGGTATACGGCGGGCACCCGCGGACGGTTCGATCAGTGGCGCAGCAGCACGAGCGCGAAGCCGAGCGTTTCCCGCCCGCCCGGCAATGTCAGGCGCCGGCGCGCTGCCGCCGCGCGCTCGCGCAGCTCGGGCGCCCCGTGACGCTCGGCGTTCAGGATCAGCGTCCACTCGTAGCGGTCCCAGTCGGTCTCGCTCGCCACGCTCGACCAGATCGGGGTGAGTCCGGTGGCGTCGGCGGCCGCGAGCAGACCGCCGTAATCGGGGAGCTCGGCGGCGCTTGCGCCGCCGAGCGCCTCGAGGTAGTCGGGCGACGGGTCGCGCCGCCAGTAGCCCTCGCCGAGCAGGAGCTGACCGCCCGGCTCGGTCAGCTCGCTCAGCCGCCCGAGCGCCTCCGGGAAGCCGCCCAGCGCGTGGCTCGACGCGATGCAGACGGTCAGGTCGAACGGGCCCGGTGGCGGCGAGTCGGCGACGAGCAGCTCCAGGTCCGGGTCGCCGCGCGCGATCAGCTGGGGGTCGGCTTCGTCGCCGACGCCGACGATCTCCCAGCGCGCCGCGATCCTGCGCAGCACCTCGCCGGGGCCGCAGGCGACGTCGAGCACACGCGCGCCGCGGGCGAGCTCGAGCAGCCCGATCGCCTCGTCCAAGGTGGCGTCGGAGAGCGGGTTGTAGAGCGTCAGGTCGCCGTGGGCGATGCGCGACGCGGCGGCGCGGTCCACCGGGGCACCGTACCTTTCCTGCCGTGGCCCCGGCGAGTCTCGGCGAGTCGTTCCAGTCGTTCTTCGACGCGGTCGACGACTTCTTCTCCAATCTGGCGTCGGTCCGGTTGGGGCCGCTGTTGCTCGCGCTGATCTTCTTCACGACCTACCTGACGCTGCGCTCCCGGGCCAGCTTCAACATCCTGCGCGCGACCTACCCGGGCGAGCGCATCCAGTTCCGCGAGATCTGGGGCGCCTACTTCGCGGGCTACGGCTTCAACGCGGTGATCCCGGCGCGCGGCGGCGACGTCGTGCGGCTCTTCCTCACCAAGACCTCCGTGCCCAACTCGAGCTACCCCGCGGTGGCCGCGACCTTCGTCGTCGAGCTGATCTTCGACGCCGCGATGGGTTCGCTGATGCTGCTGTTCGCGTTCACCCAGGGCGCATTCCCCAAGCCGCCCGACTTCGCCAAGCTGAACGCCTTCGACCTCTCCTATCTGGCGCAGCACCCGCGCTTCGCGCTGTTCCTGATCACAGGGCTGGCGGTGGGTGCGCTGGTCGCATTCGCGCTCCTGAGCGTGCGCGTAAAGGCGTTCTGGGAGCGGGTCAGGCAGGGGTTCACGATCCTGCGCGACCGCGACCGCTACTTGCGCGAGGTATTCGCCGTGCAGCTCGGTGGCTGGGTGTTCCGCTTCGCCGCCTTCTGGGCCCTGTTGGAGGCCTTCAACGTCGGCGGCAGCGTCAAGAACGTCCTGCTGGTGCTGGGCGTGAACGCGGTCTCGGCGGCGGTGCCGTTCACGCCGCAGGGCGCCGGGGTCCAGCAGGCGCTGCTGGTCAAGGTGTTCGGCGGTGGCGCGGTCGCGGGCTCCACCGTCGCGGCCTACTCGGTCGGGCAGCAGATCGCGATCGGGGCGCTCACGTTCGGGATCGGCTTCACCGCGCTCGTGTTCATCTTCCGGGTGCGCAGCTTCAAGGAGGTGATCGCGCGCGGACGCGAGGACCGCGACACCGACCGGCGCGGGCCGGTGGCGGAGGGCGGTGTCTAGCGCAAGCGACCGGCTCGGCCGGGCGCGCAGCGGTTCGCCTACACTCGGAGTATGTCCTCGGAAGACCCCTTCGGCGGCCTGTTCGGCGACCCGGACGAGCTGCGCCGGCGCATGGCCGAGTTCGCGGAGCAGATGCAGGGCGCCCAGCGCGTCGCGTGGGCCGACAACGCGATCAAGCTCGCCGTCGACATGACGGTCGCCGGGCTCCAGCGCATGAACCTCCAGGGCAACGCCGACCAGCAGGCGCAGGATCTGCTCCAGGCGATGCGGCTGATCTTTCCCGAGGCCGTGATCCTCGTGCGCGAGGCGCGCGAGGGCTTCGGGACGACCTAGCCACGATACAGTCGCCCCCGTGCGCATCTCGGAGGTGATGACTGAGGGCGTGGTGACCGCCGCGACGGAGGACAGCCTGCGCCGCGTGGGCGAGCTGATGCGGGACCGCAACGTCGGCTCCGTCGTCGTCTGCGACGGCGACCGGCCGGTCGGGGTGATCACCGATCGCGACCTCGCGCTCGCGGTCGTGGCGGACCAGGTGTCGGCCGGCGACGCCGCCGGCGGACACGCCTCGCGGCCGATCGTGACCGGCCAGGTGGAGATGGACATCGAGGAGGCGGTGGCGCTGATGGTGCAGCACCGCATCCGCCGGCTGCCGGTGACCGACGGCGAGGAACTGGTCGGGATCGTGACGATCGACGACCTGGCCGTGCGCGCCGGCGATCTGCACCAGGCGCAGCAGATCACCGCCGAGGTGGCGAAGGCCGCGCTGCCCGAGTTCTACTTCCACCAGCGGGGCGAGTGACGTGGGCTCGCTGACGCCTTCACAGCTGCGTGCGCGGCGGCGAGTGGAGTCGGTGATCCGGCTGATGGCGCCGGCGCTCGACCTGGTGCTGGCGGTGGGAGACCGGGTGTCGCGCGTGGTCGAGCGCGACGACCCCGAGTACTACCCGCCGCGGGTGGGCCGGGGGCAGCCTCCGCTGCGCGGGACAGGGACACCCCCTCGGACGTGAGCAACCAGGAACAGCTTGGGTGGGAGGCCCGCTTCGGCCGCCCGGCGGCCATCTTCGGGTTCGCCGGCGCGCTGCTGCTGCTGCTGGGGCAGTCCCTCGTCCAGTCGCTCGGCGAGGATCGCGGCGACCGGATCGAGTCCCTGCCTAACTCGCTGCTCTCGATCAACGAGCACCCGGACCGGCTGATCATCTCGCAGGTGATCCTGGCGCTGGCCGCGCTCTGCCTGATCCCGGTCTTTCTCTATCTGTTCCGTGCCGTCCGCCACCGGCTGCCGGTGATGCCGCCCTGGTTCGTCTACTTCATCGTGCTGGGGCCGATCTTCTACGGGGCGTCGCTGATCCTGGGCGGCATCGAGCGCATCGACCTGGCCGACCAGTTCGCCGCGAGGGCCTCGGACGTGGGCGACTTCTGCCCGGCGATCGTCGGCGACAGGGGCAAGCAGTGCGCTGAGGACATGCTCTCCGACGACGTCTCCCCGCTGCTGCTCGGGCTGTCGCTGGCCGGGTCGGTGGCCACCGCGTTCCTGTTCGTGATGCTGCCGCTGCGGGCCCGCAAGGCCGGGCTGATGAGCCAGTTCATGGGGATCCTCGGTGTGATCGTGGGAGCCCTGATGGTGCTCCAGATCGCCGTGCTGGTGCCCGAGATCACGCGGGCGTTCTGGCTCGGCGCCGTGGGGGCGCTGTTCATCGGCAAGTGGCCCGGCGGCCGCGGACCCGCCTGGGACACCGGCGAGCCCGATCCCTGGCCCACGGCGGCGGAACGGCGCGGGATGGTTCCCGCCGGCGACGGCGGCGGCCCCGCGCCGCCCGCGAACGGCGTCCCGCCGGAGCCGGAGCCCGCTCCCCAGCGGCCCTCCTCACGCAAGCGCCGCCGAAAGCGGTAGTGAGAGCGGCGCTCGCGCTGCTGCTCGCGGTCGCCTCCCTTGGGCCGGCGGGCGCGGCCGCAAGCGTGCCGTCGCTCGAGCTGCACGCCCCGCACGTGCTCGCCACCGGCCTGCCGGTCCCGCTGCGCGGCAGCGGGGCCACGCCCGGCGAGCGCGTGCGGATCGAGGTCCGTCTCGAGGGTCGCTGGCGCCGGCTGGCGACCGTGCGCGCAGCTGCCGGCGGCCGCTTCGCTCGCGCCGTTCGGCCGCGCCGGGTGCGGGCGCGGTACGTGTTGCGGGCCGTCGCGGCCGGCGGCGTCGCTTCGCGGCCGGTGCGCGTACGCGCGCGGCCGGTGCTGCTCGCCGCGGTCGGCGACGTCAACCTCGGCGACAGCCCGGGCGAACTGATCGCCGCTTACGGGCCGCGCTATCCGTGGACCGGCACGGCGCGCGTGCTGCGCTCCGCCGACCTCGCCTTCGGCAACCTCGAGTGCGCGGTGTCCAAGCGCGGCGCTCCGGTGCCGAAGCGGTTCAACTTCCGCGGCAGCCCGGCCGCGCTCAGGGCGATGGCGGACTTCGCCGGCTTCGACGTGCTCAACCTCGCCAACAACCACACCGGCGACTACGGCACCCGGGCGCTGCTCGACACGGTCACGAACGTGCGCCGCTTCGGCATGAAGGCCGTCGGCGCGGGCGGCAGCCTCGCGTCGGCGGCGGAGCCGCGGGTGATCACGAGGCTCGGCCTGCGGATCGCGTTCGTCGGCTTCTCGAACATCCTGCCGGCCGAGTTCTGGGCAGGGCCCGACAAGGCAGGCACCCAGCCGGCGACGCCGGAGCTGATCGCGCGCGGCGTGCGGCGGGCGAAGCGGCTGGCCGACGTCGTGGTCGCCACCTTCCACTGGGGCGTCGAGCGGTCCACGACCGAGGACGCGCGTCAGGTGGCGTTCGCGCAGATCGCCCTGGGTGCGGGCGCGGACGCAGTGATAGGCGCCCACCCGCACGTGCTGCAGCCGATCCGGCGCGTCGGCCCGCGCAGGCTGGTCGCGTACAGCCTCGGCAACTTCGTCTTCGGGGCGTCCTCGCCGGGCACCACGCGGACCGGGATATTGCGCGTGAAGCTGTCCGCCCGGGGCGTCGAGGGCTATCGGCTACGGCGGGCGGTGATCGAAGGGACGAGGCCCCGGCTCTAGGCGATCGCCGGCGCCTCCGGCAGCCGCTCCAGCGCCGCCTCCATCTCGGCCTCGGAGAACTCCGGGTCCTCCAGCTTGCCCGCGATGTAGGCGTCGTAGGCGGACATGTCGAAGTGCCCGTGGCCGCACAGGTTGAGCAGAATGGTCCGCTGCTCGCCCGCCTGCTTGGCGGCCTCGGCCTCGTCGAGCACCGCTCGGATCGCGTGTGCCGGCTCGGGCGCGGGGAGGATCGCCTCTGTGCGCGCGAAGCGCAGCGCTGCCTCGAACGTCTCGTTCTGCTTGTAGGCGCGCGCCTCCACGAGGCCCTGCTTGACCAGCGCGCACACGATCGGCGAGTCGCCGTGGTAGCGCAGCCCGCCCGCGTGCACCGGCGGCGGCACGAAGTCGTGCCCGAGCGTGTACATCGGCATCAGCGGGGTCAGCCCGACCGTGGCGCCGAAGTCGTAGTGGTACACGCCGCGCGTCAGCGTCGGGCAGGCGGCCGGCTCGGCGGCCACGAAGCGCGTCTTCGCCTCGCCGCGCAGCACGCGCCGGATGAACGGGAACGTCATCCCCGCGAAGTTCGACCCTCCGCCCACGCAGCCGACCACGACGTCGGGTTCGTCGCCCGCCATCTCCATCTGCGCGAGCGCCTCCTGGCCGATCACGGTCTGGTGCAGGCAGACGTGGTTCAGCACCGAACCGAGCGCGTAGTTGGTGCCGGCGTCGCCGGCGGCGACCTCGACCGCCTCGGAGATGGCGATCCCCAGCGAGCCGGTCGGGTGGGCGGCCTGCGCGCGGCCGGACTCGGTGGTGTCGCTGGGCGAGCGGATCACGGTCGCGCCCCAGCTCTCCATCATCGCCCGCCGGTACGGCTTCTGGTCATAGCTCGCGCCGACCATGTAGACGACGCACTCGAGTCCGAACAGCGAGCAGGCGAGCGACAGCGCCGAGCCCCACTGGCCGGCGCCGGTCTCGGTCGCGAGCCGCTCGATGCCGGCCTCCTTGTTGGCGTACGCCTGCGCGACCGCGCTGTTCGGCTTGTGCGAGCCGGCCGGCGAGACGCCCTCGTACTTGTAATAGATGCGCGCGGGGGTATCGAGCGCACGCTCGAGCCGGTGGGCGCGGTAGAGCGGCGTCGGGCGCCACAGCTTGTAGACCTCGCGCACCGGCTCGGGGATCTCGACCTCCGGGTCGGCCGACACCTCCTGCCCGATCAGCGCCATCGGGAAGATCGGGGTCAGGTCGTCGGGCCCGGCGGGCTCTTTCGTGCCCGGGTTGAGCGGCGGCAGCGGGTCGCCGGGGAGGTCGGCCAGCAGGTTGACCCAGTGCGTGGGGATGCGGTCCTCGGTCAGCGTGAACTTCGTCTGCTCGGTCACGCGGCGATCCTAAACTGCCGCAGCCATGCAAGATCGCGCGCGAGCCGTGCTGGTCCTGGTCGTGTTCGTCGTGGTCATCGGCGTCCCGCTCGCGATCCTGTTCGCGTCGAGCGGCGGCGACGAGCCGGAGGCCAAGCCGAAGGCAACCAAGGCGACCGGCCTACGGGTGGAGGTCGGCACGAGCTCGGATCTCGTGATCTACGTGAGGCCGACCGTCAACGTGCCCGGACGGGCGGGTGGGCGCAGCGAGGTCGTGCTCAGGTGCGTCGACTCCGACGGCGACACCGTGCTCGCCCAGGACGAGCAGTGGCCGTTCCAGGACACCGACCAGTTCGCGGTGGGTCCGCACGCCCACATGACGCTCGACCCGCTCAGCATCACAGCGGTGGAGCGCTGTCTCGTCGAGGGGACCGAGCCGCTGCTCGAGGCGCCGGTGCCGCGCTAGACGGCCCCGGCCGCCGCGGCGATCTGGCGGTAGGCCTCGGCCGGGTCGGGCGAGCCGAAGACCGACGAGCCGGCCACGAGCAGCGTCGCCCCGGCCGCGGCGACCGGCCCGGCGGTGGTCGCGTCGATGCCGCCGTCGACCTCGATCGGCACGTCCGGGCCGAGCAGCTCGCGCAGTCGGACCACCTTGGCGGTCGAGGTCTCGATGTAGGGCTGGCCGCCCCAGCCCGGGTTGACCGTCATGCAGAGCAGGTGGTCGAAGGCGCCGGCCAGACTGACGATCGCCTCCGGCGAGGTGGCCGGGTTGATCGCGAGGGCCGCGTGCAGGCCCGCGTCGCGCACCGCCTTGAGCGCGTAGTGAACGTGCGGGGTCGCCTCCCAATGGACGATCAGCGAGTCGGCTCCCGCCGCCGCGAACTCCTCCACCCGGTGCTCCGGGCGCTCGACCATCAGGTGCACGTCGAGCACGCCGCCGCGGTCGTGCACGAGGTCGCGGAGCGACTCCACGATCAGCGGCCCGATCGTGATCGGCGGGACGAAGTGACCGTCCATCACGTCCACGTGGATCACGCGCGCGCCCGCATCGAGAACCAGCTCGACCTGCTCGCCGAGGCGCGCGAAGTCGGCCGCCAGGATCGAGGGGACCACCCGGACGTCGCGCATGACGTCCAGGCGGGTCACGCTCGTGAGGCCTGCTTCGCGTGCGCGCGGATCTCGGACAGGATCCGCTCGAGGCGGGGCTCGGTATCGCGGTCGACGAACGTCATCGCGGCGGCCACCGACGGATGCACGCGCGCGATCTCCGCGTGCAGCGCGTGCGCAACGGCGCGGTAGGCGGGGTGGCCCTCGCGGCCGGAGCGCAGCTCGATCAGGTGCATCGCCTCGCGCGCGTTCATGTCGAGCACGTAGCGGATGCGGTAGCCCAGGCAGAGCGCGTAGGGCGCCAGCTCGGGATGGCCGGCCTCGACGATGCGGGCGTGCTCGGCGCTCGAGCGCTCCAGGCCCTCCCTGTACAGGTCGGCCACGCCCGCCCGCTCGAGCTCCTCGGGCACGCCGGCGCCGAGCTCGGGCCCGAGCGTCTGCCACTGGATCGTGAGCATCCGGTGCCGCTGGAGGTCGCGGAAGGCGCCGTAGTCCGAGACCACCTCGAAGCGGTAGCGCAGCGCCTCGAACCCGCGGCCGGGGCGGTGCCTCCGGTTGCCCCGCTCGCCGACCAGCTCGGCGAGCATCGCGGCCCGCTCGTCCGGTGGCAGCGCGCGCACGGCGCTGCGTGCCTCGTCCTCGGATGTGCCCGCCGCCTCGAACAGCAGCGCTGCCAGCAGACCGTCCTCGTCGCCGTCGACCGACACCAGCCGCACGGCCGGCCCGGTCGGCTCGTCTCGCCTGCTGCGGTCGAGCCCGAGCCGCGCCGCCCAGCGCTCGGCCGCCGCCGAGCGCTCGCTCAGGTACGAGATCCACTCCCCGCCGCGCTCCGGCCGCTCGACACGCGCCACGAAGCTGGGCATCACCGTGTTGAGCTCGGCGAGGATCATGTCCGCGTAGTCGCGCGCCTCGGGCAGCGGCGAGGCGTACAGGCGCAGCAGCAGCTGCTCGTAGGCCTGGCCGGTGGCGAAGATGCCGACGTGGGAGAGCGACGCCGCGGGCAGGAGCCCGCGCAGCAGGTCGAGCGCCTTGGCCCGCAGCGCGCGCTGGTGCGCGGCCTCGGGCTCGTCGTCCGGGCGCGGGAAGCGCTCGGCCGCCCAGGCCTCGACGCGCGGCAGCGACTCCGAGTAGGCGCGGAACAGGAAGTCCATCGCCTGCTCGTACTCCGCGCCGAGCGCGGGGTGGCGCCAGTAGCGGTAGCCGAGCCCGTCGGCGATCGGCGTGTCGTAGGGGATGTAGCGGGTGGACTGCTCCAAGTAGGCGGCCAGCCGCCCGCGCTGGAGCAGCTTGGTCATGACGTTCGAGACCCACTCGCAGGCGATGTGCGCGCCGCCGAGCTGCGCGACCGAGTCATCGCCGTAGCCGAGGAAGATGCGCTCGTAGAGCTTGCGGGCGCGCTCGCCCTCCTCACCGTCGAAGGCCGGGTGCGTGCCGCCCTCGCCGGCGAACTCGTCCAGGTAGAGGCGCCGCAGCGTGCCCTGGTAGCGCGAGTAGCGCGCGAACATCGCGCCCTTCACGGTCTCCGGCAGCCCGATCAGCGCGAAGACCGGCTTGTCGAGGTTCGTGAAGTGGGGGCTGAGCGCGGCGCGCTCCGACTCGGTGAAGCTCTCGACGGGGTAGTCCATGCGGGCGGGTCAGGGTACACCCGCCGGAACGCGGAACGGGCGGCCCGTCGGCCGCCCGTTCGCTTTCCCCCAGACCTCGTCGAGGCGTCAGTCGGCGACGGTGACGCTCGACTCGGCGGTTCCCAGCGGGGCCCCTGCGCGGACGGTGCGCTCGCCGGCGACCTTGTTGATCAGCCGGGCGGCCTGGCCGCTCAGCTTCAGGTCGGCTGTCAGCAGCGCACCCTTGTACCTCAGCTCCTTGCCGAGGTTGGTGAGGCGGGCCAGGACGATCACGCGGCCGCCGCTGCAGTAGTCGCGCACCGCCTTGAGCAGCCGGCGGCTGCCGGGGAGGTGACGAGCGACCTGGCGCACGCGCTTGGCCGTCTTCGGGTGCTCGAGCGCGAAGTGAGCGAGCCCCGCTCGCAGCAGCCCGCAGCCGCCGCGCAGACCGGGCAGCTGGGCGAGCAGGACCGCGCCGTGACCGCGCACGCGCACCGCGACGAACTTCTGGGCCACCTGCGAGCGGTCGCCCTTGGTGAACTCGAGCCCGCCCTTGTGGGCCAGCAGCCCGCTGTTGAGGCGGCGCCCGGTGCCGAACCCGCCGGCGATCGGGAAGACGAACGAGCCGTTCTCGGCCGTCGCCTCGCCCGTGGGCGTGACGGTGACGCCGTGGTTGGCCAGGAACTGGGCCGCCTGGGGCGACGGCGTGAAGGTGGTCGTGCCGGTCAGCGGCGTGACCTTGGCCTCGGCAACCGTGGCGCCTGCCAGCAGTAGGGCGCATGTGGCGGCGAGCGCCGCGAGCAGTCTGCGTGAATGGAGTCTCATATCGCCCGCAAGAACAAGCGGGACGGCGCGGAGTTGCGGCCTCAGGCCAGCTTGCAGGCCAGCGCCCGCTCGAGCCGGGCGGAGTGCTCGTCCACCGGCACGGCCCGCTCGAGGCGCAACTCGATGGCCCTTCCGTCGATGCGCAGGGTGGCGACCTGGTTGTCGAACCACGGCCCGTCGCCGACCATCCGCCAGCGCACGTCGGGTGCGTCGACGCCGGCCGCCGCCGCCAAGGCGTGCGCGACCAGCTCGAACGGCCGCGACGTGCCGATCCGGATCACCCTGCGCTCGCGCGCCTCCAGCGGGTTGCGGTAGGGCGAGCAGACCGCCTGGAAGACGTGCGACCGGACGCCGGCGTTGCGCCGGAAGGCGACCTCGCACAGGTAGGCGTGATGAACGTCGCCCGACAGCACGACGATCGAGGCGGGCGCCCGGCCGCGCTCGCCGGCGCCCACCGACCGCAGCAGCTCGGTGAGCCGGGCGAACGACTCCTGGAATGCCGCCCAATGCTCGAGGTCGGCGGCTTGACGGGCGCGCTCGCCGAGCGGCGCGAGGGCCTTGCCCCACGCCCCCCCGGCGACCGCCTCGGACCAGGCCTCGACGTAGTGCATGCCGGGCCCGAGCAGCCAGGGCAGCGACGTCGCGACAAGCAGGTGGTCGAAGTCACCGGCGAGCTGCTCTTCGACCCAGTCCCACTCCCGCGGGTCGAGCATCGAGCGCTCACCCTCGTCGAGTATGCGACCCGCGCGCGAGTCGATCACGACCAGGCGCGTGTCGCCCAGGTCGCGGCAATAGCTCCACTGCGTGCCCGACGTCCCCTCGTCGGCGCCGCGGGCGAAGTCGCGCAGGATCGGCCAGCCGTCGTCGGCGGCCTTGACGGCCTCGAGCAGCTCGTCGTCGGCGTGATGGCCTGGCATGAGGTTGCCGAGGTGCTGGTAGATCCAGTACGACGCCAGCGCCGCCACGATGTGCTCGTTCCACCAGTGGTGCGAGCGCATCTCGTCGAGCCAGGCCTGCGAGATGTTCCAGTCGTCGTGGACGTCGTGGTCGTCGAAGATCATCGCCGTCGAGACCGTCGACAGCAGCCAGCGGATCGCCGGGTCGCCCCAGCTCTCGTGGTAGAGCCGCGTGTACTCCTCGAAGTCGACCACGCGCTCGCCGGGCGGCTCGGTCGCGTCGCGGCGGCGGTCGATGAACTTGCGGGTGCCCGGCGGGACCTCGTCGGCGTAGACCTGGTCGCCGATCATCAGCAGCACGTCGGGCCAGCGATCGCGCGGCTCGTCGCGCATGCGCAGAGCCAGCGTGCGCAGCGAATCGACCTCGCGGCCGCGCTCGTCTTCGTCCTTGGTCAGCGAGTAGGGCGGCTCGTGGGGCGCCGCGACGCGGCAGGAGCCGAACACGACCTCGAGCGGTCCGTCCTTGGGGTAGGTGCGGAAGGCGCTCGGCGGGAAGCCGTCGGCGCCTGGCCAGACGAGCTCGCCGTCGACGCGTACGTCGTACTCGTGCCAGGTGCCGGGCCGCAGGCCGCCGCAGCAGAGCAGGGCGTAGTGGTGGCCGTGGACCTGGAAGGTGCGCTCGCGCGTGCCGAGCGCCTCGACGACGCAGGGCGAGTCGGTCTCGACCCAGAGCACGGCCTCCGTCTCGCCGACATACCGCAAAAGTGGACCGAGCACCAGCCTGGGCACACGCGGGAGCATATGGTTCGAGTCGTGGAGAGTGAGCTGCAAAGCGTGGGCCGCTCGATCCACGCGGCCTTCCCGACGCGGCAGCGGCACCCGCTGCGGGCGATCGACGCCAAGGCGATGGAGCTGGCCGGCCAGGACCAGGAGCTGCGCGCCGCGCTGTTTCGCTTCGTCGACGTCACGCCGGCCTGCACCAGCCTCGAGGATCTCGCGCGCCACCTGACGGCCTACCTGGACGAGGTCGGCGAGCACCCGCCGCCGCTCGCGGCCGCCATGCGCATGTCGCAGACCAAGCCCGGCCGGGCGGCCCTCGGCGCCGCCGCGGCGGCGGGCGTGCGGCACATGGCGCATCGCTTCATCGTGGGCGAGACGCCGCGCGCCGCGCTGCGCTCGATCCGGCACCTGTGGGAGCACGGGGCGGCCGTCTCGCTCGACCTGCTCGGCGAGGCCACCGTCACCCAGGCCGAGGCCGACCGCTACGCGGCGCGCTGCCTCGACGCGCTCGAGACGCTCGCCGAGGCCGCGCCGCGCTGGCCGGCGCGGCCGCTGCTCGAGGGCGACTCGCTCGGGCCGCTGCCGCGCGTGAACGTGTCGGTCAAGGTGTCGGCGCTGAGCCCGCTGCTGCGCCCCGAGGCGCCCGAGGTCGGCCGCGACGACGCGGCGCGGCGGATGCGCCCGCTGCTCGTGCGCGCGAAGGAGCTCGGCGCGCACTTGCACATCGACATGGAGTCCGTGGACACGCTCGAGGCCACGATGCAGCTGGTGTTCGACCTGCTCGACGAGCCCGAGCTGCGCGACGGGCCCTCGACCGGGATCGTGCTCCAGGCGTACCTGCGCGAGTCGCCCGACCAGCTCGAGTCGGTGCTCTCCTGGGCGCATTCGGCCGCGCGCCGGCCGCCGCTGGTCGTGCGGCTCGTCAAGGGCGCCTACTGGGACTACGAGGTGGTCGCGGCGCGCCAGCACGGCTGGACGCCGCCGGTGTTCGAGCAGAAGGCCGAGTCGGATCGCAACTTCGAGCAGCTCACGCGGCGGCTGCTCGAGGGCTGGCCGCACGTGCGCCCGGCGATCGCTTCGCACAACCTGCGGTCGGTCGCTCACGCGGTCGCGGCCAACCGCGCGGCCGGCCGCGCCGACGGCGACATCGAGTTCCAGGTGCTGCGCGGCCTCGGCGACGACCTCGCGGCGGCGCTCGCCGCGCAGGACATGCGCGTGCGGATCTACTGCCCGGTCGGCGACATGGTGGCCGGCATGGCCTACCTGGTGCGGCGCCTGCTCGAGAACACGGCCAACGAGTCCTTCCTGTCGGACCAGGCCCGCGGCGTGCCCGTCGAGCAGCTGCTGGCGGCGCCGTGAGCTTCCGCAACGAGCCGATTCTGGAGCTGCGCCGGTCGCCGGTGCGCGAGTCGCTGCTCGAGGCGCTGCGCGGCCTTGATGCACGGCTGCCGCTGAGCGTCCCGATCCTGATCGGCGGCGAGCGCGGCGCGGCGGAGGGGCTCGACTCGACCGACCCGGGCGCGCCGTCGCGGCTGGTGGCGCGGGCCGGCTGCGCCGGAGCGGACGACGCGTCGTACGCCGTCACGTCGACATCCAGCGGCTTTCGCGACTGGAGCTCGCGCTCCGCGGCTGAACGTGCCGAGGTCCTTCGGTTAGCCGCGGGTCATCTGCGCGAGCGGCGGCTCGAGCTCGCCGCTCTGCAAGTGCGTGAGTGCGCCAAGCCCTGGCCCGAGGCCGATGCCGACGTCTGCGAGGCGATCGACTTCCTCGAGTACTACGCGATCGAGGCGCTCGAACTGGATCGCGGCCGCGATCTGATCCAGGTCCCCGGCGAGCGCAACCGGATGAGCTACGCGCCGCGTGGGGTGGTCGCCGTGATCGCGCCCTGGAACTTCCCGCTCGCGATCCCCGCCGGGATGACCGCGGCCGCTCTGGCCGCCGGCAACTCGGTCGTGTTGAAGCCAGCCGAGCAGTCGCCCGGATGCTCGCTCGCCCTGATCGAGGCGCTCCACGGGGCCGGCGTGCCGCTCGAAGCGCTGGCACTGCTGCCCGGCTACGGAGGGGCCGGCGCGGCGCTGGTGCGCGACCCGCGCGTGCACGTGATCGCGTTCACCGGGTCGAGCGCCGTCGGCCTTCAGATCGTGCGCGACGCCGCAGAGACGCCCGACGAGCAGGGGCACGTGAAGCGGGTCGTGGCCGAGATGGGCGGCAAGAACTGCGTGATCGTCGACGCGGATGCCGACCTCGACGAGGCGATCCCTGCGATCGTCGGTTCGGCGTTCAACTACGCGGGCCAGAAGTGCTCGGCGGCGGCCAGGGTGCTCGTGCACGAGGCGGTGGTCGACGCGCTGGTCGAGCGCCTGGAGGGCGCGACCGAGGTGCTGCGCGTCGGGCAGGCCGACGAGTTCGCCACCGAGGTGCCCCCGGTGATCGAGCGGGAGGCGCAGGAGCGGGTGCTGCGCTACGCCGAGGGGGCCGGGGCCAAGCTGCGGCCCGTCCCGGCGGAGGGCTGGTTCGTGCCGCCGACGGTCGTCGTCGGGCTGCCGGACGACGCGCCCGTGAACCGCGAGGAGATCTTCGGTCCGCTGCTGTCCGTGACGGCGGTTCGCGACGCAGAGCACGCGTGCGACGTCGTCGACTCGTTGCCGTTCGCGCTGACGGGCGGTCTGTTCTCGCGCAACCCGGCCACCATCGAGCGGGTGGCGGCGCGGCTGCCGGTGGGCAACCTGTATGTCAACCGCGGCATCACCGGGGCGATGGTCGGCAGGCAGCCGTTCGGGGGCAACCGGCGCTCGGGGATCGGATCGAAGGCCGGCGGGCCGGACTACCTGTTGCAGTTCACCGAGCCGCGTGTAGTTACAGAGAACACAATGCGGCAGGGAATACCCGTCGACTGACGGGGAAGGAGAAGGACATGATCGGAGCAATCATCCTCGGCATCCTGGCCGGCTACATCGCGAAGGCACTCATGCCGGGCAAGGACCCGGGCGGATTCTTCGTCACGATCCTGCTCGGGCTGGCGGGCTCGCTGGTCGGGTTCTTCATCTTCACGGAGCTGCTCGGCATCGGCGACACGGAGATCTTCGACCTCGGCGGACTGATCGGGGCGATCATCGGCACGATGATCATCCTCGGCGTCTACCGCTTGGTGGTCGGGAGGAGCGAGGGACCGAGCCGTACGGCCACGCCCTAGCGACTTGTACCCTTTGCGCGCGTGAGCGCGCCGTCGTTCGACTTGCAGTCGCACTCGCTGCACTCCGACGGCGAGCTATCCGCCGCGCAGGTGGTCGAGAACGCCGCTGAGGCGGGCGTGAAGCTGCTCGCGCTGTCCGACCACGACACGGTCGACGGTGTGGACGAGGCGCTCGCCTCGGGGGCGCTGCACGGCGTCCGGGTCGTCCCGGCGACCGAGATCTCAGCCGTGGACGGGTCCTACGAGGACCTGCACGTGCTCGGCTACGGGATCGACCACCGCAGCCGGGTGCTGGGGGAGCGGCTGCTCGACGCGCGCCTCGACCGCGAGCGGCGCGCAGACGCCATGTCCGAGCGCCTGCGCGAGCTGGGCTTCGCGATCGACCCGGCGCCGATCGAGGCGCGCAAGTCGGCTGGCAAGCCGGTCGGGCGGCCGCACCTCGCCGCCGCGGTGCTCTCCCATCCCGACAACGCCGAGCGGCTCGCTTCGGAGGGTCACGCCGACGTGTCGTCGTTCATCCCGGCCTACCTGATCCAGGGTAAGCCGGGCTACGTCGGGCGCACGCATCCGACCGTCGAGGAGGCGATCGGCTGGATCCATGACGCGGCCGGCGTCGCGATCTGGGCGCATCCGTTCTGGGACATCAAGGACGAGGGGGAGGTGCTCGCGGCCATCGACCGCTACCGCGCCGCCGGGCTCGACGGCGTCGAGGTCTATTACACGACCCACACCGAGGAGCAGGTGGCGCTGCTCGCCGACCGCTGCGCGGAGCTCGACCTGCTGACGACCGGCTCCTCCGACTACCACGGTCCCGGCCACCGGCTGTTCAGCTCGTTCGCCGCGTTCGACCTGGGCGGGCGCCAGGCGAACCTGGGCCCGATCGCCTATGGCACGCTCGCCGCGCCGGCGCGCGGGATGGACGGGCTGTGCGTGTGGCTGACGGGGCTGTCGGGGTCGGGCAAGTCGACGATCGGGCGCTTGGCGGCCGGGCAGCTGCGCGACCTCGGGCACCGCGTGGAGGTGCTGGACGGGGACGACGTGCGCCAGAACCTGTGCGCGGGGCTGGGGTTCTCGCGCGAGGACCGCGACGAGAACGTGCACCGGCTGGCCTGGGTGTCGGACCTGCTGAGCCGCAACGGTGTGATCACGTTCGTGGCGGCCGTGTCGCCTTTCCGCGAACCGCGCGACGCCGCCCGCGCGCGGATGGGCAAGCGCTTTCTCGAGGTGTTCGTGCGCGCTTCGGTGGACGAGTGCGAGCGTCGCGACGTGAAGGGGCTCTACCAGCGAGCCCGCTCGGGCCAGATCCAGGGCTTCACCGGCGTCTCCGACCCATACGAGGAGCCGCTCTCACCGGACCTCCTGCTCGACACCGAGCAGGAGTCGCCCGAGCAGTCGGCCGCCAAGCTGGTGGCGTTGGTCGAGGAGCGCCTGGCACAGGCCACGCCCGTCGGCGCGCCCGCGTGACACGCGGCAGGCTCGCCGGCACGAAGCCCTAGGGCCGGTACGGCTTGCCGTGCTCAGGGTCGCCCTCGCGGCTGCCCGTCCCGGTCTCGCCGGGGGCGTCGGAGTGCTCGTCGCCCTCGCCGGCGGGCTCGGTGGCCTCAGTGTCCTCCGGCGGATCCTGCTGCTCTGACCGCTCGTCTCGTGGATGCTCTTCCATGACCCGAGCCTTACCCGGCTAGAGCAGCACGACGCAGCCGCGTTCGCGGAGGGCGTCGAGCCAGGCGGGTGGGTTGGCCAGCTTGTTCCAGCGCAGGTCGAGCTTTTCCAGGCGGGGGAGGTCGGCGATCGTCTTGGGCAGCGCCGTGAGGCCGTTTGCGCGGAGGTCCAGGACCCGCAGTTCGGTCAATCCGGCGATCGCCGGCGGCAGTGCATGGAGCTCGTTGTCGCGCAGGTGCAGCTCTCGCAGGTTGTCGAGCCGGCCGATCGCGGCCGGTAGGCCGGTCAGCCCGTTGTTGAGCAGGCGCAGCTCGAGCAGGCTCCTCAGCCGGCCGGTCTCCTCCGGCACCGCCTCGAGCGGGTTGTCGGACGCGTTCAGGTAGGTGAGCCGCGGCAGCGCGAGGAGCTCGGGGGACAGCTCGGTCAGTCCGTTGTCGTGCACGTACACGACCTCGAGCCCCCGCAGGCTCGCGAGCGCGTGCGGCAGTTCGGCGAGCCGGTTGTGGCCGGCGTCGAGCACGCGAAGCCGCGCGAGTTCGCCGATCGCCTCCGGCAGCCGCTCCAGTTCCAGCTCGTGCACGTACAGCTCGGTCAGGCCGGCCAGCTCGCCGATGCGGTCGGGCAGCTCGCGCAGGGGGTTCTCGCCCAGCGACAGCGACCGTAGCGCCGGCAGGCGCCAGACGACTTCTGGAACCGACTCGAAGCGGTTCGCTCGCAGGCTCAGGTGCTCCAGCGAACGCAGCCGCTCGAGCTCATCCGGCAGCGCCGCCAGCTCGTTGCGGCTCAGGTCCAGCCACCGCAGTCCCTCGGGGATCGAGTCCGGCAGGGCCGTGAGGCCCATGTCCTCGAGGTCGAGCGCGTGCTCGTCGCTCAAGTCGCCGGCCGCTCGACCGGCGGGCGGCGCGGGGCGCCGTCGCCGTCGCCGGGCGGCTCGGGCGCGGCCTCCGGCTCCGCACCGGGCGACGCAGCGGCCGCCTCCTCCTCCTGAAGGGGCGGCGCAACGGCCGCCTCCTGCTCCTGAAGGGGCGGCGCGGCGGCCGCCGCCTCCTGCTGCGCCTTCATCTGCGCCATGAACTCCGCCCGCGCCTGGGCCGGTGTTCGCTTCAGCGCGCCCAGCAGCGGCAGCACCGTCAGCACCAGGAACGCCGCGTGCCGGAACGCCCACGCGTAGCCCTCGCGGGCCGAGCCCGCGGTCTGGCGGATGATCTCCTCGTCAAAGCCCGGCTCGGGCTCGAAGCGCTGGGCCGTCCCGCCCGTGTAGTCGTGCAGCGTCGACTGGATCACCTCGTTCGCGAGCGGCGCCGGCATGTCCCAGTCGTCGACGACGTCCTCGATCTCGTCGTCGGCGAACCACGACATGTGCGCGTGCAGCACGCCGCCGAAGGTCGCGATCAGGATCGCCACGCCGATCGCGGCGCCGAGCTGCCGGGCGGTGTTGAGGACGCCCGACGCGAGCCCGACCTCTGGGCCCGCGACCGCGCCCATCGCCCCGACGTTGAGCGCCGGGAACCCGATCCCCATCCCCACACCGATCATCAGCAGCCCGGGCAGGATGCGGATGTAGGTCCAGGCGTCGTGCGACGTCGCCGGCAGGAACGAGACCCAGAGCATCCCGATCGCCATCACGATCAGCGCCGGCTTGGCGATCTCGCCGGGCGGCTTGGTGTCGGCGAACCGCCCGGCGAACGGCCAGACCACCAGACCCATCAGCGGCACCGGCACCAGCGCGCAGGCCGCCTCGATCGGCTCGTAGCCCCACAGGTTCGTGAACACGAGCGACAGCAGGAGCAGGCTGCCGATCGCGCCCGCCGCGAAGAACAGCATCCCGATGTTCGCATTGCGGAACTGCCGGTTGGCGAACAGCCCGGGCGTGATCATCGGGTTGGGCGCGCGCCGCTCCCACCAAACGAAGGTCGCGCCCAGCAGGATCGCCGCCTGCATCAGGCTGAGCCAGAGCGGGAACTGACCACCGAACGGGTTGGCCTCGACGAGCGCCATGGTCAGGAACAGAACAGCGCCGCCGAGCAGCAGCATCCCGCGCAGGTCCACCTGGCGCCCCGCGCTCAGGTCCCACGTCTCGGGCCACCAGCGCAGGCAGAGCAGCACGCCGACCACGCCGAACGGCACGTTGATCAAGAAGATCCAGTGCCAGTTCGCGACCTCGACGAGGACGCCGCCGAGCACTGGGCCGAGCGCCGACGAGACGAGCGCGATCACCGCGATCAGCGCCAGGCCGCGGCCGCGCTGCTCGGGTGGGAAGACGAGCACGGTCATCGCGAAGCCGAGCGGGGCGAGAATGCCGGCGCCGGCGCCCTGGATCACCCGGAAGATGACCAGCCACTCGACCGACCAGGCGGTGGCGCACAGCGCCGAGCCGATCGTGAACACCGTCAGGCCGATGATGAAGAAGCGCTTGCGGCCGAACTGATCGGCCAGCCGGCCCATCGAGACGAGCAGCACCGCGAAGACGATGTTGTAGGCGTTGATGACCCACGTGACCGTGGCCACGTCCGTCGACATCTCGGTCTCGAGCGTGGGGATCGCGATGTTCACGATCGCGATGTCCAGCAGGGACATCGCCCAGCCGATCATCATCACGCCGAAGATCCGCCACTTGTTCTCGTAGAGGAACTCGGCCGACGGGTTCTGGCGGGTATCGGCGACGGCCTCGGTCATCTGACCTGCTTGTAGCTCGGCCCGGTGCGATCCTCGGGGTCGCGCCCGTCCCACTCGATCGCGTCGGGGCCGTCGTCGTCGTCGGGGTGCTCGTTGTCGACCGCGTCCCACTCGTTCGGGATGCCGTCGTCGTCGATGTCGTCGTCGCCGCGCTCGCGTGGAGGCCGCAGGGCACCGTCGGGACCGAACTCCGGCAGGGTCCCCCCGGCGACGGTCAACGCCGCCAGCGACATGTCGGTCAGCTGCCCCGGGTCCTCGCTCGCGACGTCGTCGTAGCGCTTCTTGATGTTGTCGTCGTCGGCTTCCTCGTCGTCGTCGTAGAGCCGCCGCTCCATCTGCTCGCGGTCGGCCACCATCAGCCAGCGGGTGTCGCGCACCATGATCAGCGACCCGCTGCACGTGATCGAGAAGGGACGGTCGGGCAGGTCTTCCTCGTCGACGCCGTCGAACAGCTGCGTCAGATCCTCACCGCGCATCTTGCCCGGGGTTGTGAGACCCATCGCGGACAGGAGGGTCGGGGCGACATCGTGGGTGGAGGCGTACCAGTCGATGTCGTCGCCGGCCTTCTCGCCGCGGTGGTGGCGGATCAGGAAGGGGATCTCGTACGAGGGGCGGTGCGAGGTCGGCGTCCCGCGGCCGGCGTAGTCGTGCTCGCCCAAAGCGATGCCGATGTCGCTCAGCATCACGAGGAACACGTCGTCGGGCACCTCGTCCATGAGCCGGCCGACCCACTCGTCGACGTTGTCGACGTGCTTGCGGTAGGCGTCGCGCAGCTCGTCGATGTCGCCGCCCGAGAACTTCAGCTCCACGAGCCGGTCGTTCATCGGGCCGATGCCCTCCTCGTCGACCTCGCCCGGCTTGACGTAGATCGGCGGCGCCTCGGTGGCGTCGACGGGGTCGAACGGGTCGATCGCGAGGAGGTAGGGGTCGCCGTCCTTGAGCCTGCGCAGCTGCTCGATGCCCGTCTGGAAGGTGCGCTCGGCCGCCGCCGACTGGCGCTCGATCGCGGCGATCTCCGCCTTCAGGTCGCGCCCCGAGCTCGCGCCCGGGGGCGTGCCGGCGGGTCGGACGACCTCGGCGAAGCGCGGCCCGTCGATGATCGGGTTGTCCGTGACGTAGACCGTGCGCACTCCGCGCTGCGCCGCCGTTTCGGTCACGACCGGCTGCCAGTCCCAGACCGGGCAGTAGCCGGGCACGTCGGGCATTCCCTCGGTGGCCCTCCACATCCGGAACGGGTACGAGCGCATCCCGGTTACGAGCGTGCGCCGGACCGGCAGCGCCGGCATGCTCTCCGGCACCACCCGGTCGAAGCGGAGCGACTTGCCGGTGAGGTCGTCGATGTTCGGCGTGTTCGTGCCCGAGCTGTTGTCGAACGACTTGACGTAGTCCGACCGGATCAGCGGCAGCACGACGAGCATCGCGCTCTGGCCCGGCTCACCGCCGAAGCGGTCCGCTCGCGCCGCTCCCGGACGGGCCAGGCCGGCGAGCAGTCCGCCCCCGGCGGCAACGGTTCCGCCGCGACGCAGGAGCGAACGGCGTGTGAGCGTCACCCTCCGATCACCGCTCTTGCGCCGGACGAGCCGAACTGCGGCAGCGTCCCGCCGGCCTCGTCCTCCAGCACGCGCCAGAGCCGATCGACGATCTCGGGGTACTCGGCGGCGACGTTGTGGAGCTCCCGCGGGTCGGCGCGCTTGTCGTAGAGCCGCTTGCGCCGCCCCTCGCTGTCAGCCAGCAGGAACCAGTCGCGGTCGCCGCAGAGCAGGTAGTTGTCGTAGCAGGACGTGAAGTGCTCGCGCGCGGGCGGCTCGCGGCCCTCGAAGATGACCGACAGGTCCTCGCCCTCCATCATCCCCGGCGCACGCACGCCGAGGAACGAGAGCAATGTGCGCGGCACGTCGTGGGTGGAGGCGAAGTAGTCGCTGGTCTGCCCGGCGAGCTTGCCCTCGGGGTGCCGGATCATCGCGGGCACGTGGTAGATGTGCCACTGGGCCCGAGCACCGTCCTTGCCCATCACGCCCTGCTCGCCCAGGGTCAGGCCATGGTCGGACATGTAGTAGACGACGGTCTCGTCGAGCAGGTTCTCGTCGGCGAGCTTGTTCATCAGCCGGCCGATCCACTCGTCGATGAAGGTGATCTCGGCCGCGTAGAGCTCGCGGACGCGCTGGATGCTGTCGCCGTCCAGATCGACGTGGACGACCCACGAGTAGGGCGTCTCGAAGGGCTGGATCGGGGAGATCCCCTCGGTCGTCTCGATGCCCTTCGGGCTGCCCGCGGCAAGCTGGTAGACCCGTGGCGCGTCGAACGGCTCGTGCGGGTCGAAGGCATCGACACCCAGGTAGAAGGGACGCCGCTTCTTGAGGTCGTCGATCAGGTTGATGCCCGCCCTGACGACGCGCGCGGTCGGGTACTGGCGGTCGTTGTCGCGGTAGATCGAGTTCCACCCGACCATCGAGCGCAGCCGGCCGACCTCGACGCTGTCGGACAGCTCGGGCAGCAGGTAGCGCTCGATCTGGCTGCGCGTGGCGGGCCGCTTGAACGGCTTGTTGAGGAAGCGGTAGGCGCCCTGCGAGAAGCTGGGCTTGGGCCAATCGACCGTGCGCCGGAAGTTCGCGAAGCGCGGGCCGATCAGGAACGGGTTGTCCGTGCAGTAGCCGGTCTCGATGCCGGCCTCGCCGGCGACCTCGGTGACGATCGGGTAGGTGTCCGGGATCGGGATCCAGCCCGGGCCGATCGGCAGCCCCTTCGTCGGGACGTAGTTGCGGTAGGGGAACGAGCGCACGCCGGTGAGCAGCGCGCGGCGGGCGGGGCCGGTGGGCATCGCCTCGGGGACCGCGAGCGAGAAGGACAGCGAGTCCTTCATCAGCGCATCGATGTTGGGGGTCTTGGCGAGGCTGTCCGGGTTGTTCGCGTGGATGTAGTCCCAGCGCGTCGAGTCCGTGATCAGCATCAGCGCGTTGGGCGCATCCTTGTCGTGCCGCGTGGCGGGCTCGAAGTAGTCGTCGCCGCACGCGGCCAGCCCCAGGCCGGCGGCGCCGGCCGCGCCCGCGCCGAATAGTCCTCTGCGAGTCAGCGCCACGAGGCGGGGAAGCCTAACGAGCCCACTGGGTGGCAGGGCGCTCCTGGAGCTCCCCGTCGACCTCGACGTCGACCCGCTCGTCGTAGAACGCGATCAGGTCCTTGACGGGCACGGCGTCGTGGAGCGGATCTGGGTATGCCCACGCGACCGCATCCTCGCCGGCGACGTCGAAGTGCCGCGGAAAGCCCTTGTAGGCGCAGACCGTGCGGTGGTCGCTCGGCTCGAGCTCCGCGAGGACGTCCTCGCGCGGGATGTACCAGCGCACCGGCAGGCCGGTCTCGAACAGCGCCTTGGCGCGCGTGGTCTCGGCAACGACCCGCCCGCCGATCGAGACGCGCACGTGCCGGGAGCTGGGCCGCACGTCGATGCGCTTGTAGGGATCGGGTGGATGGCCGACCTGCGGCCGGTCCTCCTCGAGCCACTCGTCGAGGGCGTGGAAGGAGACGTGGACGAGCTCCCCGCGCGAGCTGACCGCCTCCGCCGGGATCAGCTCGAGGCGCACGTCGTCCGCCGGGAAGGCGTACCCGGGGATGACCTTCCCCTCGTCCCAGACCAGGTGCGTCCGCCGGCTGTCGACGACCGTCTCTCCGCCGAGGCGGCCGCGCACCCAGCGCGGATACGGCTCGATCCGCATGCGACCTACAGTACGGATCGTGGAGCGGCTCACCTTCGGCGACTGCCTCGGAGCGGTACGGCATCACCTGGCTCTGGGGACCGAAGCGTGGCGCTTGTCACGGAAGCGTTTGTGCGTGGCCTGCACTATTTGGATCCCGCCGTGAACACGCGCCCCCACGCATACTCCGCCTCCGCCGAACGCCGCCGCGGCGACACGCACTCGCGCCCCGCGCGCGTGCCGACCGTCGACGTCGTGATCGTCGGTGGCGGTCCGGCCGGCCTCAGCGCCGCGCTCGTGCTCGGCCGGGCGCGCCGGCGCGTGCTGGTCGTCGACACGGGCCGCCCCGCGAACGCCGCCTCCAACGGGATCGGCGGCCTGCTCGCCCAGACCGGCGTTGCTCCGGTCGAGCTGCGCCGCACCGGCCGCGAGCAGCTGGCCGCGTTTCCCAACGTCGAGGTACGCGACGGCACGGTCGTCGACGCCGCGGACGGCGCCGGCGACTTCGGCGTCCGGCTGGATGACGGCAGCGCCGTGCGCTCGCGGGCGCTGGTGCTCGCGCACGGCCTGCGCTACGACCCGCCCGAGCTGCCCGGCGTCGAGGGCCTGTGGGGCCGCTCGGTCTTCCACTGCCCCTTCTGCGACGGCTGGGAGGTCCGCGACCTGTCGCTGGCCGTGCACGGCTCCGGCCCCGAGGCCGCGCGCTCGGCGCTGGTCGTCTCCGAATGGAGCAGCGACGTGGTGCTGCTGACCGACGGTCCCGCGCGCCTCGACGGTCAGCGCGGCGCGCTCGCGCGCGCGGGCGTGCGCGTGCGTGAGGAGCGCGTCCAGCGCCTTGTCGGCGGCGAGGGCTGGCTCCAGCGGATCGAGTTCGAGTCGGGCCCGGCCGAGGAGCGCGATGCCATGTTCGTGCGCACCCACCGCGGCCAGCCCAACGGCCTGGCCGAGGCGCTCGGCTGCGAGCTGAGCGAGGCCGGCACGATCGTCACGGACGTCGACGGCCGCACGAACGTGTCCGGCGTCTACGCCGCGGGCGACGTCGCGACCGCGCAGTTCCGCTCGGTCGCCAACGCGATTGGCGCGGGCTCGCGCGTCTCGCAGCGGGTGGCGCTGGACCTGATCCCCTAGGACGCCGCCGCTACCTGCTCCGGCACCTCGATCTCGCGCTTGAGGATCTTGCCGGTCGGGCCCTTCGGGAGCTCGTCGACGAACCAGACCTTGCGCGGGTACTTGTAGGCGGCGACCTGCTCCTTGACGAATGCCTTCAGGTCGTCGGCGGTGAGCGATTCGCCCTTGCGGAGCACGACCGCCGCGCCGACCTCCTCGCCGAGCGCCTCGTCTGCCACTCCGACGACGGCCGCCTCCTGCACGGCGGGGTGCTCGTAGAGCACCTCCTCGACCTCGCGCGGGTAGACGTTGTAGCCGCCGCGGATGATCAGGTCCTTCTTGCGGTCGACGATGAAGAAGAAGCCGTCCTCGTCGACCTTTGCCATGTCGCCGGTGCGGAACCAGCCGTCGGCGTCGATCGCCGCCTCGGTTGCGTCGGGCCGCTCCCAGTAGCCCTTCATGATGTTGTGGCCGCGGATCACGATCTCGCCGACCTCGCCCTGCGCGACCTCGTTGCCGTCGTCGTCCCAGACCTGCATCTCGACGCCCTCGATCGGCGTGCCGATCGAGCCGGCCTTGCGCCCGCGCTCCGGGTGGTTGAAGGAGGCGACCGGGGACGTCTCCGAGAGCCCGTAGCCCTCGAGGATCATGCAGCCGAACTTGTCCTCGAAGCCGCGGATCAGCTCGACCGCGATCGCCGCGCCGCCTGACATGCAGATCCGCAGGCACGAAGCGTCGGTCGAGTCGGCACGCTCGGCGTGCAGCATCGCGTTGTACATCGTCGGCACGCCCTGGAAGACGCTGACGCGGTCGCGCTCGATGATCTCGAGCGCCTTCTCGGGGTCGAAGCGGGGCAGCATCGTGACCTTGGCCCCGCAGCAGACCGCGCAGTTCATCGTGCAGGTCTGGCCGAACGAGTGGAACAGCGGCAGCGCGCCGAGCAGCACCGAGTTCTCGTCGAACTCGGTGAAGCGGAGAACGGCCTGGACGTTGCGGCGCAGGTTGGCGTGGGTCAGCTCGGCGCCCTTGGGCTTGCCCGTCGTGCCGCTCGTGTAGAGGATCACCGCCGTGTCGTCGCCGGCGCGGTCGGCGACCTCGTGGTCGGGCTCCTGTTCGAACAGCAGCTGCTCGAACTCGCCCGGCTTGACGAGGATCAGCTCGGAGCCAGCCTCCGCGGCGCCCGCCTCGGCGGCGTCGGCGAAGCCGTACCACGCGAATACGAGCTTCGCGCCCGGGTCGGTCAGGTAGAAGCTGACCTCGCGCTCCTTGAGCAGCACGTTCATCGGGACCACGACGCAGCCGGCGCGCAGGATCCCGTAGTAGATCGCCGGGAAGTAGGGGACGTTGGGCAGCATCAGGCCGACGCGGTCGCCCGGCTGGAGCCCCTTCGACTTGAGCAGCGACGCCACCCGCGCGCTCGACTCGTCGAGCACGGAATAGGTCAGCTCGACGTCATCGAGCTTGAAGGCCGTCCGGTCACCGTGCCGCGCGGCGGTATCAGTCAGATTGCGGGCCAGGTTCTCGCTCATCCCTCTCCCCCTCGATTGCTGTGGGCAGCGTAACGCCTAACGCAGGCCCGAGATCGACGTGCCGATGTCGCGGGCGGCGTCGAACAGGGGATCGGGCCAGAGGCCGAAGACGATCGTCGCCACGGCGAAGGCGATCGCGATGAAGGCGACCTCGGGCTGGGCGCGCAGGTCGGCCTCGGGCGACCAGCCGGACACCGGCTTGACCCGGCGCGGCGGCACCGTCGGCAGCTCCACCTCGTAGCCGCCCATCCACATCACCGCCACCACGCGCAGGTAGTAGGCGAACGAGACCACCGCGCCCAGCACGATCACGATCCCGAGCCAGGCGTAGTCACCCGAGACGGCCGCGTCGATCAAATAGAACTTGCCGATGAAGCCCGCCGTCGCCGGCACGCCGGCCAGCGACAACATCGCGATCGTCATCGGCCATGCCAGCCACGGCTGCGTCTGGCCCAGGTTCTCGAACGAGGCCAGGTCGTCGCCGAACTCGGAGACGCGCTCGCGTGCGACCACGACCGCGAACGCCGCCACGTTCATCAGCAGGTAGACGGCGAGGTAGAAGACCGTCGCCTGGAGCCCCAGCCGCGAGCCAACCACCACGCCGGCGAGCAGGTAGCCCGCCTGCGCCACGCTCGACCACGCCAGCAGCCGCTTCAGCGACCGCTGTGCGATCGCGCCCACGTTGCCGATCACGATCGTCGCCGTCGCCAGCGCCGCGAGCGCGGGTCCCCAGTCGAGCTGCGAGAGCCCGAGCGCGTGGTCGAACAGCCGCAGCATCACCCCGAACGCCGCGGCCTTGGT
>JBQGCL010000187.1:0-2686 GCA_052038485.1 Thermoleophilaceae bacterium | reverse complement strand
CACGCCGCCGTGCCGCGGAGCTGCTGGACCAGGTCGGGCTCACCGACCGGGCCGAGCATCTGCCCTCGGCGCTCTCGGGTGGCCAGCGTCAGCGAGTCGCCATCGCGCGCTCGCTCAGCAACGAGCCGCTCGTCGTCCTCGCCGACGAACCAACCGGCAACCTCGACAGCGCCGCCACCCTGGACGTGCTCCGGCTCCTCGACAGCCTCCGCGCGGCCGGCCAGACGCTGCTCATCGTCACCCACGACGCCCGGATCGCGGCCACCGCCGACCGGCTGATCTCGATGCGCGACGGCGCCCTCGTCGAGGAGACCAGGCTCGCCCACGGCACCACCGGGCGGCTCGGCGAGCTCGCCGGACTGGAGGGCTGACCCGTGAGCCGCGTCCTGCTCGTCTGCCGCCTCGCCGCCAGAGACCTCCGCCGGCGCCCGGTCGAGGCCCTGCTCCTGTTGCTGGCGATCGTGGGGGCCACGACCGTGCTCACCCTGGGGCTCGTACTACGCGGGGTCACGGAGGGGCCGTATCAGAGCACCCGGGAAGCGACCGCCGGGCCGGACGTGGTCGCTCAGGCCGTGGCGCAACCTACCGCTCGCGACCGGGCCGAACGACGTGCCCCCACCGGACCGATCGACCGCACCGGCCTCGAGACGCTGGTCGACGCTTCCGGCGTCGTCGGTCACACCGGGCCGTACCCGATCGTCTTTGGCTTGCTGGGCGCAAACGGCCAAACGGTGGAGGCGCAGGTACAGGGTCGTGACACCGCACCGGCCCCGATCGACCAGCCGAAGCTGACCGACGGGGACTGGGTGCGCGAGGGCGGCGTCGTCCTCGAAGCGGCTTTCGCCGATGCGCTCCGCGTCGGCGCCGGTGACCGGATCACCCTGAACGCCCGGTCATTCCAAGTCGTCGGTGTTGCGGTCACCGCCGCCCTGTCGCCGTATCCACAGGTGTCCTGCTTCGCCTTCTTCTGCAACCCCCACGCCGGCCTGGCCTGGGTCACCCGGGCGGATGCCCGCAGCCTCGCTCCAGGCGAACGCGTCTCGGCGTTGATCCTGAACCTGAAGCTGGCCGACCCGGCCTCAGCCCGGGCGTTCGCCGACGAGAACGATCGCTCGAGCTCTCGGGCTGGCATGTCTCCACGTCGACCCGACCCCATGACCCCGAGCCTGCTCGCCTGGCAGGACGTCAGCGACGAGAGCGGCGACCTGGTGAGAAACCAGCGGAAAGCCCTGCTGACAGGCGGCTGGTTGCTCGCCCTTCTCGCCTTGGCCAGCGTCGCAGTCCTCGTCGGAGGCCGCATGGCTACTCAGATCCGACGCGTCGGGCTTCTCAAGGCGGTCGGCGGCACGCCGAGCCTGGTCGCTGCCGTCCTCCTCGCCGAGTACGTCGTCGTAGCCCTGCTCGCGACGGCGGCCGGGCTGGCGCTCGGACGGCTGGCCGCTCCACGGCTCATCGATCCCAGTGCCGGGCTCGTCGGTCGTGCGGGGGCGCCGCCGCTCACCCTGTCGACGGTCGGCCTGGTGGCGGGCGTCGCGCTCGGGGTCGCAGTCGCCGCAACCGTCGTTCCCGCCGTCCGCGCCGCCCGCACCAGCACCGTCCTCGCGCTGGCCGACTCGGCCCGCGCGCCCCGGCGTACGGCCTGGCTGATCGCGCTCTCGGCGCGATTGCCCGTTCCGCTACTCCTCGGGTTGCGAGTGGCCGCCCGGCGCCCGCGCCGCGTCCTACTCGCCACCACCAGTATCGCGGTCACGGTCAGCGGGATCGTGGCCGCCCTGGCAGCACGTCTCGACCTGGCGGCCGACCGAGTCGATGCGTCCTCTCCGCTGGACCTTTCAAAGGCGGATCGATTGAACGAGGTGCTGCTCGTGATCACGATCACGCTCGTCGCCCTCGCGGCCGTCAACGCGATCTTCATCACGTGGGTGACCGCGCTCGACGCCAGGCACTCATCCGCGCTCGCGCGCGCACTCGGCGCGACCCCGCAGCAGGTCAGCGCCGGACTCTCGGCCGCACAGGTGCTTCCCGCGCTCGTCGGCGCCGTCCTCGGCATCCCCGGAGGCATCGCGCTATTTGCCGCCGTCGGCGATTCGACGACGATCCCGCCGCTCTGGCAGCTGCTCGCCGTCGTGGCGGGCACGGTGATCGTGGTGGCGGGCCTGACCGCCGTACCGGCCCGCATCGGCGCCCGCCGCCCCGTCGCCGAAATCCTCCAATCCGAACTCGCTTGATGCTCCGGTGCACTACGACTGGAGCATCTACGGCGGAGTGCCGCGTCCTCTGAGCGGCCGACAGCCTTCGGATCCGTGGGGAGCAACGGCCGGGAACCAGCGCGACGGTGTACGCGGTCACGGGGATGTCGAAGGCGGCCATGAAGACGACGTTGACGCCGATGCGGCAGCAGGACGAGGCGCCGGACGGAAGGGCCACCTCTCTCACGTAGCGACGCCAGTCGCTGAAGATGGCAAGGGAGAGCCCTTCGAGACCACGCGCGGGAGGAGTACCGCCGCGCCTATCAGCATCATTACGCTCACCGCCGTGTAGAAGAGCGCCTGGCGGCCGTGGCTGCAGCGACGCCCGCGACCGACGATCCGGGGATGCTCGTCCGGAAGCTGCCGATCATGGCAACGGTCCCCGCCTGCGCCGTCGCTACCGCGTTTGATCGCCCGTCCCTCCCTGCGATGCCGCC
>JBQGCL010000186.1:0-2085 GCA_052038485.1 Thermoleophilaceae bacterium | reverse complement strand
CGTACAAGATGCGGCGCATCCTCGAGGCCGTGCTCGACGCCGGCTCGGTCTTCGAGCTCGGCGCCGCCTTCGGCCGCCCGACGATCACCTGCCTGGCGCGGCTGCGCGGACGGCCGGTCGGCGTGCTTGCGTCCGACCCCGAGCACTACGGCGGCGGCGTCACAGCCGACGCCGCCGAGAAGACCGCCCGCTTCGTCGACGTCTGCGACCAGTTCGGTCTGCCCGTCGTCAACTTCGTGGACGTGCCCGGCTTCGTGATCGGCACCGACGCCGAGAAGGCCGGCACGATCCGGCGGGGCGCGCGCGGGCTGTACGCGGTCGTGCAGGCGAGCGTGCCGTGGGTGTCGGTGCTGGTGCGCAAGGTCTACGGCGTCGCCGGCGCGGGGCACGGCGACGGCTCGCGCCTCAACCTGCGGTTCGCGTGGCCGTCGGGCAACTGGGGCTCGCTGCCGATGGCGGGCGGGCTCGAGGCCGCCTACCGGCGCGAGCTCGAGGCGGCCGAGGACCCCGAGGCGCTGCGCGCCGAGATCCAGTCGCGGCTGGAGGCGGTCACGTCGCCGTTCCGCACGGCCGAACGCTTCTCGGTCGAGGAGATCATCGACCCGCGCGACACCCGCCCGATCCTCTGCGATTGGGTCGAGCGCGCGCACGAGATCATTCAGCACGAGCTGGGAGCTTCACCCACGGCGCGCGGGCTACGGCCCTGAACCCGTGCAAGGACGCCGTGCGGGTCCGCCGCCGGCGAAGCGACCACATGCTGGCTCGGGGGACTCGCACATGGCCCAGATCGAGTACAAACTCCGCGAGGCGATCTCGCGCGCCAAGGGCTTCCTCGGGGAGCACGTGGTCGACCGCCGCCGTGGCACCGACACGTCGCGGATCGTCGATCTCGCGACCGCCGGCGTCCACACCGACGGCCGCATCCCCTACGTGCCCTCGGGCTGGCGCAGCCTGCCGAGCGCGCTCCGCCACATCCCCGTCTCGGAGGACGACGTCTTCCTCGACCTGGGCTGCGGCAAGGGCCGCGTGGTCCTCCAGGCGGCCGAGCGCCCGTTCAAGCGGGTGATCGGCGTCGAGCTGTCGCCCGAGCTGATCGCCGTCGCGCACGAAAACCTCCATGCGGCCCGCGACAGGCTGCGCTGCCAGAACGTCGAGCTGATCGTGGCCGACATCACGACCTGGTCGATCCCCGACGACGTCACGGTCCTGTACGCGTACAACCCGGTCCGCGGGGAGCTCTTCGAGGCGGCGATGAACGCCATGATCGCCTCCTACGACCGCAATCCACGCCCGATGCACCTGCTCTACCGCTACCCGCGCGAGCACGATGCGCTCGAGGCGTCGGGTCGCTTCCACCTCCTCCGGACGGTCAAGAGCTGGCGTCCGCGGCGCGCATGGGCCGGCGCCACCGCGATCAACGTCTACTCCGCCAGGCCCGCGCACGACCTCGAGAGCTGATCCCGTGCAATACCCGGGCGGCCCGAAAACGCCTGGAATCATCGGCCGGTGCCACCCCGGCGGGCCCACCGCGGCTGGACCGAAGCGCACGTCCGCCGGGTGTTCTGGCGGGCGGGCTTTGGCGCGACTCAGCGCGAGGCGCGCCACTGGGCGCGGCGCGGCAAGGGCGCCACGATCCGCTGGCTGCTGAACGGCGGCCCCTCCCCCGCTCCGCGCATCAAGGCGCCGCGGCTCGAGGGCCATCGGCTCGACCCCGAGAACGAGTGGGGCCACGACGTGCTCTGGTGGCTCGACCGGATGATCCGCTCGCGGCATCCGCTCCAGGAGAAGCTGACCCTCCTCTGGCACGACCACTTCGCCACCACCGAGCAGGACACGCCGATGATGCTGGCCCAGAATCGCACCCTGCGCCGGCACGCACTCGGGCGCTTCCCCGAGCTGCTCGCGGCGGTCACCCGCGACCCCGCGATGCTGCTGTTCCTATCGCTCGCGAACTCCGACAAGGAGGCGCCCAACGAGAACTACGCGCGCGAGCTGATGGAGCTGTTCACGCTCGGCCGCGGCTACACCGAGCGCGACATCCGCCAGGCCGCGCGCGCGCTGACCGGCTTCCGCTCCGAGTGGCAC
>JBQGCL010000185.1:0-4418 GCA_052038485.1 Thermoleophilaceae bacterium | reverse complement strand
CGCTCGCGGTCCTCGGCCACGCGCGCCTCCATCTGCGGGAACAGCTCGTCCCAGGCCTTGTCGAACTCGTCCGTGCCCGGCTCCAGCCCGCGCTTGGTCAGCTCCAGCTGAGTGAGGTGCTCCTCGTTGCCGCCGAGCTTGATGTCGACGCCGCGGCCGGCCATGTTGGTAGCGATCGTGACCGCGCCCGGGGCGCCGGCCTCGGCGATGATCTCGCCCTCGCGCTCGGCGTGCTCGGGCTTGGCGTTGAGCACGGTGTGCTTGATGCCGCGCTTGTTCAGCTCGCCCGACAGCAGCTCCGACACCTCGACCGAGATCGTCCCGACCAGCACCGGCTGTCCGCTCTCGTGGCGCTCCTCGATCTCACGCGCCACGGCGGCCCACTTGCCGTCCTTGGTCTTGTAGATCTGGTCGTTGTTGTCCTTCCGGATCATCGGCCGGTTGGTCGGGATCTCGACGACCTGGAGCTCGTAGATCTTCATGAACTCGGTGGCCTCGGTGATGGCCGTACCGGTCATGCCGGCGAGCTTGTCGTACTTGCGGAAGTAGTTCTGGTAGGTGATCGTGGCGACGGTCTGGTTCTCCTCCTGGATCGCCACGCCCTCCTTGGCCTCGACGGCCTGGTGCAGGCCCTCCGACCAGCGCCGGCCCTCCAGGATGCGGCCGGTGAACTCGTCGATGATCTTGACCTGGCCGTCGATCACGGCGTAGTCGACGTCGCGCTTGTAGAGCGACTCGGCCTTGAGCGACTGCTGCAGGTGGTTGACGAGGTGGCCGTTCTCGGCGGCGTACAGGTTCGGGATGCCGAGGAACTTCTCGGCCTTCGCCACGCCCTTCTCGCTGACCGCAACGGTCTTGTGCTTCTCCTCGGGCTCGAAGTCGAAGTCGGCCTCCCAGTCCTTCGACTTGGCCTCCAGCCCCTCGGGCTTCTTGCCCGGTTCCATGATGCGGGCGAGCTTGGCGAACTTGTAGTAGAGGTCGGCGGCCTGCTCGGGCTGGCCCGAGATGATCAGCGGTGTGCGGGCCTCGTCGATGAGGATGTTGTCGACCTCGTCGACGATCGCGTAGCCGTGCCCGCGCTGGAACTTGTGCTCGATCGCGTCGGCGAGGTTGTCGCGCAGGTAGTCGAAGCCGAACTCGGAGTTGGTGCCGTAGACGACGTCGCGGGCGTACGCCTCCTGCTTGTCGATCTCGTGCATCTGCGACTGGATGACGCCGACGGTCACCCCGAGCAGGTCGTAGATCGGCTTCATCCAGTTGGCGTCGCGGCGGGCGAGGTAGTCGTTGACGGTGACCAGGTGGACGCCCTGGCCGCGGACCGCGTGGCCGTTCTCGTCGCGCGACGCGAGCGAGTTGAGCACGATCGGCAGCGTGGCGGTGAGCGTCTTGCCCTCGCCGGTCTTCATCTCGGCGATCGAGCCATCGTGGAGGACCATGCCGCCGATCAGCTGGACGTCGTAGTGGCGCTGGCCGAGCGCGCGCTTGCCGGCCTCGCGCGTGAGCGCGAAGGACTCGAACAGGAGATCGTCGAGGCTCTCGCCGTCGAGGTAGCGCTCGCGCAGCGCCTGGTGGCGGGCGCGCAGCTCGTCGTCGGACTCGAGCTCGAGCTCGGGCTCGAAGGCATTGATGCGGTCGACGTTCTTCTCGAAGGACTTGAACTTCTTCGACTCGCCGACCCGTAGGGCGCGCTCGAGAATGGTCATCGGGAGCTACGGTAGCAACGCCGCCGGGGCCCTTCGAGACCCCTCGTTGCCGCTAAGCGGCGCGTTCTTGGGCGACCCGGTGCGCCTCGCGCCGGGCCCGGCGCTTGTCGCGGTGCTTCTTGACCTGGCGGGCCAGGTCCTCGGCTGCGAGGTTGATCGAGTGGCCCATGTCCGTAGACCGCTCGCAGGCGCGCAGGGTCACCCCCTTTAGGTACAGGGTCGCCTCGGCGACCTGCGACTCGCGAATGGCCGGGTTGCGCTCCTCCCTCAGCTCGACCTCCAGCTCGGCGAGCGGGGAGACCTGTCGTGCCACCTTGCCGAGCTTCTTCTCCACCCGGGAGCGAAGCTCGTCGTCGACGGTGACGCCGGAGCGGCCCTTGACCTGGATGCGCATCTGCCCTCCTTGGGGAGTCGCCTTAGGCGATGGTACAAGGCGATCCTCACCGCCCGGCGGTGCGGGCGAACGCAATTGCGGTTACGTGCTGGGTGCCGGCTGACCGGAGAGCCTGCGCACACGCGGCGAGCGTGCCGCCGGTGGTGACGACGTCGTCGACGAGGAGCGCCGCCGACGGCATCCTTCCGACAACCTGGACCGCGCCCGCGGGCCCACGAAGCCGCTCCGCGCGACCTCGCCCGACCTGCCGGCGGTCGTCACCGGAGCGGACCAGGCAGTCGCAGACGGGCAGCCCGGTGCGCGCGGCAACGGCTCGCGCGATCAGGTCGGCCTGGTTGAAGGGCCGCGCGCGGCGGCGGGCCGGGTGAAGCGGGACGGGGACGAGGGCGGGATCGAGCAGCCCGGGCGGCGCATTCGCCACGATCAGGGCCGCCGTCTGCTCCGCGAGCTTGGTCGCGCCGTGGAACTTGAGCGCCTTCACGAGCTCGCGCGCTGGCCCGTCGTAGGCAACCGGCGCCCACACCTCCAGCCCGCGCAGCACCACCGGGACCCGTGGCAGGAAGCGCAGCCGGCGGCGGCAGGCGCCGCAGAGCGGGCTCCCGCGGGCCGCCGGCCCCCCACAGGACCAGCACAGCGGCGGGGCGAGCAGGTCGAGGATCACACCCCGCCACCCTGCCGCCCCAACTGCGACGGGTGGGGAGCTCATTGCGACAATCCCGTGCGTGTCGAGTGACAACTCGGGCCATCCGCACCTGCATTGGTTCGCCGATCCGCTCGTGCTGGTGCCGCTCGCGCTGTTCGCGGGGATCTACATGTGGAGGTTTGCCCGCGCGCGGGAAGAGGAGGGTGGGCGTGGTGCCGGTCCGCTTCAGGCGCTCGCGTTCGCCGCCGGCATGCTCGCCATCGTGGTTGCGCTCGTCTCGCCGATCGACGGGCTCGGCGCGGACTACCTGTTCTCCGCCCACATGGTCCAGCACGTTCTGCTCGGGGACATCGCGCCGCTGCTGATCCTGCTGGGTCTCTCGCGCGTGATCCTTCGGCCGGCGACGCGGCGGCTGATGAGCGTCGAGCGGCGGCTCGGGCCGCTCGCCTCCCCCGCCACCGGGCTCGTCGCCTGGCTGGTCCTGATGTACCTGTGGCACATCCCCGCCCTCTACGACGCCGCGGTCGAGCACCCGCTCGTCCACCTGCTCGAGCACGTGTCCTTCTTCGCCGCCGGCGTCGCCCTCTGGTGGCCGCTGATCCAGCCGATCCCGATGCGCCGCCACCTGACCGGGCTCCAGCCGGTCGCCTACATCGGCACGGCCAAGGCGGGCCTCGCGGCGCTCGGCATCTTCTTGACCTGGAGCACGACCGCGATCTACCCCTACTACGAGGACACGCCGCGCATCTGGGGCCTGACGCCGGTCGAGGACCAGAACGTCGCGGGCGTGATCATGATGGTCGAGCAGTCCGTGACGCTGGTGGTCGTCCTGGTCGCGCTGTTCGTGCGGATGCTGCACCAGAGCGAGATCGACCAGCTGCGCCGCGAGCGGCTCGAGGAGCGGGAGGCCGCGCGGGCGCCGTGAGCGCCGCTAGCCCTCGAGCACGGTCCCGTCGGGGACCGTCTGCGGCCCCTTCACGGTCGCCTCGCCCCGGACCACGACGTCGCGCCCGAACGTGACGTCGCCCTCCACGGTCAGGCGGCGGGCCTCGCGCAGCGACGGCGCGCCGGCCGGGAAGCGGGCGTCGAAGTCCGCGATCAGCTTGTAGTGATCTGAGTCGAGCGAGACGACCGGGATCGGATCGGCCTCCGCGCGCACCGTCCAGTCGTCGGCGAGCGCGTACGCGTCCGACCGCACGATCAGCAGCTGGTTGGTCGTCTTGACCGGCGCGAAGCGGGTCCGCGGCACCCGCAGCGCAGCCGCCCCCTCGAAGATCCCGATCGCCGCCCCCATCGCCGTCTCGAGCTGGAGCACCTCGGGCGACGACGAGTCGGTCGGGTCGACCGTCTTCTTGTTCACGATCATCGGCAGCCCCAGCACCCCGTCGCGCTCCTCCAGCTTCGCCTTCAGCGCACTCAGGTCGACCCAGATGTTGTTGCAGTTGAAGAAGCGGTGGCGCGCGATGTCCTCGAACGCCGCCTGGTCCTCGTCGGTCGTCTGCGCGGTCTCGCGCAGCACCAGGCCTCCGTCCGCCGTCCGCCGCGCCAGGTGCCCTCCCTTGCGGTCGGCCTCGGTCCGATCCGTCGACTCCGACAGGAACGGCAGCCCCTGCTCCGCGAACCAGCCCAGGATGCGCGGCTCGAGCACCGAGCCGAGGTTGTCCGAGTTCGACAGGAA
>JBQGCL010000184.1:0-2042 GCA_052038485.1 Thermoleophilaceae bacterium | reverse complement strand
TACGTGACAGCGGACCTACGGCACCACCCGGCGTCCGAAGCTCGTGAGGCGGGCGCACCTGCCCTCGTGGACGTGGCGCACTGGGCGAGCGAGTGGCCGTGGCTGTCCCACGTCGCCGAGCGGCTCGCTGCCGAGTTGGGCCGATCGGGTACTACGGTGGAGACCCGCGTGTCCAGGACGCAGACCGACCCGTGGACGCTGCGCGTCGGCTCGCTCGAGGAGGGAAGTTCCGCTGAACGCTGATCCTGACGCCCAACTGCGCCTGCTCGAATTACAGGCGCTGGACACCAGACTCGACCAACTTGCTCACCGGCGTCGGACGCTGCCGGAGATCGCCGAGCTCGACGCGCTAGCCGCCGAGCACGGCCGGTTGCGCGATGCCGAGATCGCGACCAAGGCCGAGGTGACCGACCTGGAGGAACAGCAGCAGCGAGCCGATGCCGACGTCGATCAGGTACGCCAGCGAAAGGATCGCGACCAGCGTCGGCTGGACGCCGGTCAGGTGTCCGCGGCGCGCGAGCTCGAGCAGCTGCAAAGCGAGATCGGCTCGCTGACCAGGCGGCAAGCTGCGCTCGAGGACATCGAACTTGAGATCATGGAGACGCTCGAAGACGCCCAGCGGCGGGTCCGCGAACTCGCCGCGCAACGCGAATCGGTCGGCCGCAATGCCCTTGCCGTGCAGCGGGCCAGAGACGCCGGGTGGGCGGAGATCGACGAGGAGGCCGCCGAAGCCCAGAAGCAGCGCGACGCCACGGCGGCAGATATGCCCGACGATCTCCTTTCGCTCTACGAGAAGATCCGCGCAAGCAGCGCCGGCGTCGGAGCCGCAGCGCTGCTCAGGCGCCGGTGTGACGGTTGCCACCTGGAGCTCGACCCCGCAGCACTCAACCAGATCCGGTCGGCGGCGCCGGACGCGGTCGTCCGTTGCGAGGAATGCCGCCGCATTCTCGTGCGCACCGGCGAGTCGGGGCTGTGACGCGCCGGCTCATTGTCGAGGCGGACGGCGGTGCCAGGGGAAACCCGGGTCCGGCCGCCTTCGGCGCGCTCGTTCGCGATCCGCAGACCGGCGAGGTGCTCGCCGAAATAGCCGAATCGATCGGCATCGCCACCAACAACGTCGCCGAGTACCGGGCGGTCATCGCGGGGCTCTCACTGGCGCGTGAGATCGACCCGACGGCCCAGGTGAATGTCCGGCTGGACTCCAAGCTCATCGTCGAGCAGATGTCCGGCCGGTGGAAGATCAAGAACGCCGACCTCAAACCGCTCGCGCTCGAAGCCAACCGCATCTTGCCGGGTGATCAGGTCACCTATACGTGGGTGCCGCGAGAGCAGAACAAGCACGCCGACCGCCTCGTAAACCAGGCGCTGGACGGCGATCCGGTCTCGTTCGTCGCCGAACCGACGCGCCCGCCGGCCCCGACGGGGGTCGAAGACCTGTCGGCCGCGTCGTCGCTGCTGCTGGTACGCCATGGCCAGACCGCCGATACCGTGGCGCGGCGGTTCGCGGGCGGCTCGATTCCGGGCCCTCCGCTGGACGAGCTGGGCCGCGCGCAGGCCGTGCGAGCCGCCGAGGCCCTGGCGGACTCGGCGGCGGTGGCGGTATTGACGTCGCCGATTGTCCGCGCCGCGCAGACCGCCGAGCTCATCGCGGATCGGCTGGGCCTGCCGGTGTCGACCGAAGCGGCCTGGCGCGAATGCGAGTTCGGCGCGTGGGAGGGCCTGCGCATCGACGAGGTCGCCGAGCGGTATCCGCGCGAGATCGCTGCCTGGCGCGCCTCGACGGCCAGCCCGGCCCCCGGCGGCGAGTCACTTGACCAGATGGCAGCGCGCGTGGCGGCCGCCCGCGACGACGCGGTGAAGCGCTACAGGGGTCAGCCGGTCATCGTCGTGACGCACTCGATGCCGATCCGGGCGCTCATGCGTATCGCGCTGGACGCGCCCCCAGAGGCGATCCACCGGTTGAGGCCGGCACCGGGATCTGTCACCGAGCTGCGCATGTTCGCCGGCGGGCTCACCACGGTTACCGCGTTCGGCATGCGGCC
>JBQGCL010000183.1:0-7102 GCA_052038485.1 Thermoleophilaceae bacterium | reverse complement strand
GCAAGTGGTTGGACCCTCGCGATCGTCTCGATCGCCCTGTTCATGGTCACCCTCGACAACCTCGTCGTCACCAACGCGCTGGTCAGCATTCGCGAGGACCTTGGTGCTTCGCTCGAGGACCTCGAGTGGACCGTCAACGCGTACACCCTGAGCTACGCGGTCTTCCTGCTGACGGCCGCCGCGCTCGGCGACCGCTTCGGACGCCGGCTGGTGTTCGCCGTCGGCGTCGGCCTGTTCACGATCTCCTCGGCTGCCGCGGCCTTCGCGCCCAGCACCGAGGCCCTGATCGCCGCCCGTGCCTTCCAGGGGCTCGGTGGGGCGGTCATCACTCCGCTCTCGCTGACCCTCCTGAGCGAGGCCTTCGCCGCCGAGAAGCGCGGCTTGGCGCTCGGGATCTGGTCGGGCGTTTCGGGCCTCGGCGTCGCGCTGGGTCCGGTCGTCGGCGGCGCCGTCGTCGACGGCCTGTCCTGGCAGTGGATCTTCCTGCTGAACGTCCCGATCGGGATCGCGCTGGTCCCGGCGGTCCTGCGTATCCTGCGCGAGAGCCGCGGCTCGGGCGCCGGCCTCGACCTGCCCGGCGTCGCCCTGGCGAGCGCGGGCCTGCTGGGCCTGGTGTTCGGCATCGTGCGCGCGCAGGCGCTCGGTTGGACGAGCGCGACCGTGATCGGCTCCATAGGCGCCGGGGTCGCGCTGTTGGCGGCCTTCGCGGTGTGGGAGACCCGCACGAAGACTCCGATGCTGCCGATGCGCTTCTTCAGAAACCGCGCCTTCGCGGCCACCAACGGCGTGTCGCTGGCGATGTTCTTCGGCGCCTTCGGGTCGATCTTCCTGCTGGCGCAGTTCTTCCAGGTCGCCCAGGGCTACTCGCCCCTGGAGGCCGGGCTGCGCACGCTGCCGTGGACCGCGATGCCGATCTTCGTCGCCCCGGTGGCCGGGATCCTGTCCGACCGGATCGGCAGCCGGCCGCTGATGGCGACCGGGCTGGCGCTCCAGGCGGCCGGGCTGGCGTGGATCGCCATCGTCACCGCCCCGACCGCGGCCTACGGGCTGTTCGTGCCCGCGTTCGTGATGGCGGGCAGCGGCATGGCGATGGTGTTCGCCCCGGCCGCGAACGCCGTGCTGGGCGCGGTGCGGCCCGAGGAGGCCGGCCAGGCCTCGGGCGCCACCAACACCGTGCGCGAGATCGGCGGCGTGCTCGGCGTGGCCGTGCTGTCCACCGTGTTCACGGGCGCCGGCGGGTTCGAGTCGCCGGTGGCCTACGTGGACGGGCTGATCCCGGCCGTGTGGGTCGGCGCGGCGGTGCTGGCGGTGGGCGCGCTGGTGGCGCTGCTCGTGCCCGGGAAGCGGGCGGCGGCGCCGCTGGCGCCGCGCGCGGAGGCAGCGGCCGCCTAGCGAACGGGCTCGAGGACTACGACAGGGATTCGCCGCCCATCGGTACGCCCCTGATAGGTGGCGAACCCGTCGTAGTAGTCCACGGCGTCGGCCCACAGCCGGGCCCGCTCGTCGCCCTCGGCCTCGCGGGCCACGTAGTCGCCGCTGATCCCGCCCGGTCCGAGGAAGCGGACCTGCGGGTTCGCCTTGACGTTGAAGTACCAGGCGGGGTGCTTGGTGCTCCCGCCCTTGGATGCGATCAGCACCACGTGGTTGCCGTCGCGCAGGTACAGCAGCGGGATACGGCGGCGCTCGCCGCTCTTGGCCCCGATCGACTCGAGCAGGCCCACCTGCTGACCGAAGCCCATCGACAACCGCCCGCCCGACAGCGGCAGCAGCACGCGGTCGAGCCGCATCGCCACGTTGATGAAGTACCAGGCGCCCGGCTTCGAGGACGCGAAGCGCTCGGCCTGGCGATGGATCGCGTTGACGTTGCGGCGACGCTCCGGCATCGTGCCCGGGACGCTAATGCCTGAGAACCTGACTCGCCAGACCGAGCTCGACGTCGCCGCCGTGCGGGCGCGCTTCCCCGCACTCGCGACTGGAGCCGCCTACCTCGACGGACCCGGCGGCTCCCAGGTCCCGGACAGCGTGCTGCACGCCATCGACTCCTGCCTCCGCGAGAGCAACGCCAACCTCGGCGGGGCCTTCGCCACGTCGGCGGCGGCCGACGACGTGATGGCCCGCGGCCGCGCGGGGGCCGCCGAGTTCACCGGCGGCCATCCCGACGGGATCGCGTTCGGCGCAAACATGACCACGCTCAACTTCCTGCTCGCGCACGCGGTGGCGCGCACGCTCGAGCCGGGCGACGAGATCGTGGTCACCCAGCTCGACCACGACGCCAACGTCTCGCCGTGGCTGCTGGTGGCGGCCGACCACGACCTGGTCGTCCGGCACGCGCCCGTCACCGACGACGTCACGCTCGACCACGACGCGCTCGAGGAGCTGATCGGCGAGCGCACCCGCGTGGTGGCGTTCACGCTCGCCTCGAACGCGGTCGGCTCGCTGACGGACCCGGCCCGCATCGCCGCAGCCGCGCACGCGGTCGGCGCCCTCGCCTGGGCCGACGGCGTCCATCTCGCCCCGCACCGCCGCCTGCGAGCCGGCGACTGGGGCCTCGACGTGCTGCTCTGCTCGCCCTACAAGTTCTTCGGTCCGCACCTGGGCGTGGCGGCGATCCGCCCCGACCTGGCGCGCTCCCTGCCGGCCGACCGCGTCCGACCGTCGGCCGACACGCCGCACGGGCACCGCTTCGAGACCGGCACCCAGTCGCACGAGGCCGTGGCCGGAACCGTCGCCGCGATCGACTACCTGCGCTGGCTCGGCGACGGCTCGCTCGACATCGCCTTCGAGCGCATCCAGGCGCACGAGGACGCGCTCAGCCGTCGCTTCCTCGACGGGTTCGGCGGTGAGCTGTACGGGCTGCGCGCCGTCGAGGGCCGGACGCCGACCTTCTGCTTCAACCTGCCCGGCCGGTCGCCGCGCTCGGTGGCCGAGCGGCTCGGCGAGCTCGGCCTGTACGTGTGGGACGGCGACTACTACGCGCTCGAGCCGATGCGGGCGCTGGGCCTCTCTGAAAGCGGCGGCGCGGTGCGCGCCGGCTTCCTGCACTACACGTCAGAGGAGGAGGTCGACCGGCTGCTGGAGGCGCTCGCCTAGGACGGGCAGCGCTTCCACCTCTTCTGCTTGCTCGAGAGCTTGCAGCCCTCGTGCAGAGAGGTCTTGCCGGGCCGGACCGTGATCAGGTCCCAGCCGGTGAAGCGGCCCTTCTTGGCGAAGATCACGTTGATCTTCGCCCCCGCGTGCAGGCTGCCGTTGAGCTGCGAGAACCTGAACGTGGCGCTCTTCTTGCCCGTCTTCTTGCGGAAGGTGCCGCGCGGGCAGCCGCGGCCCTTGCAGCTCACCGCGACCGAGGTCTTGGCAGGAGTCTTGACCGTGAAGCCGACCACGAAGATGCCCCAGGACTTGCGCGTGTAGGAGACCTCGGTCCCGAGGTCCTGCGGCCCCCTGAGGTTCGGCTTGGCGACCTTGATCGGCCTCGTCGTGGTGACCGCCGCGCCCCACTGGTCGGTGACGCGCAGCTTCACGCTGCGGGTGCCGGCCTTGAGCTTCGAGGTGGAGACGACCGCGCCGGTGCGCTCGAACTTGCCGTCGTTGTTGAGGTCCCACTCCTGCTTGGCGAGTGAGCCGTCGGGGTCGGTTGCGGTGGACACGAAAGTCACCTCGTTGCCTTCCCGAGGCTTGGTGGGACGCACCGTGAACGATGCCTGCGGCGGGGCGTTCACCGGGATCGTCCCGGAGGCAATCGCAAAGCCGCCGCCGGTCTCCGTCACCTTGATTGCGACCGTGTGCGGTCCGGGGGCGGCGAACGAGGTGACGATGGACGCCCCCGCGCCGTCGAGCGTGAAGTCGACGAGCGGGCTGTACGCGAAGTCCCACTGGGTCGCCACCAGCGCCGGAGCGCCGGCCGCCCCCGACGGAGCGGAGGTCGAGCGCAGCGTCACCGCCTGTCCGGGCAGCGGATGCGCCGGGCTGAACGTGAACCCCGCCTTCGGCGTGGTGGCCTGAACGATCACGTCGCGGGCGAGCACCACGCTCTGCGTGGTGTCGCTGTCGGTGACGCGCAGCTTCACGTTGTAGGTGCCAGGGGTCGCATAGGTATGCGCCGGCGTGGCGCCGGTCGTCTCGAAGCTGCCGTTGCCGTCGAGGTCCCACTCCCAGGCGGTGACCGTGCCGTCGGCGTCGCTCGAGGCGGTGCCGTTGAACGTGACCGCCTGGTTGATCACCGGCGTCAGCGGGGTGTAGGAGAAGTTGGCGACCGGCGCGGCGTTGACCCGGACCGAGTGGTAGACGGTGGCGATCGCGTTGTTGGTGTCCGTCACCCTCAGCCCGACGAAGTAGGTCCCAGCGGCGGCATAGGCGTGGTCGGTGGTCGCGTCGGCCAGCGCGTCCGTCTCGAAGACTCCGTCGCCGTTCCAGTCCCACTCGTACTTGGCGATGCCGCCGCCGGCGTCGCTCGAGGCGCTTGCGTCGAAGCTGATGTTGGCGCCAATCGCCGCCGGGTTGGGCGTGGCGGTGAAGGCGGCCGTGGGCGGGTTGTTCTGCACGAACACGCTGCCCGGGACGGTGTCCGTCTGGCCACAGTTGTCGGTCACGCGCAGGCTCACGTTGTGCACGCCGGCGGTCGCGTACTGGGCCTGGGCCTGCGCGGTGGCGCCGGTGTCGAGCTCGTAGCCCGCGGCGCCGTCGAGGTCCCACTCGTACCTGACGATCGAGCCGCTGCCGGTGGCGGTCGAGGCCGCTCCGTTGAAGGTCACCTGCTCGTTGGGCTGAGCGGGGTTCGGGCTGGGCGACGACATGGCTGCGTTCGGCAGGCCGGGGTTGCCGACGTTGACCGTCTGTGGGGCGGCCGGGATCGTGTCGACCGTCCCGTCAACCGCGTCGGTGTCGGTCACGCTCATGTTGATCGTCCGCGACCCGGGCGTGGCGAACGTCGCGGAGACCGAGCTTCCGCTCATGGCCGTGCCCGCGATGTCCCAGTCGACCTGGGCGATGTCGTTGTCCGGGTCGGTCGAGGTCGACGTGAACGTGTAGAGCCCGCAGGTGGTCGTGAAGTTGGGCCCGACGACGTTGAAGCTCGGTATCGGCGGGGCGGCCAGCACGACCTGCACGACCACGAAGGTCGCGGCGATCAGCGCGATGAGCAATAGGCGCTTGGCGATACTGGAGGATCGAGTCATTGGGTCCTGCGAAAGGGCGAGTCCGCCGGAGGGCCGGACTGCGATCCACAGTAAGCCCAGTTGTTATGTAGCGCAAATGCGCCGCAATTCAGGCGCTATTTCGCTCTGCACGGCGGCGGATGGCCCGCAGCCAGGCGATCCGGATCAGGGCGCTGCCCGGGTGGATCACGCGCCAGTAGCGGCCGAAGCGGCGGCGCGCGTGCTCGTCGGTCGTGGCGATGCGGGTCTCGGTTCGCACGATCGTGCGGCCGTCGATCCGTTCGACCTGGAAGTTGAAGGCGGCCTTGGCGAAGCCCGGCTCGGCGAAGGCGCAGAAGTCCGCCGCGTCGATTCGGCGCAGGCCGCCCGACGGCTGCCAGAAGCGGCCCACACCACCGAAGACCAGCTCGTCGGGCGATTCGTGGAGGTCGACGAAGCCGCCGCGGCGGAACCCGTCCAGCAGTCGCCCGCGCACCGACGGCCGGCGACCCCTCAGCACTGTGGGGACGCTGCGGATCGCCATCAGCCCGACCAGCACCGGCACCTCGAGCGGCGTGAGCGCGCGGATCGCCTCCATCGCCGCCGCGGGCGAGGCGCTCGTGCCGATCGAGTGGACCTCGTGGACGTCGTAGCTGGGGAGGAAGTCGTCGAGCATGTCTTCTAGAATTTTATTCTAATGGCGGATCGCAGGCAAGAGATCCTCGACGCGGCGCTGCGCGGCTTCGCGGAGAAGGGGCTGGCGGGGACGACCGTCGACGAGGTGCGCGAGCGCTCGGGCGCCAGCGTCGGGTCGATCTACCACCACTTCGGCGACAAGGAGGGGATCGCCGCCGCGCTCTACGTCGACGTGCTGGCCCGCTACCAGCGCGGCGTGCTGGCCGTGCTCGCCGGGGATGGCGACCCGCGCGACGCGGTCGAGGGGCTCGTCCGCCACCACCTGCGCTGGGTCGCACGCAACCGCGACGCGGCCCGCTTCCTGCTCAGCGGCCGGCCGCGCCGGGCGGCGGGTGAGATCGCCGAGCTCAATCAGACGGTGTTCGAGGCGATGTCCGAGTGGCTCGACGACGGAGTGCGGGCGGGGCGCCTGCGCGAGCTGCCGTTCGACCTGTTCTTCGCGCTGCTGATCGGCCCGGCGCAGGAGTTCTGCCGGCACTGGCTCGACGGCCGGATGCGCACCTCGATGCGGACGGCCGAACGGGAGTTGGCGGCCGCCGCCTCGCGGGCGCTGCTGGCCTAGGCTGAGGCGCCGTGTCGCGGCTGCTCGGGCTCCTGCTGCTGTGTTTCGCCCTGGCGGCGTGCGGCGACGGCGGCGACGAGGACTACAAGGAGGACTTTCCGCCGATCGACCGCGGGCTGGTGGCGCTGGGCGACGAGGTCGAGAGCGGGCTGCGCGCAGCGGACGACGCGACCCTGTCCGCCCGCTTCGCCGGATACGCGAGGCGACTCGGCCGGCTGCGCGAGCAGCTCGACGACCTGGAGCCGCCGGACAGCCTGCGCGAGCGCCACGAGGCCCTGCTCGCCGCGACCGCCGCCACCCGGCGCGACCTCGACGGGATCGCAAGCGCCGCCCGGCGATCGGACGCGGCCGCCGCGAAGACGGCCGCGACCGCGCTGGTGCGCGACGGCGCGCGGCTCGAGGAGGCGCGCCGCGAGGTCGCGGGCGGGCTCTAGCCCGCCGCGTGAGGCGGCGCGCGCCAAGCGGAGCGCTCCGCCTCCGTCCGCGGGCTTCAGAAGGACCGCAGACAGCGCGCCACGGCCAGCGAGGATCGGTTGAGCTGGTCCTCCGCCGGGGCGAAGACGCCGAAGAAGTTGGCCTGCTCGGCCAGGCCGGGTGCGGCCTCCACCGCGTGGTTGGCGGCGGCCGGCGACCCGAACCGCTCCACGCGCACCTCGTACCCGTCGCGGTGGAACGCCGTCCAGGTCCCCCCGGTCTTCGTCACCGACTCGAGCCC
>JBQGCL010000182.1:0-18275 GCA_052038485.1 Thermoleophilaceae bacterium | reverse complement strand
GCGGAACTGCTCCGCGCGGCGGCGCGCGACACATCGGCTCGGGCATGAACAGCCGTCGCCCCAGCCGCCCCGGCATCGAGTGGCTCGGCCGGTCCTGGAGGCCGTCTTGAGGGAATTTCGTCGGTCCCTGGAGCCTTCTCGCCCTCGCGGCAAGCTCGCCGTCGGGTAGGCGGTGGGGCCCATGCCGGCGCGCTCCACGCCCACGGCACTGCGCAGGCTATGGCGGTTCGTGCTCGCCGCCTCTGCTGTGTGGCTTGGTTTACGCCTCTTTGCGGCGGTTCGGCCAACCGCTTTCCCTCACTTCGGTCGCGCCATCCTCGACGTTCCGCGGCCCCTGATAACGCGCAGAGGTCTGCTCCGGATCCTGGAGCCTGCGCAGGGGGAGCGCGTGCTGGAGGTCGGCCCCGGCACCGGCTACTACACACTCCCGGTCGCAGCGGCGCTGGGCGCGCGGGGCGTGCTCGAGATCGTTGACGTGCGCCAGAGCTTCCTTGACCAGACGCTTGAGCGAGCGCGTGCCCGGGGGATCGGGAACGTCGTCGCCACCCTTGGCCACGGGGCCTTGCTGCCCTACGCGGACGAAACCTTCGACGCCGCCTACCTGGTCACGGTACTCGGCGAGCTACCCGACCCGGCCGCCGCACTGGGCGAACTGCGTCGCGTGCTGAGGCCCGGCGGTCGGCTGGTCGTCGGGGAGATCTTCATCGACCCCGACTTCCCCAGACTCGGCTGGTTGGTCAAGCACGCCCGCACCAGGGGGCTCATACTGGAGCGCCGCACGGGCACGTCGCTTGGATACTTCGCGAGGTTCAAGGCCGGTCCCGCCTCGCGCCATGTCCGCACTGCGGATCGCCAAGCCGAATAGCTCCGGGTGTGGCGCGTGGGCGGGCGCCGCCCCCCTCCCGCTCGTCCACGGCGGTGAGGAGCGTCGCCTGGGTCGAGATGCCGCTCACCCGCAGGGTGGGGAGTAGGGGCCGGCATGAAATGCGCAACTTCGAGGCGAGGCGGATACTGGACGGCGCATGTCGCAGGAGAACATCGAGATCGTGCGGCGCCTCTACCAAGCCCTGAACGCACGCGATCTGCCTGCTGTCGGCGCGCTCACCCATCCGGCGGTGGAATGGATTCCGGACAGCCGGGTCGGCGAGGGACCTGTCCGGGGTCGCGACAACGTCGTTCGGTTCTTCATGGACAGGGCCGAGATATTCGACGAGCTTCACTCGGAGCCCGAGGCTTTCCGGGAACAGGAGGACAAGGTCCTCGTCTTCGTTCGGACCACGGGCCGAGGGCACGGCAGCGGCGCAACGTTCGAGATTCGACTCGGACATCTCTGGACCGTGCACGACGGCGTCGTGGTACGGGGCGAGGGATTCGGGGACCGCAGAGAGGCCGTTGCGGCCGCCGGGATGACCGACTGACCGACTTGCCCATGCAAACCGCCCCGCGTTGCGCGACAACGATCGCCGTCGCAGCCTCGAGGGCGCGGGAACTGGACGACGCGCACCTGTCGGCGCTGACAACGAGCACCCCTGCTCTCGTGGGGCGCAGAGTGTCCGGCAGGCCCGGCTGACGCGGTTGCCGCGCGACGCCGGCGTTCATCCCCGCTCGGACGGCCGTAGAGTCCGCCAATGGATGCGGGCCTCGTCGTCGCGGTCGTGCTGGCTGTGGGCTTTGCGGCGACCAATGGGTTGCACGATGCATCCAACGCAATCGCCACGCTCGTCGCCACGCGGGGCGCCACGCCGCTTCAGGCGATTCTGTTGGCCTCGACCTTCAACCTGCTGGGCCCGTTGCTTCTCGGGGCGGCGGTCGCCGACACCATCGGCGGCATCGTCCAGGTCGCCCCATCGGCCGCCACTGAGGTGATCGGGGCGGGGCTGGCGGCGGCTGTCACGTGGAACCTCGTCACCTGGCGCCTGGGTCTTCCGTCCAGCTCCGGGCACGCGCTCGTCGGCGGCTTGGTGGGCGCGAGCCTCGTAGAGGGAGGGATCGATGCGGTCAACTGGGGCGGGTTCGACGGCTGGCATCCGGTGGGCGTCCTCGGCACGCTGGTCGCACTGGCCGTCTCCGTGCCGATCGGCGCGCTTGCGGCGCTGCTGGCAATCCGCGCGCTGCGCCGGGTGGCGCGCCGGGCCACGCGGCGCTGGCACACACCGGTCCATGCAGGCGAGTGGGGAATGTCCGCGGCGCTCGCGTTCAGCCACGGCGCAAACGACGCGCAGAAGTCGGTCGGCGTCATCGCCGCGCTGCTGCTCGCGGACGGGCGGATCGACACGCTGGCGGCTCCCACATGGACGAAGCTCACGTGCGCCCTGGCGCTCACCGCCGGCACTGCACTTGGTGGGTGGCGGATCATCCGGACCGTGGGTCGTGGCATCTACCGCATCAAGCCGATCGAGGGTCTGGCCAGCCAGACCGCCTCGGCGAGCGTCATCTTCGGGGCGTCCGTCGTTGGCGCGCCGGTGTCCACGACCCAGGTGGTCGCCTCCTCGGTGGTCGGGGTCGGCGCGGGGCGACGACGCTGGCACCACGTGCACTGGGAGGTGGTGCGCGAGATGGGTCTCGCCTGGTTCATCACGATGCCCGTCACGGCTGCGCTTGCGGCCGCGACCCTCGGGATCTGGCGGTTGGTGGCATGAAGCTCCGCGGATGGTTCCTGCCGGACACGCCCGACGTGCTCGGGCTGCTGCGCCGCCAGCTGGCGGTAACGATCTCGGCGGTGGACGGCTTCGCGGCGTGGGCCGCCGGGGACGCGAGCGCCGCGCAGGCGGTGCTCGGCAGCGAGCAAGAGGGGGAGGCGGCGAAGCGAGAGCTGCTGAGCGCGTTGCGCGCCGCCTTCGTGACCCCACTGGAGCCCGAGGACGTGTTCGCGCTCTCACGCGGCGTCGACCGGATTCTCAACTCCGTGCGCGACCTCGTGAAGGAGTCGGAGGCGATGGACTGCCCGCCGGACGCCGGTCTCGCGGAGATGGGGAGACTGCTCGGCGTGGCCCTGGAGCACATCGACAACGCAATCGCGCACCTCGGCGCGGACGGGAACGAGGCGACCGCATCCGCCGACGCGGCGATCACGACAGAGCGACAGCTCGATAGCGCCTACTACAAGGGCATGGGCGGCCTGCTCGACATCGAGAACCGGAGCGAGCGCATCGCGCGTCGCGAGCTATACCGCCGCTGCTCGCGGATCGGCGAAACCGTGGTGGAGGTCTCCGAACGAGTCGTCTATGCCGTCGTCAAGCAGAGTTGAGCCGGGGCCTTGGTTGTGAGAGCAACACATGCACCCACAGGGAGCGCTCTGGCAATTGGCCGACTCACGCGTCGAGCCCGATCTCGCACCAGACACGGGTGCCGGAAGCGGCTCGGTCGATCCCCCAGCGATCGGCGACCTGGTCAACCAGAAACAGCCCCCAGCCACCGGAGTCCTCCTTCGGGAACGGCGCGGAAGGCCGTGCGAAGCCCGCGCCCGCGTCGAGCACCTCAACGCGCACACATCGCGAGAGCAATTGGAGCTCGACGCGCAGCGATTGCCCGGCTCGGACGCCGGCATGGCGCACGGCGTTGGTCACGAGCTCCGTCACGACCAGGAGCACGTCCGCCCGGGCGCTGGCGGGTAACCCGCCGTCGCTCGCGATCACCGCTTGCCGGGCCGCGTACGCGGCGTCGAGCCCGCTGTTCAGCAGCAGGCTGAAGCCGTTGCGCGAGCCAGTCGCCCGATTGCGGCCGGAGTCTGGCGCCGGGCGGGTCACGGGCTCCCCAGCTTCGGCTTTCGCTGTCGGGCAAGCTTCTCGGCGTACTGCGTCCGCGTCGCGCGGTACGCCGGCGACAGGCCGCCGCTGAGCTCGTCAGCCCTGTCGAGCCATCCCAGTGCATGTCTGAAGTCGCCGAGCCGCTCGCACGCATCCACTCGATCGAAGGCCGCCTCGATGCGCGACTGGTGCCGTACCTCGCGCGCGACCCGCGCGTCCCACGCCTCGCCGCCGGGCGACCTAGGAACAGTGCCGCACGGGACGACGGTCAAGCGCCGCGCTCGGAACATCGACACGACTCAGCTCCTAGGACTCGATCTCCGTGCCGACCGATGTGTCGACACCTCCTCCACGGCCGAGTGCTAGAGCCGGCGAGCGCCCCCCGTTTGCCTGGGGCGAGGCGCCGTCCAAGCGTACCAGCCCGAGTTCCGGGAACCACCTTCTCAAGGGCACGATGAGCTACCGCGAGACCGAGCATCTGCGCGTGCTGATCGCGAACGAGCGACGCGACCGGCTGGCCGTCATCGCCCCGATCGTTGTGGGGCTCGGGCACGAGGTGATCGCCCGCGAGATCGAAATCGAGGACGTCGGAGGGGTTACCGCCAGGGAGCGCCCGGACGTTGCGTTGGTGGGGCTGGGCGATAGCTCGGAGCACGCCCTCTACCTGATCGAGAAGATCGTGCAGGAGGCGACCTGTCCGGTGATCGTCATCATCCACGAGCCCGACCCCGCCTTCGTCAGGGAGGCCTCCAAGCGGGGCGTCTTCGCCTACATCACCGACGGCGACCCTCACGACTGGCAGAGCTCGATCGACATCGTGCTGCGCCGATTCACCGAGTATCACGACCTCGAGGGCGCGTTCGGGCGTCGCGCCATTACCGAGCGCGCCAAGGGCATCCTGATGGAACGCCACTCGATCGAGGAGACCGCCGCCTTCGAGATGCTACGCGCGCAGGCCCGCGCCACGAACCGCAAGCTGGTCGACATCGCCGCCGCCGTGGTGGATGGCCATCCGCTGCTCCCGAAGCAAAGCCAGTCCCCAACATAGCCCGGACGCCTACTGGAGTGGTTGTCGCGCCTGCAGCTAGTGGTGACAGCACGCGTCGCCGCGCCACGCCTCGCGCCCTTCTGAGACGGCGAGCGCTGCGATCAGCAGGCCCACGGTCGGGTCGAGCCACCATGCACCGAGGAGGGCGTTGCCGAGCAGCCCGATCAGCAACGCCCCGGCGAGGTACGCGCACAGCAGGTTCTGCATGCCCTCGCTGGCGGTGGCGGACGAGCCGATGCGCGCCCCGATGCGCTGCTTGGCGCGACCGAGCAGCGGCATCACGACGAGGCTCGACGCCGCGAGGGCGATCCCCACGAGGCTCTCCTCGGCACGCGAGCCGTTGACCAGCGCCCTGATCGACTCCACCGCGACGTAGGGCGCGAGGATGAAGAACTGGATCGCGACGAGCTTCTGCGCCCGGTGCTCGGCCCTCTCGGAGAGCGTGCGGCTGCCGGTGAAGCGCCACACGATCACCACGCTCGCGAATCCCTCGATGGCGGAGTCGAGCCCGAACCCGATCAGCGCGATGGAGCCGGCCACGATGCCCGCCACCACCGCAACCAACCCTTCGAGTGCCATGTAGGCGAGGCTCGCCCATGACAGGAGCTTCGCCCGGCGGGCTTCGCGCAGCCACTGCTCAGAGGCAGGCGTGACGGCGGTAGTGCTCACACCGCCAGGATATGCGCGGGCGCGCACGTTCCCTTGCCGCGCTTGCCCCCCGCCCTGACGGGCATAGCATGGACCGCTTCCAGGCACCCGTCACACGATCGGGGGAGGGCACATGCTCCAGGAGTTCAAGGACTTCGCGCTCAAAGGCAACCTGCTCGAGCTCGCGATTGCGTTCGTCCTCGGGGTGGCGTTCGCCGCGGTCGTGACCTCGTTCGTCGACGACGTGATCATGCAGCTGATCGCCGCGGTTTTCGGCAAGCCGGACTTCTCGAACCTGACCTTCTCGATCGGCGACGGCGAGATCCGCTACGGCAGCTTCCTGACCGCGCTGGTCACGTTCCTGATCATCGCCTGGGTGCTCTTCCTGATCGTCAAGGCCGTCCAGACGGCGATGCCGCCGGCGAAGGCGACCCAGCGCGACTGCCCGCACTGCCTGTCCTCGATCCCGGTCGCGGCGAGCGCCTGCGCGCACTGCACCAGGGACGTCCAGCCGGCGACCTAGGGCGTCAGGTGTTCGCCTGCGACAGCAGCCACAGAGCCAGGCTCGTGAAGCCGACCATCACCGCGAGCATCCAGTACTGAGACCGCACGGCCAGCTTGGCGTCCTCGTACATCGCGAGCGCCCGGTCGTGCGCGAGCGTCAGTCCGGCCGCGTGCCCGACGACCACGAACGCCACCTGCCAGTACCAGGTCGCGGTCGACCCGATCACGCCGTAGTCGATCTGGTGCGACGCGGTCCCGAACAGGTCGGAGCCGTCGCCGAGCGGGTCTGACGAGAGGAAGATCATCGCCTGGCCGCGGAACAGCAGGTAGGTCAGGTAGTGCGCCATCACGTAGGCCAGCGCGATCGGCACCAGCGAGTGGGCGAACGCCCGCGACAGCTGTTGGGCGCTGAACCCGCCGCCGACGCTGCGCGCGCCGAGGATGCCGAGCCGGTAGAAGCCGGCGACGAACAGGATCGCTCCGCACAGCCCGACGAAGAAGGCCGCCTCGAATGCAGGTTGCGGCCCCAGCCCCAGATCGCCGAAGAACCGGGTCAGGTCGGGTGCCAAGCCCGTCCAGATCGGCGCCTCGCCGGCGCCGTCGAAGGTCACGGTGCCGATCATCACCGCCAGCAGCGCCGCCGTGCCGGGCCCAGACTTCAAGTGCGCGAGCCCGGCCAGCGGGGGCCTCACGCCCAGCTCCCGGTCGCGGGTCTCCCAGATCGAGATCCGCGCGAACAGGTTGAAGTAGACCGAGTAGGCCTCGCCGCGCGCGCTCCACGCCTCGACCCCGTAGAGAGCCATCGCGATGAACGTGATCGCCGAGTAGACCAGCGTGGCGACCGCGACGGTGTCGGGCTGGTCGCCGCCCGACTTGACCAGCTCGAGCACCGCGAACGCGAAGACGCCGGCCACCGCGGGCCAGTGCCCGAGCCGCTCGGGATAGTCGAGCGGGGCGGGGAGCCCACCGCGGGCGACCTTCCCGGCCGTCCAGCCCACCGCACGCCCGATCGCGCGCCACGGGTTGAACGCGCGGAAGATGTCGCCGAACAGCACGCTGGCCGGCACCAGGCCGATCCAGAAGACCACGAACACGAACGTCGGCGCGAAGTTGGCCGCCGGGCTCTGCGTGCCCTCCAGGCCGGTGTAGATCACGACGCCGAACAGCGCCACGCCGATCGCCCCGCACACGATCTCGACCGGGCGGCTCGCGACCAGTCGGCCGATGCCGTTGGGCAGCGGGCGCCAGCGGTCTCCCTCGAGCTTGGGCTCGGGCCACAGGACCGCCAGCGCCACGAACGAGATGACGAGCACCATCGCCGCTGCCCAGCCGAACAGCCACTCGGGTATCGGGAGATCCGAGCGGCCGATGAGCCCGCCCGCGTGGGCGAACAGCGTGATCACGATGGCCCGACCAGCAGGCGGGCGAGCAGCGGCTCCTCGCCGGCGTCCTCCGCCGCGTGGCTCTCGAGCTCGAAGGCGCCTTCCAGCGTCGCCTTGAACGTAAAGCGAGCCGGGTTCCCTGGCCCCGCCTCCTTCTCGATGTCGTAGCCGTGCAGGTGGATCTCGTCGTCGACGTTCGAGGTGACCACGATCCGGACCGTGTCGCCCTTGGCGACCTCGATCGACTTCACGTCGCCATCGATCACGCCGTCCTTGACGTTGATGCGGGTAACGGGCGGCTCGGCGGGCTCGGCCGGCTCCTCGGCCTCCGTTTCCGTGTCGGTGCCGGTGCCGGTGGACGTCTGCGTCTCGGTCGTATTCGACGACTGCTTGGAGTCGTCGTCATCGCCGGGCTGGGCAATCACGAACGCCGCCACAGCGACCGCGAGGGCGGCCACGACGAGCACTACGCGCTGGTTTCTGGACATACGGGAAGCTCCTTGGATCGGGCGTCGGCGCGCCCGGATCGCTGGAGCCGGGCGCCTAGCTGGTCGCGGGCAGCGGTGGCGGGCGGACGGCCAGCGCCTCAGCGATCAGGCGGCCGCCTCGAGGCAGCAGCGCGGTCGGACGACGCGACGCAGGGCGGAGTGCGGCAACGGGGCGCCGCGGCACGGCACTCGTGCGACCCGCGCGCAGGCGCTCGAGCTGCCGCTCGCCGATGTAACGGCCGGCCAGCAGCGGGGCTGCCACGAGGAACAGCGGCAGCGAGTAGACGAGCATGTCCGAATGACCGGCATGCGCGGCCATCAGCAGCAGCGCCGACATCCCGAAGGCGGCGGCGAGCAACAAGCGCTGATGCCTTGCGGTCATCGGCGGGGCAGATTAGCGGTTCACCCTCACACAACACACGGGTCACAGGAGTGTCACGGGATGCACGCCGGCGGCGCCGATCCTCCACGGCGATGGCATACGCCGACCTCCACTTCCATCTGCTTCCCGGAGTCGACGACGGTCCGGCGGACATGGCCGCCAGCCTCGAGCTCGCCCGCGCTGCGGTGGCCGAGGGCACGGGCACGGTCGTCGCCACCCCCCACGTGCGCGCCGACATCGGGATCACCGACGCGGTCGAGATCCATGCCCGCGTGCTCGAGCTCCGCTCGGCGCTCGAGGCGGCCGGCATCCTGCTCGAGGTCCGCTGCGGCGGCGAGCTCTGCCACGACACGATCGGCGGCATGCGCCAGAGCGAGCTCGAGTTGCTCGCGCAGGGCCCGAGCGGGGCGCGCTGGGTGCTCGTCGAGACGCCCTTCCACGGCATCGGCGACGACTTCCACGCCGCCATGACGGAGCTGCGCGACCGCGGCTTCGGCGTGCTGATGGCTCACCCCGAGCGCAGCGCCGACGCCAGCCTCGACTCCGCGGCGGGCCTGCGCGGCGAGCTCGCCGCCGGCTCGCTCGCCCAGCTCAACGCGCTGTCGCTGACGGGCTCTCACGGCGAGGAGGCGTGCAGCGCCGCGTGGGAGCTGGTCGCCGAGGGCCTGGTCGCGGTGGTCGCCTCGGACGCCCACGGCCCGACGCGCCCACCCGGCCTCGAGCTCGCCCGGCGCACGCTGCTCGAGGTCGGCATCTCGCGCGGCGTCGTCCAATCGCTGATCGGCAGCACCCCGCACCGCCTGCTCGCCACGGGCATCGCGTCGGGCCGCGTCGTCGCAGCGGCGTGAAAGCGCCCTAGGGCGCGAGCAGCGACGCCGAGTCGTCGGCGGCGGACTCGTCGTCGACCACCGGCGACTCGATGGCTTCGAGGCGCGCGGCCTGCACCTCTGGCTCGACGGTCACGCCATCGCGCCCCTCGGGCTCGAACCGGTAGCCGACCCCGAAGTGCGTGTGGATGTAGTTCCAGTCGGGCGACACCTTCTCGAGCTTCTGGCGCACCTTGCGCACGAAGACGTCCACCGAGCGGTCGCCGTGGGCCATCGTGTAGCCCCAGACCGCCTGGTAGATCTCCTCGCGCTGGAGCACCTTGCCCTTGGCCTGCGCGAGCAGCTGGAGCACCTCGAACTCGCGCCGCGTCAGGTCGACGCTGGCCGAGCTCACGAAGGCCTGGAACTGATCGGCGCGGATCTCGAGCTCGCGGGCGACCAGCGGGCCGCTGTCGACGCGTGGGGACGCGCGCTTGCGGCGCCGCACGACCGCCTCGACGCGGGCCAGCACCTCCTCGGGGTGACAGGGCTTGGTGACCCAGTCGTCGGCCCCGAGCCGCAACCCGCGCACGCGCTGGGCGACGCTCGACCGCCCGGTGCAGATCACGATGCCCAGCCCTGGCAGCGCCGCGGTCACGCGCTCGAGGAACTCCCAGGCGCCCGGGCCGAGCAGGGACAGATCGACGACCAGCGCGTTGACGCGCATGGCGACGAAATCCTCCGTGCGGGGCGGCGCCTCCAGCCGCCGGTACTGCCAGCCCAGGTCGCTCGCACGCTTCACGAGCACCCGGACGAACCCCGAATCCGAGTCCAGGATCGCGAGACGCATGTCCGACATCTGGCGCCAGTGTACGCACACTCGCGGTGCGAACCCGCGCTTTTACAGCTTTTTCACAGGGAGACAACGCGCAGGTAACGGACATTCCGCACGATGCTGAAACCCTCCGCGGCATGGAGGCAGCCCTGCAGAGACCGCCGCTGAGGGCCGGTGAGCTCGAGGTCCGCCCGAGCGAGTTCCTGGTGCTCGTCAACGGCGAGCGGCTCCACCTGACCGTACGCGAGCTCGAGCTGCTGACGGCGCTCGTGGAACGCCGGAACCGCATCGTCACGCGCGAGGAGCTCTACCGCGAGGTCTGGGGCGAGCCCTACCGCAAGTCCGACCGCTCGGTCGACGTCTACGTGGGCAAGCTGCGCCAGAAGCTGGAGAACGCCGTCCCCGGCCGGCGCTTCATCCACACGCACTTCGGGTTCGGCTACCGGTTCGCCGCGGATCCCGATCGTCGCTGACTCTTCACATTCTTTTTACAACGGCGCGACAGGTCGATAACAGGCTTCCTCCGGCCGCCTTAGAGAGTCAGCGCTGCACATGAACGACCTAAGGAGACAAACCGTATGAGGAAGCTCCTCACGCTCGCGGCGTGCGGCGTCCTGGCCCTTGGAGCGGCCGCCTGTGGTGACGACGACGACAGTGGCGGCGGCAGCAGCGGCGGAGGCGGCGGAGGCGGTGACCTCTCCGGCACCATCAAGATCGACGGCTCGAGCACCGTCGCGCCGTTCGCGCAGGCCGCTCAAGAGGCCTTCCAGGCCGAGAACCCGGACGTGAAGATCACGGTCGGCACGTCCGGCACCGGCGGCGGCTTCGAGAAGTTCTGCGCCGGCGAGACCGACATCTCGGACGCCTCGCGTCCGATCAAGGACGACGAGGAAGCCCCGATCTGCAAGAAGGCCGGGATCAAGTACGACGAGATCCAAGTCGCCAACGACGGCATCGCCGTCGTGACCAACCCCGACCTGAAGGTCGACTGCCTGACCGTCGACCAGCTCAACAAGATCTGGAACAAGGGCTCGAAGGTCAAGAGCCTCAAGGAAGTCGACCCGTCCCTGCCGTCCACCACGCTGGAGCTGTTCGGCCCCGGCACGGACTCCGGCACGTTCGACTTCTTCACCGAGCAGATCAACGGCGAGGAAGGCGTCTCGCGCGAGGACTACCAGCCGTCCGAGGACGACAACGTGCTCGTCCAGGGCGTGTCCGGCTCCGGCGGCGGACTCGGCTACTTCGGGTTCTCGTACTACGAGCAGAACCAGGACAAGCTGGGCCTCGTGAAGGTCGGCGAGAGTGCCGACACGTGCGTGGCACCGTCGACGGAGGCGATCCAGTCCGGCGAGTACAAGCCGCTCTCGCGCCCCCTGTTCATGTACCCGAGCGAGAAGTCGCTCGCGCGGCCTGAGGTCAAGGCGTTCATGGACTACGTGCTCGAGAACTACGAGACGATCGCCGAGGCTGCTCAGATCGTGCCCATGACGCAGGAGCAGGCGGACCAGGGCAAGAGCGACCTCCAGACGGCGGAGAGCAACGCCGGCTGATGGAAGCCTCGGCTGCAAGCGCAGCAGGCGCGCGCGCCGTCCCCGCATTGGGGACGGCGCGTCGCCGCTGGGGCGAGAGCCTCGTCAAGGCGCTGCTGATCCTGGCGGCGCTGCTGTCGGTCCTCACGACGACCGGGATCGTCATCGCGCTGCTGCGCGAGACGATCGACTTCTTCGGAGAGGTCGGTGTGTGGGAGTTCCTCTCGGGTTCCAAGTGGACCCCGCTGTTCGAGCCGCCCAGCTTCGGGGTCAGACCTTTGATCGTCGGGACGCTCCTGATCACGGGAATCGCCCTGCTGGTCGCCACTCCGCTGGGCCTGGGCGCCGCCGTCTACCTGAGCGAATACGCGCATCCGCGCGTCCGCAAGACGATCAAGCCGGCACTCGAGGTCCTGGCCGGCGTGCCCACCATCGTGTTCGGCTACTTCGCGCTGACGTTCTTCACCCCGAACGTCCTGCAGGATCTGCTCGGCCTGGACGTGAGCATCTTCAACGCACTGGCCGCCGGGATCATCATGGGCTTCATGGTCATCCCGACGATCGCGTCGGTGGCCGAGGACGCGATGTCGGCGGTGCCGCAGTCGCTGCGCGAAGGCGCCTATGGACTGGGCGCCTCGAAGCTCCAGGTCTCGACCCGGATCGTCTTCCCCGCGGCCCTGTCCGGCATCGTCGCGGCGATCGTTCTGGGCATTTCGCGCGCGATCGGCGAGACCATGATCGTGCTGGTCGCCGCGGGCCAGATCGCCAGCAACAGCCTCAACCCCTCCGAGCCTCACTACTCGCTCGCGTCGTTCATCGGCGCCACCGCAAAGGGAGACACCCCAACCGGCAGCATCGAGTACAAGACGATCTTCGCGGTTGGGATGCTCCTCTTCATCCTGACCTTGATCATGAACTTCATCTCGATCCGCTTCGTGCGCAAGTACCGGCAGGTGTACGAATGATCGAGTCCGCACCCGCCAGCCGGCGCGCGAAGGATCTCGGCTTCAGGCTGCTCCTGCTCGCGTGCCTCGGCATCTCGATCCTGCTGCTCGGCGTGCTCCTCTACGACGTCGTCGCGGACGGGATCGGGCACCTCGACCTGGACTTCATCACGAGCTTCACGTCGATCAGCGCCGACAAGGCGGGGGCGCAGGCGGCGATCTGGGGCACGATTTGGCTGATGGGCATCTGCGCCCTGTTCATCGTCCCGGTCGGGGTCGCCACGGCCATCTACCTCGAGGAGTACGCGGACAACACGCGCTGGTACAACCGCCTGATCGAGGTCAACATCCAGAACCTCGCCGCGGTCCCCTCTGTCGTCTACGGCATCCTCGGGCTCGCCTTCCTCGTCCGTGGCCCGCTGTCGCTCGGCAACACCGTGCTCGCGGGCGGCCTCACTCTCGGGCTGCTGGTACTGCCGGTGGTGATCATCGCCGGGCGCGAGGCGATCCGCGCGGTGCCACCGTCGATCCGCGAGGGATCGATGGCGCTCGGCGCCACGCAGTGGCAGACGATCTGGCGACAGGTGCTCCCGGCGTCGATCCCCGGCATCGCGACCGGCGTGATCCTGGCGCTGTCACGCGCCATCGGCGAGACCGCCCCGCTGATCGTGGTCGGCGCGGCGACCGTGATCGCCTTCAACCCGGAGGGCCTCGACTCCCAGTTCACGGCATTGCCGATCCAGATCTTCGACTGGATCTCGCGAGCCTCCAACGACGTCAACAACTACAGGCCCCTCGCGGCGGCCGGGATCCTGCTGCTGATGATCATGCTGGTCCTGATGAACAGCGTCGCGATCTGGCTACGAAATCGATACGAGCAGAAGTGGTAGGTGAGCGAAAGTGGAACGCGTGACCGAGCCCCCTGAGGAAACTCAAGACACGCGCGCGCGGCGCGAGCCGCCCGCGGCGCCGACCCCGGAGATCGCGACACCCCCGCGCATCACGGAGCGGCGGTCACGCGAGGCGATCTTCGACCTCCAAGAGGTCTCCGTTTCCTACGGCCCCAAGCCCGCCGTGCGCGGTGTCAACTTCGACATCGGCAAGCAGGAGATCACCGCGCTGATCGGCCCGTCGGGCTGCGGCAAGTCGACCCTGATCCGGTGCCTCAACCGGATGAACGACCTGATCCCGGGCGCGCGCGTCGACGGCAAGGTCATCTACCACGGCCAGGACCTCTACGCCCCGCAGGTCGACGCCGTCGAGGTGCGCAAGCGGATCGGCATGGTCTTCCAGAAGCCCAACCCGTTCCCCAAGTCGATCTTCGACAACATCGCCTTCGGGCCGCGCGTGCTCGGCATGAAGGGCAACATGGACGAGATCGTCGAGGGCGCCCTCCGGAAGGGCGCCCTCTGGGACGAGGTCAAGGACCGCCTCAAGACCAACGCGTTCGGCATGTCCGGCGGCCAGCAGCAGCGGCTCTGCATCGCGCGCTGCCTGGCGGTCTCCCCCGACGTGATCCTGATGGACGAGCCCTGCTCGGCCCTCGACCCGATCTCCACCGGGAAGATCGAGGACCTGATGATGGAGCTCAAGCAGAACTACTCGATCGTCATCGTCACGCACAACATGCAGCAGGCCGCGCGCGTGTCCGACAAGACGGCGTTCTTCACGGTCGAGCTGGACGACGAGGAGCACCGCTCGGGCCGCGTCGTCGAGTTCGACGACACCGAGAAGATCTTCACGAACCCGGCCGATTCGCGCACCGAGGCGTACGTGACCGGCAAGGTGGGGTAAAACAGGTGCCCGACACGGCACGGACACACTTCCAAGAAGAGCTCGAGAAACTCGAGGAGCAGGCGCTCGGCGGCCTCGACCTGGTGGCCACCGCGCTCGACCGTTCGCTGGAGACGGTCCAGCACCGGGACGTGGAGCTGGCGAGCATGGTCATCGCGGACGACGACCGCATAGACGGCCGCTACCTCGAGGTGCAGCAGGGGATCCTGTCACTGCTGGCCCGCCAGGCGCCGGTGGCCGGCGACCTGCGCATCGTCGCCGCCCTGCTGCACGTGATGAAGAACATCGAGCGCATGGGCGACCAGTGCGTGAACATCGCCAAGATGGTCCCGCTGGCCGGCCACGAGCCGCCGTCGGACGAGCGCATCCTGAGCGACATCCAGCAGATGGGCGAGCAGGCGCGCTCGCAGGTCGTGCAGTGCAAGCAGGCCTTCCAGCGCCGCGACGTGGCGCTGGCGCAGGATCTGGTCCGCCAGGACGACCAGATCGACCGCCTCAACCGTGACGTGTTCCATCTCGCCCTGGAGGTCGGGGACGACCCCGACACGCGCGAGTGGGCGATGCACATGATGCTGGTCGCTCGCTGCATCGAGCGGATCGGCGACAATGCCGTGGACATCGGCGAGCAGACCGCTTTCGTCGTCACCGGTCTGTTCCGGGAGTTCGAGGACGCCTCGCACCCGGAGCTCGCTCCGCCGTCCACCGCTTGATCTGCGCCTGCATCGACATCGGCAGCAACACCACCCGGCTGCTGGTCGCGGATGCGGGCAACGGACAGCTGCGCGAGCTGGTCACCCAGCGGGCCTTCACGAGGCTCGGCAAGAGCATGGCCCCGACCGGATCGATCCCCGAGGAGAAGATCGCGGAGACCGCCGAGGTGGTGGCCACCCAGGCCAAGGTGGCGCGCGAGGTCGGCGCCGAGCAGATCGTCGCGGTGGCGACCGCCGCGATCCGCAACGCGCCCAACCGCGACGCGCTGCTCAGCGCGGTCGAGGAGGCCGGCGGGATGCCGCTCGAGGTGCTGTCGGGCGAGGAGGAGGCGCGCCTCTCGTTCGTGGGCGCCACGCGCACGATGCTGACGCCCGCCGACGGGACGATCGCGGTGATCGACGTGGGCGGCGGCTCGAGCGAGATCGCCGTCGGCGAGCCCGACGGCAAGATGGCCTGGTCGGCGTCGTTTCGGATCGGCTCGGGCTTCCTGGCCGACTCCTACCTGCGCGGCGACCCGCCGTCGGTGGACGAGCTCGAGAAGGTGCGCCGCCACGTAGCCGGCACGTTCGAGGGGCTCGAGCCGCCGCCGGCCAGGGAGGCGGTCGCCGTCGGCGGCACCGCTACCTCGCTGCGCCGGCTGCTGGGCGCCGAGCTCTCGCACGAGACGCTCGAGCGCGGCATCCGCGTGCTCTGCACGACGGCGATCGCCGACGTCGCCGCCCGCTTCGAGCTCGACCCCGAGCGGGTGCGCCTGCTGCCGGCGGGCATCCTCGTGCTCGAGGCGATCTCGGATCTGCTGGCGCTCCCGCTGCGGATCGCCCGCGGCGGTCTGCGCGAGGGCGTGCTGCTCGAGCTGGTCGAGGGAAGGCGGCTAGCTTGAGATCGACTTCAGCTCACGGGGGCGCATCAGCACGATGAGCTCGCCCCGGTCCACGCCCGCGAGCCCGCCCTTCTTCATGCGCACCTGCGCGCCGGTCAGCGAGTGGACCGCGGCGGAGAAGTCGGGGTCGTGGCCGACCAGCAGCACGTTGTCGCCGAGGCCCGCCGCCAGCGCCTCGGCGTCGAACGGGCCGCCGGCGAGCTTCGGCTCCAGCGTCGGCTCCGGGCCGCCGAGCTCGTCGCAGGCGATCCGAGCGGTGTCGGCTGCCCGCACCTTGGGGCTGCTCAGGCACGCCTCGATGTCCACTCCGAGGGCCTTCAGGGCCGCGCCCGCGGCGCGCGACTGGTCGCGCCCCTTGTCTGTCAGGGGGCGCTCGGCGTCGGGGGAGCCGTCGGCCGCATCTCCATGCCTCAACAACCAGATCATCGCGATGCGCCACCATAGAGGCTGAATCGATGGAAGCTGTTACCGCTTCGCCACCCATTCCCGAGCTCGATTCCCCCGAGCTCTACTTCAACCGCGAGCTGTCGTGGCTCCAGTTCAACGAGCGCGTGCTCGAGCTGGCCGAGGATCAGACGCTGCCGCTGCTCGAGCGCGTCAAGTTCCTGGCGATCTACGCCTCCAACCTCGACGAGTTCTACATGGTGCGCGTCGCGGGCCTGCACGACCAGGTCGACGCCGGCATCGACGCTCGCGGCCCCGACGGGCTGTCGCCCAGCGAGACGATCGAGCGCATCGGCGAGCGCGCCCGCGAGCTGGGCCGCCGCCACTCGCGTCAGTGGGAGAGCGTGGTGCGGTCGCAGCTCGCCGCCGAAGGCATCCGCGTGGTCGATTGCAGCGACTGCGCCGGCGCCGAGCTCGACGCGATCGACCGGCAGTTCTCCGAGCAGATCTTCCCCGTGCTGACGCCGCTGGCCGTCGGGCCGGGCCGGCCGTTCCCCTACATCTCGAACCTGTCGCTGTCGTTGGCGGTCTGGCTGCGCGACCCGGTCTCGCGCACCGAGACGTTCGCGCGCGTGAAGGTGCCGAAGGAGGTGCTGCCGCGCTTCGTGCCGATCGGCGTCAACACGTTCGTGCCGCTCGAGTCGATCATCGCGCGCCACCTCGACCAGCTCTTCCCGGGGATGGACATCCTCCGCCACGACATCTTCCGCGTCACCCGGCACGCGGACTTCACGGTCTCGGACGAGGCCGATGACCTGCTGCGCGCGGTCGAGGACGAGCTGCGCCGGCGTCGCTTCGGCGAGGTCGTGCGGCTCGAGACCTCCTCCTCGATGGATCCCGACATGCGCGCCTACCTGGTCGAGCAGCTCGCCATCGAGGAGAACCAGGTGATCGACGTCGAGGGCCTGCTCGACCTCGACGACCTGTGGTCGCTCTACGACGTGGACGGCTACCGCGACCTGCGCGACCCGCCGTGGACGCCGGTGACCCAGCCCGCCTTCGCCGACCCCGACGACGGGCGCAGCGACGTGCTCGCCGCCATGCGCGCCGGCGACCTGCTCGTGCACCACCCGTACGACTCGTTCGCTTCGAGCGTCGAGCGCTTCATCCAGCAGGCCGTCGCCGACCCCGACGTGCTCGCGATCAAGATGACCGTGTACCGCACGTCGGACGACTCGGCGCTGGTGCCGTCGCTGATCCGGGCGGCCGAGCGCGGTAAGCAGGCGGTCTGCCTGGTGGAGCTGAAGGCGCGCTTCGACGAGCGCCAGAACATCGAGTGGGCGCGCTCGCTGGAAGAGGCGGGCGCGCACGTGGTGCACGGCCTCCCGGGGCTGAAGACGCACGCGAAGGCGCTGCTGGTGGTGCGCCGCGAGGGCGCCGGCGTGCGCCATTACGTGCACATCGGAACCGGCAACTACCACGCCAAGACGGCCCGCCTGTACGAGGACTTCGGCCTGTTCACGACCGACCGCGACATCGCCGCCGACGTGGCCGAGCTGTTCAACACGCTGACCGGCGCGGCGCGCTCGCCGTCGTTTCGGAAGGTGATCACCGCACCCGAGGACATGCGCCCGTGGTTCCTCGACCAGGTCCGCCAGACGATCGCGGCCCACGAGGCGGGCGAGCCCGCCAAGATCGCGATGAAGCTCAACTCGCTCGTCGACGCGCGCTGCATCCGCGCGCTCTACGAGGCGTCGCAGGCGGGCGTGGAGGTCGAGGTCAACGTGCGCGGCATCTGCTGCCTGCGGGCGGGTGTGCCGGGCGTGTCGGACAACATCCGCGTGGTGTCGGTGGTCGGGCGCTTCCTCGAGCACGCCCGGCTGTACGGGTTCCGCCGCGGTTCGGAGCGGCTCTGGTGGATGGGATCGGCCGACCTGATGCCGCGCAACCTCGACACGCGCGTCGAGCTGCTCACGCCCATCGAGAACTCCGCGCTGCGCGACGAGATCGAGGACACGCTCGGGCTCTGCCTGTCCGACGACACGTTCGCCTGGGAGCTGCGCTCCGACGGATCGTGGGAGCGGCGCCAGGGCCGCACGCGCTCGGCGCACCGCGCGTTGATGGAGCGCGCGCTCGAGCGCGCCGCCGTCGACGCCCCCGCCTAGGGCAGCGCCAGCCCCAGCCGGCGCTTGAG
>JBQGCL010000181.1:0-44456 GCA_052038485.1 Thermoleophilaceae bacterium | reverse complement strand
ATCCGCTCGAGCCGCCTTGCAGCGCGATCACGCCGACCGCCATAGCGGCGACGAGCAGCAGTCCAATCAGCCCAACGGTGATCCGGTTCATATCGCTGATTGCGTCGGCTCGCAGCGACCGAACCTTTAGCCGCGCATCGCGGATGCCTCACGACTGCCGCATGGTCTTCACGGCGTCTTTACGATCGCCATCCTGCCCAAGCTGAACATCCAAGTGCGGGCGAGGGCCCGGCCTCTTGCGGTCGCGTTTCTGCACCTGGCCGTCGTCTGGTCGTTTGCGGTCGCGCAGACGCTGCTCGACCTGCTCGGCGACAACCCCGAGTTCTTCGTTGCCCGCGAGAACACCCGCGGGGACATCCTCGTCCTCGGCTTCTTCCTGGTGCTGGTGCCGCCGCTGTTGCTCACGGCGTTGGAGGCGCTCGCCGCGCTCGTCTCCGAGCGCGCACGGCAGACGGTCCACGTTCTCTTCATAGGCGGCCTGGCTGCGCTGTTCGCCCTCCAGGTGCTCAAGGACTTGTCTGACGGCACCGCCCTCGTGCTGATCCCGCTCGCGATCCTGGCCGGCGTGCTGGTGGCGTGGGCATACGCACGCACGACGGTCATGCCGGCGATGCTGACGGTGCTCGGTCCCGCGCCGCTGGTCTTCCTGGCGATCTTTCTGCTGGTCTCGCCCGTGTCGAAGCTCGTGCTTCCGGGCGGCGAGGTGGAGGGCGCCAACGTACCCGTGCCGGGCCGCGCCCCGGTGGTGATGATCGTGCTCGACGAGTTCTCCGGCCTCGGCCTGATGGGACCGGGCCACCGCATCGACGCATCCGCCTACCCGAACTTCGCTCGGCTCGCGGCCGACTCCACCTGGTACCGCAACGCAACCACGGTCGCCGACTTCACCGGTCAGGCGGTGCCGGCCATGGTCACCGGCGAGCGTCCGCAGCCGGGCGCCATTCCCACCGCCGCCGACCACCCGGAGAGCCTCTTCACCCTGCTGGGCGGCAAGTACACCTTCGACGTCACCGAGCCGGTGACGGACGTCTGCCCCCAGCGCTTCTGCCCCGCCGAGGCGACCGGCCGTCCGCCCAGGGGCACGCGGCTCCGCGGTCTGTTCTCCGATCTGAGTCTGGTGGTGTTGCACCAGCTGGCGCCGCGTGACATCGAGGACGGACTCGATCCCGTCGACCGGAGCTTCGGCGACTTCGGCCGGGAGGCGGCCTCAGGTGGTGACCTGCCACCGTCCACCCCGTCCGCACGCGGCGCGGCCGCGGGCTTCCAGGCCCTGGTGGCGCTCGCCGAGCGCACACAGGAGTTTCACCGCTTCAATCGCCAGCTCGAGCGTGCCGCGTCCACGCGGAGCCTCTCGTTTCTCCACGTTCAGCTGCCCCACAACCCCTATTCGTTCCTGCCGACCGGACAGCGCTACTTCGACGCTCCGGGGCACGCGCCCGGGCTCGCGATCACCAACAAGTGGGAGAGCCAGCCGCTCGCGAACCAGGCCTTCGCGCGCTTCAGGCTTCAGATCGGCTATGTCGACCGGCTGCTGGGACGGACCCTGGACAGCCTGCGCAAGAGCGGGCTCTACGACAAGGCCATGATCGTCGTCGTCGCTGACCATGGGATCAGCTTCCTGTCCGGCTCCCCGTACCGCGAGGTCACCCGCGAGAACCTCGTGCGCATCGCCGACGTGCCGCTGCTCATCAAGGCGCCCGGACAGCAGCGCGGGCGAATCGACGACGACAACGTGCGCACGATCGACGTGCTGCCGACGATCGCCAAGGAGCTCGGGGTGAAGCTGCCCTGGAGCCTCGACGGCCTCCCCGCCGAGGACGCCGGCCAGAGCGGCGAGGTGCGAGTCCACGCGCTGCGCGGCGGGGACTTCTCGCTGCCGTTCGCCGAGTACGTTCGCCGCCGGGACGCGGTGGCGGACAAGCTATTGCGCGAGACCACTTCGCCTGGGACGCACGGCCTTTACGCCGGCGGGCCATACGGCGGGCTGATCGGTAGACGCGTGGCGCAGATGGCGGGCGCGCCGGTCGAGGCCGGGGGCTTACAACTCGACGGCGGCGGGCTGTTCGCCTCCGTCGACCCGGCGGCGCCGGTGGTGCCCTCCCTCGTGACCGGCGTGGTGACCGGCGTGGGGCCGGGCACCCCGCTCGCCGTGGCGGTGAACGGCCGCATCGCCGCCACGGCGCCGGCATACGCCGACGGGGACACGACGCGTTTCGCGGGGCTCGTGTCACCCGATGCGTACGCGGACGGGGCCAACGCGATCGACGTCTACCGGATCACGCCGGGCGGGCACAGCCTCGCGCGGATCGGCGGCCTGGGCGGCGCCTACCGGCTCGCCCGCCGCGGTGACACCGTGGGACTCGAGGATCCATCCGGCCGCTGGAGACGCGTCGCCGCTGGGCAGGGGGGCTACATCGACAAGCTCACCGTCGGCAGCGAGCAGGACGTCACGATCGAGGGCTGGGCGGGGCTGACCGAGCCTGTCACCTCCGCCCGCACTGTCGTGGCGTTCGCGGGCTCCCGCTTCCTCGGCGAGGTGAGCCCCTCGGTCGAGCGTGGGGACCTGAGGGACCAGTACGGGCCGACGCTCGCCAAAGCCGGGTTCAAGCTGCGCAGCTATGCCCCCGGACCCCGGCCCGGGTCCGACGAGGCACCGATCCGGGCCTATGCCCTCGTCGGCGACGCGGCGTACGCGCTCACCCTGCCGCCGGAGTGAGACGCGCCCGACGCGGTCACGTCGTCTCGACGTGGACATAGACGGCGGTGCCCCAATCCTCTCCGGGGCTGATGTCCGAGCGCTCGGAGTCCAGGACGAATTCGATCTGGCCCGGCCAGGGCTTCGCCGGCTCGCCACCGGGCGCGGTCCCGACGAGCATCCAGCCGTCGTGCGTGATCGCCGTCCGGTCCACGGCGCGCCGGTCCGGCGCGAACCACATTCGCTCGGGCACGGTCGCCGCCATGAACGAGCGCCGCTGCGGGCCGTTCTTCGGGCCGTCGAACGTCGCTACAAAGCTCACGCCGTCCCCCGCTTTGCACAGTACGGCATCCCGACGAACCTCCTTGATAGAGCCGAGATGAGGCCAAGGCCAGCGCTTGTCCGGGTCTCCTCGGTCTCGCGGCGCCTCCGTGCGCCGCCCAGACCGATGCTGATCGATTACCCCGCCCGGGGTGGACTAACCAGAGGATTCGCGGGGCGGGTGCGGTTCCCCTATCTCGCTATCGGGCTGACTGGATTTGAACCAGCGACCTCTCCGACCCGAACGGAGCGCGCTACCAGACTGCGCCACAGCCCGAAACAGGCCCTAGGGTAGCCGTTGCCATACTGAGGCCGCGTGAGCGTCTGCCGATCGATGCTGGCCCTTGGCCTCCTGCTGTCCGCGGTCGCCGGGTGCGACACGGGCGGGGGTGACGAGCAGACCGCCGAGCCCGCCGGGCAGTCGGCCGATCAGCCGGCCAACACCGCCGACTCGAGCGCCGGCGCCGCGGCCCGCCGTCCAGTGCGCCTGCTGCGCCTCGGCAGCTTCGACGCTCCCACCTTCATCACCGCCCCGCGCGGCGACTCGCGCCGCTTCGTCGTCCAGCGCGAGGGCCAGATCGTGATCGTGAAGGGGCGCCGTACGCTCGGGACGCCGTTCCTCGACATCAGCGATCGGGTCACCACCGGCGGCGAGAGCGGCCTGCTGTCGATGGCGTTCGCGCCCGACTACAAGAGCTCCGGCCGCTTCTACGTCTACTACACCGACCGGGCGGGCTTCATCCAGATCGACCAGTTCCGCCGCTCGGATGACCCCGACCGGGCCGATCCCGCCTCGCGCCGCTCGGTGATCCGCGTGGCCCACCATCGCTTCAACCACAAGGGCGGCCAGCTCGAGTTCGGGCAGGATGGGATGCTCTACGCCGGCTTCGGCGACGGCGGCTCCGGCGGCGACCCCGACGAGAACGCCCAGAACCTCTCGCGCCTGCTCGGCAAGCTGATCCGGATCGACCCGCGCCCGAACGGCGGCTACTCGATCCCGCGCTCGAACCCATTCGTCAACCGCAGCGGCGCGCGCGGTGAGATCTACGCCTACGGCCTGCGCAACCCCTTCCGCTTCTCGTTCGACCGCAGCCGCGGCTCGCTCGTGATCGGCGACGTCGGCCAGGACGAGGTCGAGGAGGTCGACTACGTCCCGAGCAAGAACGGCCGCCCGCCGCGCGGCGGCTACAACTTCGGCTGGGACGCGTTCGAGGGCAACAACCGCTACGAGTCGGGCGGCGCTCCCGGGCACGTGCGGCCCGTGATCGCGGAGACCCACGACAACGGCTGGTGCTCGATCATCGGCGGCTACGTGATGCGCGACCGCTCGCTGCGCGGCAGCCGCTACGCCGGCCGCTACATCTACGGCGACTACTGCAAGCAGGAGCTTCGGCTCGTGACGCTCAAGCGGCCGCGGTCCTCGAGCCGCGGCACCGGGCTCAACGTCGGCAACCTGGTGTCCTTCGGAGAGGACGGGCACGGCAGGGTCTACGCTGTGTCGATGGACGGGCCGATCTACCGCATCGGGCGCCGATGAAGCGCCTCCTCGCCCTGGCGGGGCTGGGCGTGGCGCTCGCAGCCGCGGCCCCCGCGCAGGCAGCCACGCTGGCACTCGTCGGATCGAAGAGCTGCTACCACGTCGGCGACACGCTCACGATCAACGGCTCCGGCTTCACGCCGAACGGCCAGGCCTCCGTCACGCTCGACAACCGCAGCGTGGGCGCGGTGCCCACCGACGCCGCCGGCAACTTCAGCACCCCGTTCACCGTCGGCACGCTCAGCGGCGTCCGCCGGCGCACGCTGATCGCCACCGACGCCGTCAACCCCGCCAATGTCGGCCAGGCCCAGTTCCTCGGCTCGGCGCTCGACGTGACCGTGAAGCCGAAGAACGGTGCCGCCGGGCGCCGGCTGCGCCTCAAGGCCACCGGCTTCACCGGCGGCAAGCGCCTCTACGCGCACGTCCTGCGCAAGCGCTACCGGCGCAACGTCTTCATCGGGAAGCTGAAGGGGCCCTGCCGCACGCTCAAGGTCCGCAAGCAGGTGCTGCCGGGCTCGACGCCGACCGGCGTCTACACCGTCCAGTTCGACACCAAGCGGCGCTACTCGAAGAAGACCAAGGTCTGGGTCAAGTTCACCGTGACGGTGTTCCCCCGGGCAGGCGGGGCCAGCCTGTTCGGTCAGCCCAGGTTGACCCAGACGGTCTTGTTCTCGAGGTAGGCGTGGAGGCCCTCGCGGCCGTGCTCGCGTCCCACGCCTGAGGCCTTGAAGCCGCCGAACGGCGCGCTCGGGTCCCCGGCGCTCCAGGTGTTCACCCAGATGTCACCGGCACGCAGCAGCGCGGCCAGCTTGTGCGCCTTGGCGAGGTCGCGCGTCCACACGCCGGCGGCGAGCCCGTACTCGGTGTCGTTGGCTCGCCGGGCGACCTCTTCGATGTCGTCGTAGGGCAGCGCCACCAGCACGGGGCCGAAGATCTCCTCGCGCGCGATCGTCAGGTCGTCGCTGGTCGCGCTGAACAGCGTCGGCTCGACGAAGTAGCCGTCGCCCTCGCGCACCGCGCCGCCCGTGACCAGCTCGGCGCCCTCGGACTTGCCGGACTCGATGTAGCCGCGCACCCGCTCCTCCTGCTCGGCCGAGATCAGCGGGCCGAGCTGGGTCGACGGGTCGAGCCCGGGGCCGATCCGCGCCGCGCCCGCTGCCTCGACCAGCCCGGCGATCACGTCGTCGTACTGGTCGGCGTGCACGAACAGGCGCGAGCCCGCGTTGCAGGCCTGGCCGGTGTTGTAGTAGATCGCCTGGTAGGCGCCCTTGACCGCGACCCCGAGGTCGGCATCCGGCAGGATGATGTTGGGGGACTTGCCGCCCAGCTCGAGCGTCACGCGCTTCAGAGCGCGACCGGCCTTCGAGCCGATCTCGCGCCCGACGACCGTCGAGCCCGTGAAGGCGATCTTGTCGACGTCGTCGTGGTCGACCAGCGCGGCGCCGGTCTCGCCGTCGCCGGCGATCACGTTGAGCACGCCCTCGGGCAGGCCGGCCTCGAGCGCGAGCTCGCCGAGCCGCAGCGCGGTGAGCGGGGTCTGCTCGGCCGGCTTGAGCACGATCGTGCAGCCCGCCGCCAGCGCCGGAGCGATCTTCCAGGCCGCCATCAGCAGCGGGAAGTTCCAGGGGATGATCTGCCCGCACACGCCGACCGGCTCCTTGCGCGTGTAGCAGTGCATGTTCGGCTGCGCGACCGGCAGCGTCTCGCCCTCGATCTTGGTCGGCCAGCCGGCGAAGTAGCGCAGGTGCTCGATCGCGAGCGGCACGTCGACCCGCCCGGCGAGCTTGACCGGCTTGCCGTTGTCGAGCGACTCCAGCTCGGCGAGCTCGTCGGCGTGCGCCTCCAGCGCGTCGGCCAGCGCCAGCATCGCGCGCGTGCGCTTGGCGGCGGCGATGCCGCTCCAGCGACCGTCCTCGAACGCCTCGCGGGCCGCCCGCACGGCGCGGTCCACGTCCTCGGCGCCGGCTTGCGGCACCTCGGCGATGGTCCGACCGGTGGCGGGGTCGACCGTCGCGAACGTGCGGCCGTCGGCAGCCTCGGGCCGCTCGCCGCCGATCACCAGGCGGTGCGGTCCGGCCGCGAACGAGCGGGCGGCGTCGGAGAGGGCGTCCGGCAGTGCGGCGGCGGTGGTCATGCCGAGAAACTTAGGCGAACGCAGCGCAGCCGGCCGAGCCGGCTGCTCGCGACTACGCGAACAGCAGCTCGACGCCGCCCAGCGCGTCGAGCTCGAGCCGCACCCGGTCGCCGGGCTGCGCGACGTGCGGCGGGGCCAGGATGCCGGTGATGATGCGCTGGCCCGGCACCAGGTCCTCGTCGACGGCGAGCAGCCGGCGGCGGACGGCCTCGACCATCTCCTCGAGGTGGGCGCTGGTGTCGCCTGGCGCGAGCACGTGCTCGACCTCGCCGTTGACGAGCACGCGGCCGGCGCCGGGCTCGCGCGCCTCCATGCGCGGTCCGAAGGCAACGGCGCGGTGGAAGATGTTCCCGGCCAGGATCGTCTCCACGTCCTGGTCGAGGTCGGGCGGGTCCGTGACCTCGAGGGCGGGCAGCAGCGCCACTATCGAGCGGGCGTCGGGGCCGAGCTCCACTGCGATCTCCGACTCGACAACGAGCGGGCCGTCGTCGAGCGACACCTCGGCGCCGTCCTCGTAGAGCCCGTCGGATGACAGGAAGCCAGCGAGCGGCCCGTCGATGCCGAGCTTCTCCTGGGCCGCCGAGATGTTGAAGCCGACCTTCCAGCCGATCGGCTCGGCGCCCTGGGCGAGCTGCTCGCGCCGACGCACGAGCATCGCGTTGGTGCCGCGCTCGACGCTCACGGAGTCATCACGATCTTGAGCGCCTCGCGGCGGTCGTAGACGGCATAGGCCTCTGGTGCGTCGGCGAGCGTCATGTGGTGGGTGACCAGCGGGGTGGGGTCGAGCACTCCGCCGGCCATCATCGCGAGTACCCGGTCCACATGCCCGATCACGTTGGCGTGGCCGGTCTTCAGGGTGAGCGCCTTGATCCAGACGACGCCCATGTGCACCTGCACGCGCTCGGCATAGACCCCGATCGCCACGACCGTGCCGGCCTTGCGGGCCACGCGCGCGGCGAGGTCGAGCGCGTCCGGGTGGCCGACCGCGTCGATCGCGGCGTCGACCCCGCGCCCGCCGGTGGCCTCCTTGATGGCGGCGCGCGGGTCGTCGTCGGTCAGGTGGACGGGCTGGGCGCCGAACGACGCGGCCAGCTCGAGCCGCTCGGGGACGCTGTCGACAGCGATCACCTGGGCGGCGCCGGAGGCCTTGGCGGCCTGGACGGCGCACAGGCCGACCGGCCCGAGGCCGAGCACCGCTGCCGAGTCGCCGGGCCGGACGCCGCCCTGGTCGACGGCGTGCCAGCCGGTGCCCATCACGTCGCCGGCGAACAGGGCGGCGTCGTCGGACATGCCATCGGGCACGCGCCGCAGCGTCAGGTTGGCGTGGGGGACGAGCACCTGCTCGGCCTGGGCGCCCTGGAGCGAGCCGAGCGTCTTGCCGTGGCCGAAGACGCGACCCTCGTCGCACTTGTGGTAGTCGCCGCGCCGGCAGAAGAAGCAGTTGCCGCAGGCCGAGCAGAAGCAGCCGAGCACGCGATCGCCCTCGCCCACCTCCGTGACGGCTTCGCCCGCCGCTACCACCGTGCCGACGAACTCGTGGCCGAGCGTGAAGCCGGGCTCGATCTGAACCCGCCCGTGGTAGATGTGCAGATCCGAGCCGCACACCCCGGTCGCCTCGACCCGAACGATGGCGTCGTCGCGCTCGACCAGCTCGGGCTCGGGCCGCTCCTCGAGCCGAACCTCACCGGGCGCCTGAAACGTGACGGCCTGCATGCGCCCGGCACGCTATAGGGTCGCCGCCGTGGCGGGCGCCTTCTACGAGCTGAGTGGCGACACGCTGATTCCCAGCGAGCTGACGCGCGGGCCCTGGGATCCGGGCGCCCAGCACGCCGGGCCGCCATCGGGGCTGCTGGCGCGGGCGCTAGAGCGCTGCGAGCAGCGCGAGGGGATGCGGATCGGGCGGATCACCGTCGAGATCCTCGGGCCGGTTCCGCTGGCGCCGCTGGAGGTCGATGCGAGCGTCGTCCGGCCGGGGCGCAGCGTCGAGCTGCTCGCCGCCTCGCTGAGCGGCCCGGACGGCGAGGTCATGCGCGCGAGCGCCTGGCGGGTCGCGGTCGGAGACCAGCGGCTCGGCGAGGACGACGAGCCCCCGCCGGGCCCCGATGAGGGCGGCGAGCGCGACTTCTTCCCCACCGGCGAGAAGCAGGGCTACCACACGGCGATGGAGTACCGGTTCGTCCGCGGCGGCTTCGTCGAGTCGGGCCCGGCGCTCGTCTGGATGCGCCAGCGGGGCCCGCTGGTCGAGGGCGAGCAGCCGTCGCCGCTCGAGCGGCTGATGGTCGTCGCCGACATCGGCAACGGCGTCAGCGCCGTACTGGACTGGCGCGAGTACCTGTTCATCAACACAGAGCTCACCGTCCACCTGCTGCGCCCGCCCGAGGGCGAGTGGGTGGGCGTGGACGCCGTCACCCGTGTCGACGGCGTCGGGCTCGCCGAGACCGTCCTCTGGGACGAGCGCGGGCGCCTGGGCCGCGGCGCCCAGACGCTGCTGGTGCGCCGCCGGGCTTGACCTGCCTCCCGACGCCGGGGAGGCTTCATCCATGGCCGCAGACAACACCCCAGTCCTCATCACCGGCTGCTCCACCGGCATCGGCCGCGCCACCGCGGAGCGCCTCGCCAAGGCCGGCATGACCGTCTACGCGACGGCGCGCCGCGAGGAGTCGATCGAGGATCTGAAGCAGGCCGGCTGCCGCACGCTGGCCCTCGACGTGACCGACGAGGCGTCCATGCAGGCGGCCGTAGCGACGGTCGAGGAGGCCGAGGGCTCGGTCGGGTCGCTCGTCAACAACGCCGGCTACAGCCAGAGCGGCGCGGTCGAGTCGATCCCGATGGACGAGCTGCGCCGTCAGTTCGAGACGAACGTCTTCGGCCTCGTGCGGATGTGCCAGCTGGTCCTGCCCGGGATGCGAAAGGCAGGGCGCGGCCGGATCGTCAACGTCAGCTCGATGGGCGGCAAGCTCGTGTTCCCGGGCGGCGGCGCCTACCACGGGACGAAGTTCGCGGTGGAGGCGATCTCGGACGCGCTGCGCTTCGAGGTGCGCAACTTCGGCGTCCACGTCTCGATCATCGAGCCGGGGCTGATCAGAACCCGGTTCGGCGAAACCGCGCACGCCTCCGTGCCGCAGGAGGACGGCGGTACCTACGGGAAGTTCAACGCGGCCGTGGCAAAGACGACTGCCGAGGCCTACGAGGGCCCGATGGCGAAGCTCGGCGCCGGCCCCGAGGCGGTCGCCAAGGTGATCGAGAAGGCGATCACGGCACGCAGGCCGCGGACCAGATATCCCGTCACGATCTCGGCGCGCTTCGCACTCGTCAACCATGCGCTGCTCCCCGATCGGGGCTGGGACGCCTTCGTGGGCACCCAGTTCCCGCGGCCGTAGTTACGCGAGCCCGCAGGGGGTAGGTTTTCGCACCATGGCCTATTTCAAGGACGCCGACGAGGTCTACGCCACGATCGGCAAGCTCTTCGAGGATCTCGCGGTGGACGAGGAGCTGTCGCCGAAGTTCCAGAAGGCGAACACGATCGTCCAGTACCAGTACCGCGACCCGGAGTCGCGGATCACGGTCAAGCTGATCGAGGGGGAGGACGGCCGGGTCGACTGCGGCGAGACCGCGATGGAGCCCGAGGTCGTCATGACGATGGACGCCGACACCGCCCACCGCTTCTGGCTCGGCAAGGTCAACGTGACCGTGGCGCTCGCCCGCGGCCAGATGAAGGCGAAGGGCCCCGTCGCCAAGATCCTCAAGCTCGTCCCGCTCGTGAAGCCCGTCTTCCCGCGCTATCGCAAGCAGCTCGAGGACACCGGCAGGCAGGACCTGCTCGAAGCGGCTTGACCTTCAAGGACTTCTACCAAGCGGCCGGGACCACCCGGATCATCGCCGGGCGCGACCTGCTCGAGTCGACCGGCTTCGAGTTCCACAAGGAGGGCGCGCGGCGCGTCTTCATCGTCACGGACGAGGTCATCCGCGGCACCGGGCTGGTCGAGAAGGTCGAGAGCGGAGTCACCGACGGTGGCCTCGAGGTCGCGGGGATCTTCGACGGGGTGCCGCAGGACTCGTCCACCGGCGTGGTCGAGAGCTGCGCCGCCGCGGCCAAGGAGGCCGGGGCCGATTCGTTCCTGGCGGTCGGCGGCGGCTCGGTGATGGACACGGCCAAGGTGGCCGATGCGGTCTTCACGCACGGCGGCGGCGCCGCCGAGCAGGAGGGCTTCTTCCTGATGCCGCGCGAGGACGACGGCATGGGCAAGCCGCTCGAGATCGCCCCGCTGGCCTGCATCCCGACGACGGCCGGGACCGGCAGCGAGGTGTCCATGGCGGCGGTCATCAAGGACCCCGAGCGGAAGGTCAAGCTCGAGATCGCGGACTTCCCGCTGTTCCCGCGGCTGGCGATCCTCGACCCCGAGACCACCCGCACGCTGCCCGGGCCGATCGCCGCGGCGACCGGCATGGACGCGATGACCCATGCGATCGAGGGCTACGTCTCGACCGAGTGGAGCCCGCACCAGGATGCCCGCTCGCTCCACGCCCTGCGCATGATCAGGGAGAACCTCGAGCGCGCCGTCCAGAACGGCGAAGGGGACGAGGAGGCGCGCGGCAACATGCTGATCGCGGCCAACCTCGCGATCACGATCTCGCTGGGGTCGGTGCACGCGATGTCGCATCCCGCCGGTGCGCAGTTCGGTGTGCCGCACGGTGTGGCCAACGCGATCCACCTGCCGCACGTGATCGAGCACAACGCCGCCGGCGGACCCGAGATCGCGGACCGCTATCGCGACATCGGCGACGTTTTCGACATCGCCGAGCCCGAGATCGGTCCGGCGCTGGCCGCCTACCTGACCGGGCTCAGCGAGCGGCTGGGCCTGCCAACCCGGCTGTCGCAGGTCGGCGTGCCCGAGGACGGCATCCCGGCGCTGGTCGAGGGCGCGATGGGGGACGGCACGACGCTGCTGAACCCGCGCGAGATGGGCGAAGAGGACTACGCCGAGCTATACAAGCGCGCTCTCTGACTCGCGCTGAGCCCGCACCATCGCTTCGAGGGTGCGGCGTGCGGTGTGCTGAGGACGCCACTTGAGCAGCCGCTTGGCGCGGTCGGTCTTCATCAGGACCGGCTTGCGCACCGAGTGCAGCCAGGCGACCTGGGCGGGCACGAGCGGCATGCGAGTGACGACCTCGGCGGTCGCCTCGACGGCGAGGCGGGGGATCGGCACCGAGTACCAGCCCAAGGCCGCGGCGAGATGCGACATCGTCAGCGTCCCGCCTGCCGCGAGGTTGTAGGGGCCGGGCTCGCCCACGCCGCGCACGCCCGCGACGAACGCACGCGCCACGTCCTCGGAGTGCACCAGCTGGAAGCGAGCGCCCGGGTCGGGGATGACGGGCTTGAGCGCGGGCACCGAGGACAGCAGTCGCAGCACCGCATCCGGCATCGCCTCGCCGAGGCGGAAGTAGGGGATCTCCTCGAGCATCGTGCGCGCCTCCGGCCCGGCGACGATGCAGGGCCGGAAGACGTAGGCGATCGTTCGGCGCCGGTGGAGCAGCGTGGCCGCCAGCACGCGCTCGACCTCGGCCTTCTGCTGGGAGTAGGGGTGCTCGGGCGTGCCGCGCGCCTCGATGTCCTCGGTCAGCCAGTCGGGGTTGTCGTCGTGGAAGCCGTAGGCGGCGACGCTCGACGCGTAGCAGATGCGCTCCACGCCGGCCTTGACCGACTCCTCGAACACCAGCCGCGACCCATCCACGTTCAGCGAGCGGGTCCGGTCGCTCGCATCGAGGATCGCGAACGCCAGATGGACGACCACGTGCGCGTCGTCGACGAGCTCGCGGACGCTGGCGGAGTCGGTCACGTCGCCCTGGCGGTACTCGGTCTTGCGCCAGCCGCGTGCCGCCGGGTCGAACGGCCGCCGCGCCATCCCCACGATCCGCTTCACCGCGCGCGAGCGCTCGAGCGCGTCGACGATGGCGAGGCCGAGGTCGCCCGTCGGACCGGTCACAGCAACCGTGAGGCCGGTGCTGGCCATGGGTGCGGTTCTATCCGATTCGGGCGCGGCGCGTGCGAACGATCTCGCAACCGCTGAGCAGATCGGCCGGGTCGGCCACCACCTTGTCCTGGCCGGAACCGCACTGGACCCGGTCGCGGCGCTTGTCCTTCACCTTGATCGTGTCGTCGCCGGCGCCGGCGTCGATCGAGTCGTTGCCGAAGCCGCCGGTGACCTGGTCGTCGGACGAGCCCGTCCGGATGCGGTCGTTGCCACCACGGCCGTCGACGACCACCGGTCCGCCGATCGCGACCACGATGTCGTGGCCCGGACCGGCGCCGATCGTGACGTCGCCCTCGTCCGAGTAGATGCGGTCCTTGCCCGAGCCGGCGTCGACGAAGTCACCCGGGCCGGCCCAGATCGTGTCGTTGCCGGAGCCGCCGAACAGCCGGTCGGCGTCCGCCTGCCCGAACAGAGTGTCGGCGCCGGGGCCGCCCAGCACGAGGTCCGTGCCCGCGCCGGCGTACACGACGTCGTTGCCCGGCCCGGCGTCGACCTCGTCCGCCCCGGTGCCGGCGATGGTCAGGTCGACCCCGTTGCCGCCCTCGACGTCGTCGTCGCCCGGCCCGCCCTCCAGGTAGTCGTTCGAGTCGAGCCCGAGCAGGGCGTCGTCGCCGGCCTCGCCGTAGAGCTGGTCGGCCTCCGCGGTGCCCGACAGCCGGTCCGGGCCGTCGGTGCCGATCTGGGTCGCGGCGATCGCGACCGCGCCGGTGGCGCACAGGAACGCGAGCGTCGCGACGACTGTTGTAACGCCGCGCTTCACCGTCTGTCAGAACAACCGGGGCCCGTCCGGGTTGCGCTCATGCAAGCTCGTAGCCGGGGTCACCGGGCAGCAGGACCTCGGCCTTGCCGTCCCGCACGACCACGCGCGGCTGCACCGGCACGACCTCGCGGCTGCGCGCCTTCTCGAGCGTGTCGGCCACCGACTCCATCCCCGCCAGCGCCTCGAGATGCTTGATCGTGGGGAAGACCAGCATCAGCTCGTTGCGCTGATGCGCGTGCAGGGCCGCGGCGGGGCGCAGCCAGCGGGCGTCGACGCACTCGCTGCCGTCGATTGTCGCCTCGATGCCCGTGGGCGCCTCGGTCACGAAGAACCACGTGTCGAAGCGCACCACGACCTCTTCCGGCGTGATCCAGCGCGACCAGTGCACGACCGGATGATCCGTCGGCAGCCGCACGCCGGCCTCCTCCTCGAGCTCCCTGATCGCCGTCGCGGCGTGGTTGGCGTCCTCGGCGTGCACGGCGCCGCCGGGGAACACCCACGCGCCGCCCATGAACCGCTGCGCCGGGTTGCGCTGCACGAGCAGCACCTCGGGGCCTTCGGGCGAGTCGCGCAAGACGACGATCGAGGCCGCCTGGCGCGGCTCGGTCACGGCACCTTCGTTCAGCTCCTCGCTCGGGTGAGCGCCGTCCATTTGGGCAGCCTAACGCTAAGGTTCCGCCCCCGATGAGCACCGAAGTGGCCCAGCAGTGGATCTGCACCTCGTGCGGGTTCATCTACGACCCGGCGGAGGGCGACCCGGATGGCGGAATCCCGGCCGGCACCGCCTTCACGGACATCCCGGACGACTGGTTCTGCCCGGTCTGCGGCGCTCGCAAGAAGGACTTCGAGCCCTACGAGGGCTGATGGGCAGGGCTAGGCGGCCTGGGCGAGCGCCGAGCTCGCGGTCGCCGCGTCGATCGCCTCGGCGGTGATCGCGACCAGCCGCGTGAGCTCGCCCTCGGAGATCGCCAGCGGCGGCATCAGCACTACGACGTCGCCGAGCGGCCGGATGATCGCCCCCCGCCGGCGCGCCTCGAGCGTCACCTGGTGCCCGATTCGGGCCGGCAGCGGGTGCTCGGCGAGCTCGATGCCGGTCATGAACCCACGCCGGCGCACCTCGCGCACCTCGTGGTGGGCGGCGATCGGCTCGAGCAGCTCCCCGAGCAGCTCGACCTTGCGCTGGAGATGGTCGAGCGTGTGCTCTTCGGCGAACACGTCGAGCGTGGCCAGCGCCGCCGCGCAGGCGAGCGGGTTGCCCGTGTACGTGTGTCCGTGGAAGAACGTGCGGAACTCCTCGAAGCGGCCGAGGAAGCCCTTGTAGATGCGCTCGCTGGTGAGCGTCGCCGCCAGTGGCAGGTAGCCGCCAGTGACGCCCTTCGCCAGGCACATCAGGTCGGGCGCAACGTCCTCGTGCTCGCACGCGAACATCCGCCCGGTGCGCCCGAAGCCGGTCGCGACCTCGTCGAGGATCAGGAGCACGCCGTGGCGGTCGCACAGCTCGCGCACGTCGCGCAGGAAGCCATCGGGGTGGACGAGCATCCCGGCGGCGCCCTGCACGAGCGGCTCCATGATCACCGCCGCCACCTCGTTCTCGTGCTCGGCCAGCACGCGCTCCATACCGGCCGCGTCGCCGGGCTCGGCCTGGAGCGTGTCGAACAGCAGCGGCCGGTAGAGCGAGTGGAACAGTTCGATCCCGCCGACCGACACGGAGCCGATCGTGTCGCCGTGGTACGACATCCGCAGCGACACGAACTTCGTGCGCTCCCGCTCGCCGCGCTGCTGCCAGAACTGGAACGCCATCTTGAGTGCGATCTCGGTCGCCGTGGAGCCCGAGTCGGAGTAGAAGACGCGCGTCAGGCCGGGCGGCGCGAGCTCGACCAGCCGCTGTGCCAGCTCGATCCCGGGGCGATGGCTGAGGCCGAGCATGGTTGAGTGCGCGACACGGTCGAGCTGGTCGCGCACGGCGGCGTCGATGCGCGGATGGCGGTGCCCGTGCACGTTGCACCACAGCGACGAGACGCCGTCGATGTAGCGGTTGCCGTGCACGTCGATCAGGTCGGTGCCCTCGGCGCCGTCGACGATCAGCGGCTCCTCCTCGATCCAGCCCTGCTGCTGGGTGAACGGATGCCAGAGGTGAGTGCGATCGGCGGCTGCGAGATCCACACCGCGACCGTATCCGCCGGACCGGATGTAGGATCGCCGCCATGGGGAGAGGACTCGCGGCCGTCGCGCTGCTCGCTGCACTGACGATTCCGGCAACGGCAGAGGCGAAGGGAAGCCTGCTGCCGTGGCCCAACGACGCGTACACGAAACGCGACAAGACGACCGATACGGGGCGCCGCCTCGACCTGCCCAGGTCGCTCATGCCGCGCAACAAGGACGGCGTGCGGATCGACCCGACCGACATGAACCGCGCGGACGGGTTCAGCCCGGGCTCGATGATCATCGTGCGCATCCCGGGGCTGGACAACGAGCAGGCGCTCAAGCGCAGCCGCCTGCCGGGGCTCGCCGACCTCTCCGCGAGCCTGAGCAAGCGCTCGCCGGTCGCAGTCTTCAACGCGCGCACGGGCAAGCGTCAGCTCGTCTGGGCCGAGCTCGACTCCAACGCCACCAGCGACGCCAACCGTGTGCTGATCATCCGGCCGGCCAAGAACTTCACCGAGGGCCAGCGCTACGTCGTCGTGCTGCGCAACCTCAAGGACAAGAACGGCAAGCCGATCAGGCGCAAGCACAGCCGCAGGCACAGCCGGGTCTACCGCAGGTGGTCGTTCACGGTCGCTAGCGAGCGCAGCCTCGCCGGCCGGATGCTCCACATCCGCGACGACGCCTTCCGCGCGCTCGGGGACACGAACCTGCGTGACCTCAAGGTCGCCGGCAAGGCGCCGACGTTCACGATCGACACGGTCACCAACCTGACGCCGGCCGAGGACGACCGGATCGCGCGGCGCGTGGAGGGCACGATGACCGTGCCCTGCTACCTGACCGACGCCTGCGCGCCGGGCGGGCAGTTCACGTTCAGCAAGAAGGGCCTGCCCCAGTACCACGGCACGACCACGGCCAAGTTCACCTGCCGCATCCCGCGTTCGGCGCTAGACCCGGCCAACCCGCCACAGGCGCGGCCGTCGCTGTACGGCCACGGGCTGCTCGGCAGCGCAGACGAGGTCAACGCCGGCAACGTGCGCTCGATGGCGAACGAGCACAACTTCGTCTTCTGCGCGACGAACTGGGCCGGGTTCTCCGAGGACGACCTCGGCAACGTCGTCGCGGCGATCAGCGACTTCTCACGCTTCAACACCGTCGCCGACCGGATGCAGCAGGGCTTCCTCAACCAGCTGCTGCTCGGACGGCTGATGATCCACCCGCAGGGGCTGTCGGCCAACCCGGCGTTCCAGAAGAACGGCCGCAGCGTGATCGACACGCGCCGGCTGTTCTACGACGGCAACAGCCAGGGCGGGATCATGGGTGGCAGCCTGACCGCCGTGGCGCCGGACTACAACCGCGCCGTGCTGGGCGTGCCCGGCATGAACTACTCGACCCTGCTCCAGCGCAGCGTCGACTTCGACGTCTACTCGACGCTGATCTACCCCGCCTACCCGGACGAGTCCACGCGCCAGCTGATGTTCGCGGTGCTCCAGCTGCTCTGGGACCGCGGCGAGGCCAACGGCTACGCGCAGCACATGACCGGCGACCCGCTGCCGAACACGCCCGCCCACACCGTGCTCATGCACGTGGCGTTCGGCGACCACCAGGTGTCGGACACGACCGCCGAGGTCGAGGCGCGCACGATCGGCGCGCGCGCCTACAAGCCGGCCCTCGACGCGGGCCGCTCGCCCTGGCGTCGCTTCCAGCTGATCCCGTCGATCGGGAAGTTTCCGTTCCGAGGCTCGGCGATCGTGATGTGGGACGCCGGCACCCCGGCGCCGCCGATCACGAACACGCCGAACCGCGGCGGCGACGACCCGCACTCGCGGCCCCGGTCGACGGTGGCGGCGCGCGTCCAGAAGTCGGAGTTCCTGAAGATCAACGGGCGCGTGGTCGATGTCTGCGGCGGCAAGGCGTGTAAGACCGACCCGTAGCGGGCCCTGCGGCGGGCGCGCCGTGCCTGGCGGCCGCGAGCGGCCCGTTTCGCGTAGCTAGTCTGCGGGCTCTGATGCCGCCGTTGCCCGTCCTCGTGTTCGTGGTCGGAGCGGGCTCGCTCGGCGCCGAGATCGCGGCGGTGCGCCTGCTCGCCCCCTACTTCGGCGCGTCCACGATCGTCTGGGCCAACACGATCGGCGTCGTGCTGGTCGCGCTCTCGCTCGGCTACTGGCTGGGCGGGCGGCTCGCCGACCGCCGCCCGCAGATGCGCGGCCTCTGCCTGCTGGCGCTGACCGCGGCCGGGCTGCTGGCGCTGGTCCCGTTCGCCGCCGACCCGCTGCTCGACGTGGCCGTCGACGCGCTCGACGAGATCTCCGCCGGGGCGTTCATCGGCTCGCTGGCGGCGGTGCTGGTGTTGGTGGCCGTCCCTGTGCTGCTGCTGGGCGCGGTCTCGCCCTACGCGATCCGGCTGGCCGTCTCGACGGTCGAGGAGGCCGGCACGGTGTCGGGGCGCCTGTACGCGATCTCGACGGCCGGCTCCCTGGTCGGGACGCTGACGTCGGCGCTGCTGCTGATCCCGCTGGTCGGAACGCGCCGGACATTCCTGATCTTCGCGCTGGCGATCGCGGTCGTGGCCGTCTGGGGGCTGCGCCCCGTGCGCCGCTACGCGCTCGCGCCGGCGGCGATCGCGGCGCTGATAGCGCTGCCGGTCGGGACGCTCAAGGCCGAGGCCGGGTCCGGCAAGGTCATCCACGAGGCCGAGACGCCCTACCAGTACGCCCGCGTGATCGAGCGGCTCGACGGCAGCCGGTCGCTCGAGCTCAACGAGGGCCAGGCCCAGCACTCGCTCTGCTCGGCCGAGTGCGACGCGGGGCCCGCCGGGCCGCGCGATCCCGACTCGGTGCTGACCGGCGACTACTGGGACGGCAGCCTGGTGCTCGGCTTCGCGGCGTCGCCCGAGCGGCCGCGCCGTGTCGCGGTCCTCGGCAACGCCGCGGGGACGACCTCGCGCGCCTACGAGTTCTTCTACCCCGACACGCGCGTGGACGGTGTCGAGATCGACGCTGAGCTGTCGGAGATCGGGCGGCGCTGGTTCGACATGAACAACCCGCGGCTGCACCTCTACCACGAGGATGCGCGCCCGTTCATCCGGCGCATCGACGCCCGCTACGACGTGATCACGCTCGACACCTACCGCCAGCCCTACATCCCGTTCTACCTGGTCACCAGGGAGTTCTTCGAGGAGGTGCGCGACCGGCTCGAGCCTCACGGCGTGCTGGTCATCAACGTCGGGCACCCCAGGGGCCAGGACGCGTTCGAGAAGGTGATGACGGCAACCGTCGGGGCCGTCTTCCCGTACGTGATGCGCGACCCGGTCAAGCCGACCAACACGCTCGTTGTGGCCAGCCGCGTGCCGCTGTCCGAGGCCGGGCTGCGCGCGGGGAGGGTGCCGCCCGAGCTGCGCGCCACCGCCGCCGCGCAGGGGCTCGAGCCGCCGCTGCCCGGCGGCTCGGTCTACACGGACGACAAGGCGCCGGTGGAGTGGCTGATCGACAAGTCGATCGTCGACTACGCGGCCGGGGAGGATTGACCGGCTACCCCGACATCGCGATCGTCGGCGGCGGCATCGTCGGTTGCGCCGCCGCGGCGTTCCTGGCGGAGTCGGGAGCGCGGGTGGAGCTGTTCGAGCGGGACCGGCTGGCGGGCGCGGCCTCGGGTCGCAACTCGGGGTCCATCCAGCACCCGTTCGACCCGGTGCTGGACGAGCTGCACGCCGAGACGCTCGCTCACTACCGCGAGCTCGACGGCTTCGAGCTACCGTCGCAGCCCGCCGGCGTACTGCTGCTCGCCCGCGAGCGCCGGACGGTCGAGCAGATCCGGGGCGGGAAGCTGCTGGCTCCCGACGAGCTGCGCTCGCTCGAGCCAGCCGTCGCCCCCGGCCTGTGGGGCTGCCGGCTGGAGACCGGCTACCCGGTGCGGCCCGGGGCCGCGACGCTTGCTTTCGCGCGGCGGGCCGAGCGCGCCGGCGCGCTCATGCACGAGGGCAGGGTCGCGTGGCCGTGGGTGCAGCGCGGGCGGGCGCGCGGGCTGCTCGTGGGCGGCGAGCACTGCGCCGCCGGCTCCGTGCTTGTCGCGGCCGGCCCGTGGTCGCCGGAGACCATCGACCCCACCGGCGCCTGGCGACCGATCGTCTCGGTCTGGGGAGTGGTGCTCGACGTGCTGATGGAGTCGCCCCCGCGGCATGTGCTCGAGCAGGCCGGCGTGGACGAGCTGACAGAGGGCTATCCCGAGTCGCTGTTCAGCTTGGTGGCGGCGGACGGCGGCGTGGCGCTCGGCTCGACGTTCCTGGCGAATGAGCCGGACCCGGTCGCGTGGGCGGGCACGCTCAAGCGCGGCGGCGTGCCGTTCGTTCCCGCGCTGGAGCACGCCAAGGTCGACGGCGCGCGCGCCTGCGCGCGGCCGCAGTCGCTCGACGGCCGGCCGCTGGTGGGGGCCGTGCCGGGCACCGACGGGCTCTGGGTGGCCGCCGGCCACGGGCCGTGGGGTATCTCGACCGGTCCCGCGACCGGCCGCCTGGCCGCGGACGCGCTGCTCGGGCGCGCCGACGTACCCGAGGCCCTGGCCGCGTCGCGGTTCGAGGGGTAGCCTCCCGTCGCGGAGAGGAGGAGCATGAGCTTCCGCAAGTACGAGCTTGGCAGCTACGAGGAGATGTGCGCGGCCCACACCTGGGAGGTGCCCGAGCGCTACAACATCGCCCGCGACGTCTGCGACAAGCACGACCGCGAGCGCCTCGCGATGGTCTGGGAGGACTGGGAGGGGCAGGAGCGGCGCGTCAGCTTCGGCGAGCTGCAGGACCTCTCGAACCGGTTCGCCAACGCGCTCGAAGCGATCGGGGTCGAGCGCGGCGACCGGGTGGCGACGCTGCTGCCGTCGTTGCCGGAGACCGCCGCGGTCTTCCTCGGCACCTACAAGCGCGGCGCGATACTGCTGTCGATGTCGGTGCTCTACGGCGACGAGGGCATCGAGCACCGCCTGCGCGACTCGCAGGCCAAGGCGGTTGTGACCGACGCGGCCAACCGCGATCGCATCCCCGACGGCCTGGCCGAGAAGGTGCTGGTCATGGGCGGCCGCGGCGAGGCCGGCGACGTGGACTTCGACGAGACCATGTCGCGTGCCTCGACCAACTTCGACGTCGTCGACACGGCCGCCGACGACCCGGCTCAGCTCTACTACTCGTCGGGCACGACCGGGATGGCGAAGGGCATCCTCCACGCCCACCGCTACCTGCTCGCGCACGAGGAGTTCGAGTTCTGCCACGACGTGCGCGACGGCGAGCTGTTCCACGGGTCGGGCGAGTGGGCCTGGGCGGCCGGGATCTGCCCGCTGCTGGGACCGTGGCGCTACGGCGCGGTGGCGCTTGTGCAGGCGCGCAAGGGCGGCTACGACCCCGAGGAGCACCTGAGCTTCCTGTCCAAGCACGGGGTGCAGAACATGTTCACGACGCCCACGGCGCTGCGGGCGATGACGGGCGTGGCCGACGCGGGGAAGCGCTATCCGCTCGGCGAGCTGCGCGTGACCTGCTCGGCGGGCGAGCCGCTGAACCCCGAGGTGATCCGCTGGTTCCGCGAGCAGTACGGGATCACGGTGCTCGACTACTACGGGCTGACCGAGAGCTACCCGCTGTGCGGGAACTTCCCGACCGTCGAGGTGCGCGAGGGGTCGATGGGCCGGCCCGTGCCGGGCTGGGAGGTCGCGATCCTGGACGAGGACGAGCAGCCGCTTGGCGTCGGCGAGCGCGGCGAGATCTGCCTGCGGGCGCGCTCGAACCCGCACTACCCGATCGGCTACTGGAACCGGCCCGAGGACACCGAGGAGGTGTTCGGCGGCGAGTGGTTCCACACCAAGGACGCGGCCGAGCGCGACGAGGACGGCTACATCTGGTACGCGGGGCGGGCGGACGACGTGATCATCTCGGCCGGCTACCGGATCGGGCCGTTCGAGGTCGAGTCGGCGTGCGTGGAGCACCCGGCCGTGCGCGAGGCGGCCGCCGTCGCCTCACCGGACGAGCGCCGCGGCGACATCGTCAAGGCGTTCATCGTGCTGGCCAGCGGCCACACGGCCTCCGACGAGCTGGCCGACTCGATCAAGCAGCACGTCCGCGAGCGCCACTCCGCCTACGCCTACCCGCGCGAGATCGAGTTCGTGGACGACCTGCCGAAGACGCTGACCGGCAAGATCAGGCGCGTGGAGCTGCGCGAGCGCGAGCGGGAGCGCAAGGCGGCCGAGGCCTAGCCTCCGGCGGCGCGCCAGCCGAAGCGCACGTCCGTCAGGCCCGGCGTGCCCGTGCTCGTCGACCCGATCGAGATCAGCGAGGCGGGCGGGATCGTCACGCTGCCCGTGCTGTTGCACGTGCTGGTGCCGCCCCCAACCAGGCAAACCAGCGCCGTGTTCGCGTTGCCCACGCGCAGCGTGAACGTGCGTGAGTCCGCCAGGCCGGGCGCGACGCTGAGGCTGACCGACAGGTCGCTCGCAACGATCGTGGTGTTCGGGGTGAACGCGCTGACCAGGTTCTCGTTGCCGTTGGCCGCCGCAAGTCCCGACGGCGCCAGGAAGCTCGTGCCGGCGCCGACGGCGTTGCCACGCCCGAGGATCGCACTCGAAGCGGGGTTCCCCGGTGCGCCGGGCGCTCCCGCGTCGCCCTTCGGTCCCTGCGGCAGGCTGCCGGCGCGGAAGTCGCTGGCGGTCAGCGAGCCGCGCTTCACCTTCGGCCCCGTCACGGCGTTCGCGCCGATGTCGGCGTTCTTGACGGCCCCCTTCTTGAGCTGCTTGGTGCTGACGCTGTTCTTCGGCAGCTTGAGCGCGGCATAGCCGGTGCCGCCCAGCGCAACGAACAGCGCGAGCACGGCGACGGCCATGGCGGGCGACGGAAGGCTAAGCCTGGGGCGGCGCATGCGAGTCCTCCTTGGGGGGCGGGTCCGCCCGCAAACCTATCGCCTCTCGCGCTCCCTACGCGACCGTGGCCGCCTTTCCAATGCGCCGCAACGGGACTGCGATCAGCGCTCCGGTGAGCCCGAGCAGGCATCCGGCAACCGCCCAGGCGGCGCCGGCGCCCGCCGCCGCGGCGAATGCTCCGACCGATCAGCGCGATCGCGAGGGCCGTGAGCACCAGGGCAGTCGGGTACGCCGCCGTCAGGCCGCGGGCGCGCTGCGCGCGGTCAGCGCTCGAGCGCTAGCTCGATTGCATCACGCCGACGACGTGGCCCTCGGGGTCGTTGAGGAGGCCGATGATCAGGCCGGGCATGACCTCCTCGGGGCCCATCATGCGGGTGCCGCCGAGGCTCTCGGCCTTGGACAGCGACTCCTCGACGTTCGGCACCTCGACGTAGAAGGTCACGTGGCCGCCGTAGCCCTGCGGGCCGGTGGCGATGCCGCCGCCGATTCCGATGCCGTCCGCGTTTGTGTTGCCCTCGCGTTGGACAAGCCCGTAGCCCATCTCGTTGTCGGCGTCGATCTCCCAGCCGAACAGCTCGGAGTAGTAGCTGTGCAGCTTCGCCCCGTCCTGGCCGGTGATCTCGAAATGCACGACCGGGTAGCCCATCGTTCTCTCCCCTTCGCCGTTTCGGGCGAGGCTACCCCAGCCGCAGCTCCTCCAACTTCGCGGTGAGCTCGGCCGGCCGGCTCAGGTACGCGCAGTGGCTGCCGCCGACCTCGTCGGCCTCGATTCCGAGCCGCTTGCGCACCATCGCGCGCGTCCAGCCGGCGGGGAAGAAGCGGTCCTCGCGGAACAGGACGTAGCGCGTCCGGACGTCCGGCCACGCTGCGAGCGGCCACCGCTCGAGCATCGGCGTCATCGCCTGGTCGCGCCCGCGGGCGAGCGCCTCCGACGCCAGCTCCGGCGGCACGTCGTGCATGTACTGCGCGACCAGGTCGTCGCCGTAGTCGTCCTGCGCCTCCACGACCCGCGTGTTGGCCCACCAGTCGACGCCGCGCTCGCCCGGTTGCGGGACCATGCCGGCCGTCAGCACGAGCAGGTCGGCCGGGATCCGCGCGCACACGAGCGCCGCAGTGAAGCCGCCCAGCGAGTGGGCCACGACGACCAGCTCGCCGCGCTCGCCGACCGCCGCGACCACCGTCTCCGCATACTCGTGGAGGCCGGCCGACTCGTCCTCGCAGGGCAGGTCGACCGCCACCACCTCGTGTCCGCGCTCGCGCAGCTCGGCCTCGACGAGGTGCCAGTGCCAGCCCGTGTCGCCGGCGCCCGGGACGATCGCGTAGGTCGCCACGGCCTAGGCCGCCTCGGAGTAGACCGCCTCCTCGGTTTCGCCCGGCGCGTGCTGCGGCGAGCGCACGGTCTCGAGCACGGTCGCCGCGACGACGATCGCCGCCACGACCAGCGCCGCGCCGATCCAGAACGCCACGTGGTAGCCGCTGGTCAGCGCGTCGGCCAGGTCCTTGCCGTCGTCGAGCAGCGTGTCGGTGCGCGAGGTCGACACGGTCGCGAGCACGGCCAGGCCGATCGCGCCGCCGACCTGCGCGGTCGTGTTGATCAGCCCGGACGCGAGGCCGGCGTCCTCCTGGGTGGCACCCGACATCGCCAGCGTCATCAGCGCGGGGAAGCAGACCGCGACGCCGGCTCCGATCAGCACGATCACCGGCAGCACGTGGACGGCATAGCTGCCGTCGGGTCCGGCGAGCGTGAACAGCGCCAGCCCGATCGCGATCATGGCCAGGCCGGGGAACAGCAGCTGGCGCGCGCCGAAGCGCATGATCAGCGGCTCCGAGTAGCGCACCGTCAGCACGCCCATGACGATCGTGCATGGCAGGAACGCGAGCCCGGTTTCGAGCGCGTCGTAGTCGAGCACCCGCTGCAGGTACAGGGCGCCGAGGAAGAACATGCCGAACATCCCAGCTACGGTCAGCGCCTGGATGACATTGGCGCCCGAGACGTTGCGCGAACGGAAGATCCGCAGCGGGACGAGCGGCGTGCGCGCGGTCGCCTCACGCCAGATGAACGCAGCGAGCAGGGCAAGCGACCCGGCGCCGAGCAGGAGCGCCTCGCTCGAGCCCCAGCCATCCTCGGCCGCCGGCTTGACGATCGTGTAGACGCCGAGCATCAGCGACGCGGTGATCAGCAGCGCGCCCGGGATGTCGGTGCCCTTGTCGAGGCCGATGCCCTCGTCCTTGTCGAGCAGCCGCCGCGCCGCCACGGCCGTGGCGATGCCGATCGGCACGTTGATGAAGAAGATCCAGTGCCAGTTGATCGCCTGAGTGAGGACGCCGCCCGCGATCAGGCCGATCGACCCGCCCGCCGACGCGACGAAGGCGTACACGCCGATCGCGCGCGCCTGGTCGCCGGGTTGCGGGAACATCGTCACGATCATTCCGAGCACGACAGCGGAGGTCATCGCGCCGCCCACGCCCTGGATGAAGCGGGCGCCCACCAGCATCTCCTGGCTCTGGGCCAGCCCGCACAGCAGCGAGGCGACCGTGAAGACGAACAGGCCGGCCAGGAAGATCGTGCGGCGGCCGAGCAGGTCGCCGAAGCGTCCGGACAGGAGCAGCAGCCCGCCGAAGCTGATCAGGTAGGCGTTGACGACCCAGGCGAGGCTGGACTGGCTGAAGTCGAGGTCGTCCTGGATCGTGGGCAGGGCGACGTTCACGACGGTCACGTCGAGAACGATCATGAGCACCCCAGTGCAGAGCACATAGAGAGCGATCCAGCGGTTGCGTTCGGTTAGGTCAGACTGCTGCATGTCTTTCATTGTTCCCAAGAGACCCGGCGGGCCTTCCAAACTCATCGCTCGCCGTCGTAGTACTCCACGCCAGAAGAGCGCCGCACGATCAGGTCCTCGGCCTTGATGCCGGTCCAGACGCCGACCTTGTCGCTGTCCGGGTAGGCGGTCGCGGTGGGCGTGACCACCATCGACCACATCAGCACCTGCGCGGTCGCGTCGCTCGCGTTCAGGACCTGGTGCGCGCCGTCGGGCCCCATCGGGAAGAAGACCATGTCGAGTGGCTCGAGCTGCTCGGTTCCCTCGGGCGTGCGCACGGACGGGCTGCCGCTCAGCACCAGCAGCCACTCCTCCTCGCCGTACTCGTAGTGGTACGGACAGACGGCCTGCCCGGGCGGGAGCTCGTACAGGCTGGCGCCGGTGTCGGTCGCGCCGAGCTCCTTGCCGAACCGGAACATGCCGGCGCGGAAGCCGTCCGGTTCGTCGTCGTCGTGCTCGAAGGTGGGCTGGGACAGGTTGACGCGGCGCATGGCGCCATGGTGCCAGCCCGTGTCAGCCGGGCCCCTTGCCGCCGAGCTGATCGAGCTCGATCATCTGCCAGTCCTCGACGAGCGCCATCGCCGCCGATGCGCTCTCGCTGCCGCGGACCCGCTCGAGCGAGGCGTCGAGGTCGGCCTGGCTGCTCCACAGCTCGGTCACCCAGATCACGTCGGGCGCGTCGGCTTGGCGGTTGATCAGGTAGAGCAGGCAGCCCGGGTCGCCCTCGAGCTCGGCCGCCGCGGCGAGCAGGATGTCCGCCAGCTCCTCGCCGTGGCCGGGCTTGGCGGTGGCCTTGCCGTAGCGGGCGATCCGGCTCACGGGGCGCCAGCCTAGCCGCCACCTCGACTGCCTGGTCGGCCTGTCAGCCCCTGCTCGCGCGCCCCAGCTCCCGCCCGGGTCATTCGTGTACGGCCCGCGCCTCGGGCCGCCCGGGCTCCCCGCCTAGAGCACCGGCATCAGCGGGATGTCCCAGAGGATCGCGGACACGATGAACGCCGTCGCGATCAGGGCGCCGGCGGCTCCGGCCGCCACCCGCTGCGCCGTTGACGTGCGCTCGGCCCGCGCCGCGGCGCGCTCGCCCCACACGATCGCCCGCTCGAGCAGCCGCTCGGCCCGCTCGAACTCGAGGGCGAGGAAGAACAGGCCGAGCAGGATCGTCGCGATCCCTGGCCCGGGCACGCCGGGGCCGGACATGATGATGCCGGCGATCACCAGCAGGCAGCCGAGGGCGACCACGCCGACCCGGTGCACGATGTGACGCTGCTTGTGGCGGATCTTGCGCTCGCGCAGCTTGCGGATCAGGTCCGGGATGTCGTCCCGGTCGGGGCCCGGGCGCGAGCCGAGGTACTCGTGGTCGCTCACCGAGACCAAGGTAACCACTCACCGAGCGGGAGGTGTGATCCTGCTTTCGCAAGCGAGCCCGGCTCGGTGTGCGGCAGGCCGGCGACCGGCACGCCGCCGAGCCGCTCGATCGTCGCCCGGTTGGACAGCTCGATCGGCTCGGGCGCGTCCGGCCAAGGCGTCATCACAACCCCCGCCACGGTCAGCCCGGCCGTGCGGGCCGCCTCGACGGTCAGCAGCGTGTGGTTGATCGTGCCGAGCCCCGTGCGCGCGGCGACCAGCAGCGGCAACCCGAGCTCGATCGCCAGGTCGCGCACCAGGTAGCCCGGCGTGATCGGGACCAGCAGGCCGCCGACGCCCTCGGCCACCAGCGCGCGCTCGGTGCCGCCCGCCCGCGCGGCCTCGACCAGCCGCGCCGGCTCGATCGCCGTGCCTGCCAGCTCGGCCGCGTAGTGGGGTGAGACCGGCGGGCCGAAGAGGTAGGGCGTGACCTCCTCCGGCCCCTGACCGGCGCCAGCGGCGCTCGCCAGCAGCTCGTGGTCGCGCGGCCACTCCTCGGCCGGCTCGTCGAGCCCGGTCACGACCGGCTTGAAGGCCGCCACGGGCACGCCGCGGTCGGCGAGCGCCGCGCAGACCGCCGCCGCGACCACGGACTTGCCGACGCCGGTGTCGGTGCCCGATACGAAGACGCCGCGCAGGGCGCTAGGCAGCGTCCGCCAGCCCGTCGAACACGACCGGATGCTGGATCGGCTCCAGCCGCCGGCTCGGAATCGCGGCGGCAAGCACCCGTCCCGCCTCGCGCAGCTCCGACTTCGTGTGCGACGCCATCACCGCCAGCCGCAGCCGGGACGTCCCCGCCGGCACCGTCGGCGGGCGGATCGCCTGCGCGAACACGCCCTGCTCGAGCGCCCGCTCGGAGGCGGCCATCGCCGCGTCCGCGTCGCCGACGATCAGCGGCACGATCGGGGTCTCGCCCGGCTCCACAGAGACCCCCGCCTCGGTCAGCGACTCGCGCAGCACGGCGGCGTTGCGCTGGAGCTTCTCGACGCGGCGCGGCTGCTCGCGCAGCAGATCGAGCGCCGCCATCGCGGCCGCGACGGCCGGGGGCGACAGAGCCGTCGAGAAGATCAGCGTGCGCGCGGTGTTGATCAGGTACTTGGCCATCGTCGCGTCGCACAGCACGTAGGCGCCGTAGGAGCCGAGCGCCTTGCCGAGCGTCCCGACGATCACGTCGATCTCGTCCTCGAGCCCGTACTCGGCGACCAGCCCGCGCCCGCCGGGGCCGACGCAGCCCGTGCCGTGCGCCTCGTCGACCATGACGCGCGCGTCGTAGCGCTGGGCGAGCTCGACGATCTCCGGGAGCGGCGCCACGTCGCCGTCCATCGAGAACACGCCGTCGGTCACGATCAGCGACCCGCGGCCTTCGGCTTGCCGGAGACCCCATTCGAGGTGGCCGACGTCGCAGTGGTCGTAGACGAACGTCTCGGCCCGTGACAGCCGGCAGCCGTCGACGATCGAGGCGTGGTTGAGCGCGTCCGAGAAGACCACGTCGCCCTCGCGCGCCAGCGCCGACACCAAACCGGCGTTGGCGAGGAAGCCCGATCCGAACAGCAGGCACGCCTCGGCGCCCTTGAAGTGGGCGAGCTGGTCCTCGAGGCGACGGTGGATCGTCATGTTGCCCGAGATCAGCCGCGAAGCGCCCGACCCGGCGCCGTAGCGCATGGCGGCCTCGGCGGCGGCCTCGCGCACGCGCGGGTGATCGGCCAGCCCGAGGTAGTTGTTCGAGCACAGCAGCAGTACCGGGCGGCCGTCGAGCAGCACGCGCGGGCCCTGCGGCCCCGACACGCAGCGCAGCTTGCGGTATAGGCCGCGGCCGCGGATCTCTTCCAGTCTCTCCTCGATCTCGCTCATGCCGCCTCCGGCCTCACTTGGACCACCTCGGGGAACGTGTTGGGGGCACCGTCTGGGCGAGGCGGCACGGAGGTCTTCTTGCGGTGGCGCAGCTGCGTCGCCGGGTTCCAGAAGTTGGCCTCGCTCTGCGAGTCGATCAGCTCGTCGACGGGGGTGCGCGGCGACTCGCCCTCGAGCCAGCCGGACCGGTTGTCGGGCCGCGGGTTGGAGCCGTTGTCGTGCTGACGGGCGACGTTCAGCCCGAGCCGCTCGAACATCGCCCGGTCCTCCTCCGGCTCGGAGCCGAGCGTCGTCAGGAAGTTGCCCATCATCACGCCGTTGATGCCGGCCTTGACGGCCAGCTCGTGCAGCTCGCCGAGGTTCTCGACGCGGCCGCCGCAGAGCCGGAACAGCGCGTTCGGCAGGATCAGGCGGAAGATCGCGATCCACTTGACCGCCTCCCAGGGATCCATGTAGTCGCGGTCGCCGAACTTCGTGCCGGGGCGCGGGTTGAGCATGTTGATCGGCACGCTGGTCGGGTCGATCTTGGCGAGCTGGAAGGCCATCTCCACTCGCTGCTCGGGGGTCTCGCCGAGATTGAGGATGCCGCCCACGCAGGTCTCCAGCCCGGCCTCCTCGACCGCCGTGATCGTGCGCAGCCGCCCCTCGTAGCGGACCGTCGTGGACACCTCGGGGTAGTAGCTCTCGGCCGTCTCGACGTTGTGGTGGACGCGCTGGATGCCGGCTTCCTTGAGCTGCTTGGCGCGCTCGACGGACATGTGGCCGATCGATGCGCAGCGCTTCAGGTTGGTGTGCTCGGCGACCAGGCGGGCGCCGTCGAGCACGTTCTGGAAGTCGCGCTTGGACAGGCCCTGGCCCTGGGTGACCATGCAGAACCGGTGCGCCCCGGCGGCCTCGGCCGCGCGCGCGTGCTCGAGGATCTGCTCGGGCGTCATCATCGCGTGCATCGGCGTGTCGGCGTCCGCGAAGCGCGACTGGGCGCAGAAGCCGCAGTCCTCGGCGCAGCCGCCCGACTTGGCGTTAACCAGGGAGCACATGTCGGTCGAGTCGCCGAAGCGCTCGACGCGCGCCTGCCAGGCACGCTCGATCAGCGCCTCGATCTCGGCGTGGTCTTCGATCTGCCCGAGCCGGAGCGCCTCTTCCTGGGAGATGAGCGGCGGCACCGGCCCGGAAGGTAGGCGCCGTGTCGGACGGCTACTTGCCTTGCCAGCGCGGTTTGCGCTTCTCAGCGAACGCGCGTACGCCCTCGCGGAAGTCCTCCGAGCTAAAGCAGGACTCGCGCAGCTCGATCAGCTCGCGCTCGACGTCCTCGGGCAGCGGCTGCGCGAGCAGGGTGCGGATCACGCGCTTGTTGCCCGCCAGCGACAGCGGTGCGTTGGCGGCGATCTCGGCGGCCAGGTCGAGCACGTGGTCGTCGAGCAGGGCCAGATCGACCACCTCGTTGACGAGCCCCATGCGCTCGGCGCGGTCGGCGTCGACGTTGCGGCCGACGTAGAACAGCTCTGCCGTGTGGGCCGGGCCGCAGACGTCGATGAAGCGGCGCAGGCCGGTGTGCGAGTAGATCAGCCCGAGCTTGGCCGGCGGCATGCCGAGCTTGATGCCGCTCGCGGCGACACGGATGTCGCAGGCGAGCGCGAGCTCGAGCCCGCCGCCGATCGCGTGGCCGTTGAGCTGGCCGACGACCGGATACGGGTAGGCGTCGAGCGCCTCGATCGCATCGTGGAATGGGTGCGCGACCAGCCACTCGGCCGACTCCTCGAAGGCGCCCTCCTCGAAGCCGCCGATGTCGTAGCCGGCCGAGAAGACCTTGCCGGAGCCGCGGATGACCAGGCAGCGCGCTTCGAGGGTGCGCGTGTGCCCGGCGAGCGCGTCGAGCAGCTCGTGGTCGAGCGCGCCGCGCCGCTCGGGGTTGTTGATCGTGAGCCGGGCGACGTCGTCGGCCGGCTCGTCGAGGACGAGCTTGTCGGTCACTCCAGGACGACGAGGGTGTCGCCCTCCGAGACCGACTGGCCCTCCTGGCAGACGATCTCCTTGACGACGCCGTCGTCCTCCGCCTCGACCGGCATCTCCATCTTCATCGACTCGAGGATCACGAGCGTGTCGCCCTCGGCGACCTCCTGTCCCACTTCGCACTCCACCTTCCAAACCGTTCCCGTGATGTGAGCCTCGACGTCGGGCAAGTCCAACCTCCTGAGCGGATCGCGTGCGCGCGCAAGATACCTGCCGGGATAGGCTGAGGCGCCTTTATGCCCCGCTACGCGCGCAACGGGGACGTGAGTCTCGCCTACGACGTGGTCGGGGAGGGCGAGCGCGACATCCTCGTCACCTTCGGCTGGATCGGCTCGTTCCAGAGCGCCTGGGACAACGGCGCCTTCGCGCGCTGGATGCAGCGGCTCGGCACCCTGGGGCGGCTGATCCTCTGGGACAAGCGCGGCACGGGTCTGTCGGAGCGCATGCCGCCCGACCGACTGCCGACACTCGAGGAGCGCATGGACGACATGCGGGTGGTCCTCGACGCGGCCGGCTGCGAACGCGCCGTCGTGCTCGGGTTCTCCGAGGGCGCCGGGCTGAACTTGGTGTTCGCCGCCAGCCATCCGGAGCGGGTGTCCTCGCTGATCCTCTTCGGCGGCTTCGCCCGAATGCTCCGCGACGACGACTACGACTGGGCCCCGACCGCTGAGGTGACGGCCGAGTACAACCGGCGCGTCGGCGAGACCTGGGGCGACAACGCGTGGATGCTGCAGCTGTTTGCGCCCACCGTTGCCGACGATCCCGCGGCGCAGGAGCACTGGAACCGGATGCTCGTCAGCGCCGGCACCCCGGCCACCGGGATCGCCTGGCTGGAGATGGTCCAGGACACCGACGTCCGGAATGTCCTACCCGCGATCGGCGTCCCTTCGCTCGTGATACATCGCGAGGGCGACTCGATCGTGCCCGCGCAGCACGGGCGCTACCTCGGCGAGCACATCCCCGGGGCGCGCTACGTCGAGCTGCCGGGCGCCGACCACCTTCCCTGGGTCGACGGCGAGGACATCCTCGACGAGATCGCGTCGTTCCTGACCGGCGCCACCTCCGCCTATGAGCCGGACCGGGTGCTCGCCACCGTGTTGTTCACGGACATCGTGGATTCGACCGGCCGCGCGGCCGAGCTGGGCGACCGCCGCTGGCGTGATCTCCTCGAGGAGCACGACCGGCTCGTCCGCGCCCGGCTCGAGCGCTATCGAGGGCGGGAGGTGAAGACGCTCGGCGACGGCTTCCTCGCGACCTTCGACGGGCCCGGGCGGGCGATCCGCTGCGCGGCCGACCTGCGCGACGGCATGCGCCGGCTCGGGCTGGAGCTGCGGGCCGGCCTGCACACCGGCGAGTGCGAGATGACCGGCGACGACATCCGCGGCATCGCCGTCAACATCGGCGCGCGCGTGGGCGCCAGCGCCGGGCCCGGCGAGGTGCTTGTGTCGCAGACGGTCAAGGACCTGGTGGCGGGCTCGGGCCTCGGCTTCCAGGACCGCGGCGAGCACCAGCTCAAGGGCGTGCCCGGCTCGTGGCGACTGTACGCCGTGGAGGGCGCATGATCCTCGCGATCGACCAGGGCACGTCGGGGACAACCTGCCTGGTCTTCGACGAGAAGGGCGCGATCGCCGGGCGCGCCTACCGCGAGTTCACGCAGCATTTCCCGCGTCCGGGCTGGGTCGAGCACGACGCCGTCGAGATCTGGGAGGTGACGCGCGCGGTCGCTCGCGAGGCGCTCGACGCGGCAGGCGTCGACGGCCGCAAGCTGGCAGGCATCGGCATCACCAACCAGCGCGAGACGGTCGTGGCCTGGGACCCGGCCACCGGCGAGCCGCTGCACCGCGCGATCGTCTGGCAGGACCGCCGCACCGCGGCCCGCTGCGACGAGCTGCGCGCGGCCGGGCACGAGCCGCTCGTGCGCGAGCGCACCGGCCTCGTGCTCGACCCCTACTTCTCCGGCACCAAGATCGAGTGGCTGATCCGCCACGGCGACGTCCCGCCCGGCGCCGCGTTCGGCACGATCGACTCCTGGCTCGTCCACAAGCTCACCGGCGCCCACGTGACGGACTACTCGAACGCCTCTCGCACGATGCTGTTCGACATCCGCCGGCTGGACTGGGACGCCGACCTGTGCGAGCTGCTCGGCGTCCCGCCGGCCGGTCTCCCCGAGCCGCGCCCGAGCGCAGAGGTCTACGGCGAGACGACCGAGTTCGGCGGCTCGGTGCCGGTGGCCGGCATCGCCGGCGACCAGCAGGCGGCGCTCTACGGCCAGGCCTGCCACGAGCGCGGGCTCGGCAAGAACACCTACGGGACGGGCAGCTTCGTGCTCCAGAACGCCGGACCCGAGCTGCCCGACCCCGCCGAGGGGCTGCTGACCACGGTCGCGTGGGGGGTCGGCGGGCGCGTGGACTACGCGCTCGAGGCGGCGATCTTCGTCACCGGCGCCGCCGTCCAGTGGCTGCGCGACGGGCTCGGGATCATCCGCGGCGCGGCCGAGACCGAGGAGCTGGCCCGCTCGCTCGACTCGAACGACGGCGTCTATCTCGTGCCCGCGTTCACCGGGCTGGGGTCGCCGCACTGGGACCCGTACGCGCGCGGGACGATCACCGGTCTCACGCGCGGTACCGGGCGCGCGCACCTCGCCCGCGCCGCGCTGGAGGCGATGGCCTATCAGACGCTCGACGCGGTGCGCGCGATGGAGGACAGCTCGGGCGTCGTGCTCGAGGAGCTCAAGGCCGACGGCGGTGCCGTGGTCAACGGCTGGCTGATGAAGTTCCAGGCCGACGTGCTGGGCGTGCCGGTGATCGTGCCGGAGGTGTCCGAGACGACGGCGCTGGGGGCCGCCTACCTCGCCGGGGTCGCGACCGGGACCTGGACGGAGGCGGACGTGCGCTCGATGTGGCGCGAGGCGGCGCGCTACGAGCCGTCGATGCCGGCGGACCGTCGCGAGGCGCTGGTGACCGGCTGGCGCCGCGCACTCGAGCGGGCAGCCAGTAACGAAGCCGAGCGAACCGGGTAGAAGGGCCGAGGGATGAAGCCGCAGGTGTACAAGGACCCCCGCCCGGCGGAGCATTTCGCGCGCTTTCACGCGCGCACGCGCGCGCGCCGGCCCGACTGGGTCTACGACCTGGTGCGCATCGTGCTGACCCCGTACCTGCTGCTCTTCTACCGGGCCCGCTGCATCGACTCGCGCAACCTGCCCCAGGACGGCCCGGCGATCATCGCGCCCAACCACTTCTCGTTCCTGGATCACTTCTTCGTGGCCGTCTACCTGCGCCGCAAGGTGCACTTCATGGCCAAGTCTCAGATGTTCAAGCCGCCGCTCCAGTTCATCTACACGCACGGCGGCGTGTTTCCCGTGCGCCGCGGCCACTCCGACGAGGAGGCGTTCAAGACCGCCCACGCCGTGCTCGCGCGCGGCGACCTGGTCGTCATGTACGCCGAGGCGGGCCGCTCGCGCAGCGGCGAGCTGGGCAAGCCGCGCCACGGCCTCGGGCGGCTGGCGCTCGAGTCAGGCGCCCCGGTTGTGCCGACCGCGATCGCCGGAACCGAGCGCGCCCGCAACTGGAAGCGGCTCCAGTTCCCCAAGGTGACCGTCCAGTTCGGCGAGCCGGTTCGGTTCGAACAGGTTGCGGAGCCGACGCGGGAGCAGGCGCAGGCCGCGTCCGAGGTCGTCTTCGAGCGCGTGCGCACGATGCACGGGCGCCTCTGCAAGGAAGGCCGGCGCAGGGTCGTCAAGGCGGCCCGCGCGGCGCGCCGCGCGGCTGAGTCCGCCGCCCGGCGCCCGGTCAGCGCCGACTAGGACGAACACGCTCCCGAGCACCAGCGCGCCGCCGAGCAGCTGGAGCGAGCCGAGCACCTCGCCGAACACCGCGAACGCGAGCAGCACGGTCACGACCGGCTCGAGCGTGGACAGGATCGCCGCCACCGATGGCCCGACGCGCGCGATGCCCGCGAACATCAGCGTGACGGCCGCGACCGTGCAGACCAGGGCGATTCCGGCCAGCCAGCCCCAGCCGGCGAGCGAGACCGCAGCGGGCCGCAGCTCGCCGATCAGGGCCGAGCCGACGGTCAGGGTCACGGCGGCGCCCGTGCAGACGAGCGTCGAGAACGCGCGCGGCGGGACTCGCTGCGCGATGCTGTCGGTGACGAGGATGTAGACGCTGTAGACCCCGGCGGCGCACAGCCCGAGCGCGCTGCCGAGCGGGTCGAGCTGGCCGGTGCCGGCGGTCGCGAGCACGAGCACGAGGCCGCCGGAGGCGAGTACCAGTGCCGCCAGCCGGCGCGCGCTGAAGCGCTCGCGCCCGATCGCGATGCCGGCAACGGTCACGATCGCCGGGACGGTGTAGAGCAGCAGGGCCAGCACGCCGGCGTCCATGCGAGCCAGCGCGGCGAAGTAGAGGCCGGCCTGAAGCGAGTAGCCGATTGCGCCGAGCCCGATCGCCACGAGCGTGTCGCGGGTGGTGAGGGCGCGCAGCTCGCGGGCGGTCCCGGTGGCGGCGAGCACGAGCCAGAAGACGAGGGCGGCGAGCGCGAAGCGGCTCGCGAGCAGGGTGCCGACGGTCGTGCCGTTGTCGTAGGCGAGCTTGCCGAAGATGCCCATCGCGCCGAACGAGGTGGCGGACGCGAGGCAGATCAGGGTTCCGGACGAGCGCACGGCGCCATCGTGCCGGAGAGATCGTGTAGAAGCGATGCTGATTGGTGGCGTATATACAGTAGGATCGCTTAACCATGCTGGAGCTCCGCCGCCTGCGCCTGCTGCGCGAGCTGCACGAGCGCGGGACGATCGCCGCGGTCGCCGACGCGCTCCAGTTCACCCCCTCGGCCGTGTCCCAGCAGCTCGCGATGCTGGAGCGCGAGGCCGGCGTGCAGCTGCTCGAGCGGTTCGGCCGCGGAGTGCGGCTGACCGATCCGGCGCTGGTGCTGGTCGAGCACGCGGCCGCGCTGCTGGAGCGGGCCGCGGTCGCCGAGGCGGATCTGGAGGCCGCCGCCGGGACGGTGGCCGGGCGGGGGCGGATCGCCGGCTTCCAATCCGTCACGCTGCGCTTGGCGCTGCCGGCGATGGAGCGGCTGGCCCGGGAGGCGCCGCGGCTGCGCTGCGAGGCCGTCGAGGGCGAGCCCGAGCAGATGCTGCCCGCGCTGGCGCTGGGCGACGTCGACCTCGTGCTCGGCGACGAGTGGCCGCAGAACCCGGTCCGTATTCCCGACGGCGTGCAGCGCCACGACCTCTTCGGCGACCCGATCCACCTCGTCCTGCCGAGCCGCCACCCGCTCGTGCGTGCGAACCCGGAGGCGGTGCCGCTGGCCGAGCTCGCCGACGCCGCCTGGACGACGGGCCCGGCCGGCATGGGATGGGACGCGATGACGCGCCGCAACTGCAGGGACCTCGGCGGCTTCGAGCCGGACATCCGCCACCGGACCAACGACCCCGAGGTGATCTTCGCGCTGGTCGGCCGCGGCCTGGGCGTCGCGATGCTGCCCGACCTGGCCCTCCCGCGCCGGTCGTCGGGAGTGGCGCTGCGAACGATCGCCGAGGGCCCCGTGACGCGCTCGATCTTTGCCGCGACACGCACCTCGGACGCGGCCCGCCCGTCGACGCAGGCGCTGCTCGCCGCGATCCGCGACGCGGCCGAAGCGGTGCACGCTTAGCGCGCGCGCTGCGCGCCACCGTCGCGGGGCGCGGCTGCTCGCGGGCGCGCCCTAGGCCGCCTTCGCGCCGTGTCGCTCCGGCGCGTTCGCCTCGACGAAGGCGGCCAGCTCATCCGCGGGCAGCTTCGGCGGCGGCGCAACGATCAGGCGGTCGACGCCGAGCTCGGCGTAGGCCGCCACGGTGTCCCTGTCGAGTGGGCGCGAGGGGGAGACCGAGACGTGCAGGGGACGCTCGCGACCGGCCGCGGCGATCGCGGCGTCGAGCGCCCTGCGGTGCTCCGCCATCGCGCGCAGCCCGACCAGGAAGCCGTACCACCCGTCGGCGTGACGCGCCGCGCGGCGGAAGGCGCGCTCGCTGTGGCCGCCCACCACCACCGGCAGCGGTCTCTGGACGGGCCGCGGGTGCGCGTCCACTCCTTCGAAGTCCACGAACTCGCCGTGGAAGGCGGGCGCCTCGTCCTCCCACAGGCTGCGCATCGCCGCCAGGTACTCGTCGGCGCGCGCCCCACGGCGCTCCATCGGCACGCCGATCGCCGCCATCTCCGGTTCGAGGTAGGCGACGCCGACCCCGAGAATCAGGCGACCCTCCGAGAGCACGTCGAGGCTGGCGACCTGCTTGGCGAGCACGAGCGGGTTGCGCTGCGGCAGGATGATCACGCCGGTGCCGAGCCGGATCCGCTCGGTGTGCGCGGCCAGATGGGCGAGCGCGACCAGCGGATCCAGGATCGGCTCGTCCGGATCCATCGGCGAGGGCTCCACGCGCGGACTGGGTAGGACGACGTGCTCGCCGGTCCAGAGCGAGTCGTAGCCCAGCGACTCCGCCAGCTCGGCTATCTGCGCCGCCGCCGCGGGCTCCGCACAGGCGTGGTAGTTGACCGCGAACAGACCGATCGTGACGTTCGACACTGCGGAGATCGTAGGCACGCTTGGCACCCTTCTGCGGGTGCTGCGCCTCTTCGCAGTCCTATTCGCGCTCGCAGCCGGCCTCACGGTGGCGGTGCTCGCATTCACCGGCAACGACGACCCGCCGAGCTTCGGCCCGGTCACGCTCGACCCCGGCGAGCCCGACCCGTTCGCCTACGAGCCCGACCGCGAGGACGAGTTCGTCGAGCGCGCCACCGCCGGCCACAGCCACGTGCTGTACGCGAAGAGCCCCGGCGGCGCCGTCGCCACCGCCCGCCGCGTGGAGCGCTGGCGGCCCCGGATCGAGGCGGCGGCCGGCGAGGAGGTCGACCCCGACGTGCTCGAGGCGATCGTGTTCCTCGAGAGCGCGGGCAGCCCGACCGCGCGCGCGAGCGACGATCTCGAGGGCGCCGCGGGGCTCACCCAGATCCGCGCCGGCACGGCGACGAGCCTGCTCGGCATGCACGTCGACGTGGCCGCCAGCGAACGGCTGACACGCCGGATCGAGCGGCGCGGGCCGCTCCCGCGGCTGCTGCGCGAACGCCGCCGCGTGGACGAGCGCTTCGACCCGGCGAAGGCACTCGCCGGGGCAGTCCTCTACCTGACCCAGGCCCGCGAGCGGTTCGGGCGCGACGATCTGGCGGTTGTCTCGTACCACATGGGCATGGGCAACCTCGACAACGTGCTGGCCGCCTACGGCGACCGCGACGCGAGCTGGGCCCAGGTCTACTTCGACGCGACCCCGCGCAACCACCCGCGCGCCTACGCGCTGCTGTCCGGCTTCGGCGACGACTCGGCGAGCTACCTGTGGCGCGTCTACGCGGCGCGCGAGGTCATGCGGCTCTACCGCGACGACCCCGCCGAGCTGCGCCGCCTCGCCCGCCTCCAGACCGGCGCACCGTCGGCCGAGCTGGTCCTGCACCCGCCCTCAAAGGACGAATCCGGCGACCTGCGCCCGTTCGAGGGCATCCGCGGGCTGCGCCTCGCCGCCCGGGCCGAGCCGGGCGGGCTGCGGCCCGAGGCCTACGAGCTGGCCGTCTACCTGGCCGCCGGCGTGCGCAGCGTCTCGGGCAGCCGCGCGCCGCTGACCGTGACGAGGCTCTACCCGGACGGCTGGTCGTTCGACGTCCGGCGCGACTACGCGACCCCCGCGCAGGCGGGGGCGTTCCAGTACATGCTCGACCGGCTCCAGTCGCTGAACCTGATCGCTTGGGTGCGCGGGCCGGACGAGATCCACGTCACGGCCGCCGACGAGGACGTGATTCAGTAGGCCGCCTCGAGCTCGTGCCACGCCTTCCAGTCGTGGCCGGGCACGATCAGCGCCTCGGGCGTCTCGGTCGCGTACTGGCGGATCTCGCGCAGCGAGCGGCGGAACAGGTGCTCGTCCTCGACCCGGTAGGGGAGGTGCTCCTCGTCGAGCGTACGGCGCATGTAGATCGCGTCGCCCGCGATCAGCACCTCGCCGCGCCCGGTGCGCAGCACGATCGACATGTGACCGAGCGTGTGGCCGGGCGTGTAGACCGCGCGCACGCTGCCGTCGCCGAAGACGTCGAACGAGCGGGCGAAGCCGGAGAACGACTCGGCGTCCGCGCCCTCGAAGTCGAGCAGGCGGTACTCGAAGCCGTGGTCGAACTGGCGCTTGACGTAGCCGTGGAACTGGCCGTGCTCCGACGCGGCCGCCCACTCCGCCTTGCTCAGGACGAAGGTCGAGTCGGGGAACTCCGAGATCGCGCTGGCGTGGTCGATGTGCAGGTGGGTCATCAGCACGACCTTGACCGCCGTCGGCATGATGCCGCGCTCGCGCAGCTGCGCCGAGGCGGCCTGCTCGGGCTTCATCTGGATGCCCTTGAACGTGAAGCGCGAGAGGCGGCCCAGGTTCGCCTGCGGGTTGGCGGCGACCGACGGGTGGAAGCCCGTGTCGATCAGGATCGGGCCGACGCCCGGGTGCTCGACGAGGAAGGCCGGCACGGGCACGTCGAGCCAGTCCTCCTTCTTGATCCCCATGCCGAAGGCGCGCCGCCACGCGAAGCGTCCCTCCTCGCGCAGGAACCAGGGCTCGGGGCCGATCATCTGGCCGGTCAGCAGTGGGTGCAGCCGAACCCGGGCGCCATCGAGCCCGCCGGGCAGCGGCAGCTCAGCGGGCCGGGGCTCGGCTGCGGTCGCCATCGTGGGAGACCATAACCGCCTCCCACCAGGCGATCTGGTGGCGCTCGGCGTCGATCCCGGCATCGAGCGCCAGGCGGGGGCCCTCGGGGACGTCGCCGGGCATCGTGTCGCGGATCTGCTCGTACTCGGCCAGCTTGCGCCGGTGCGCCTCGATCTGGATCGGGGCGAGCACGGCCGGGTCGGCGCCGAAGAACAGCTTGAGCAGGGCCGGCGCACGCAGCTCGAGGATCGCGTCGGTCGGCTCGGCGCGCCAGGCGGCGAGCGCCTCGCGGCCCTTGTCGGTGATCGAGTAGAGCTTGCGCCGGCGGCCGCCGCGCTCGCGCTGCTCGGTCAGGTAGCCGGCCTTGGCGAGCCGCTCGGGCTCGGAGTAGAGCTGGGCGTGCTGGAGCGTCCAGAAGTTGCCGACCGACTCCGCGACGACCTGCTTCAGCCGGTAGGGCGTGAGCTCGTCGTTCCAGTTGAGGAAGCCGAGCACGATGTACGAGATGGGGTTGAGGCGCGGCTCTTGCATCAGTCCAAAGTAGACGGTACATTCTCGACCATGGCTACCGCAATGTCGCAGACCTCGAAGACGGACTACCGGCTCGGGTTCACGAGCCTGGAGGAGGAGACGGCGGTGGACAGCCTGCCGGTCGCGGGCGCGGTGCCCGCCTGGCTGAGCGGGGCGCTCGTGCGCGTGACGCCAGCCAAGCTCGAGGTCGGCGAACGCCGGCTCGACCACTGGTTCGACGGCATCGCGATGCTCAACCGCTTCGGCATCGCGGACGGGCGCGTGTCGTACAAGAGCCGCTTCGTGGACAGCGTCGCCTACCGCGACGCCCAGGAGGGCGAGTGGCGCCACGGCGGCTTCGCCACCGACCCGTGCCGGACGCTCTTCAAGCGCGTGCAGTCGATGTTCTCGCCGGACGTCACCGACAACCCCAACGTCAACCTGGTCAAGCTCGGCGAGCGCTACATCGCGATGACAGAGACGCCCATGCCGATCGAGTTCGACGCCGACCTCGCAACCGTCGGGCACCTCGAGTACGCCGACAAGCTCAAGGCGCACGTGACGACCGCGCACCCGCACCACGACGCCGACCGCGACGAGCTCGTCAACTACCACGCCTACTTCTCGCGGGTGAGCAAGTACGTGCTGTACGGGCTGCCGGCCGGGTCGTCGACGCGGCGCGTGATCGCGGAGCTGCCGGTCAAGCAACCGGCCTACATGCACGCGTTCGGCATGAGCGGCCGGCACCTGATCCTGGCCGAGTACCCGCTGCGCGTGAACCCGCTGAAGATGGCGTTCGCGGGCAAGCCGTTCATCCAGAACTACGTGTGGCGGCCGGAGGAGGGGACCAAGTTCCAGGTCGTCGACCGCGTCACCGGGGAGCTGCGCGGCACCTACACGACCGAGGCGTTCTTCTGCTTCCACCACGTCAACGCGTTCGAGCGGGCGGGCGGCAGCGAGCTGGTGATCGACCTGGTCGCCTACGAGGACGCCTCGATCATCGACGCCCTCTACCTCGACGACGAGGGCGTGCGCGGTCCGTTCCCGCGCACCGAGCTGCGCCGCTATGTGATCGATCTCGACGGCGGCGGCGTGAGCTGGGAGAAGCTCGGCGACAACGTCGAGCTGCCCCGGATCGACTACGGCGGCCACAACACGCGCCCGTACCGTTACGCGTACTTCGCGGGCACGGGCGATGAGTGGATCGACCACCTGGCCAAGATCGACCTGGACGACGGGTCGCGGGCCGAGTGGCGTGCGTCGGACTGCTATCCGGGCGAGCCGGTCTTCGTGCGCGAGCCGGGCGCGACCGACGAGGACTCCGGTGTCGTGCTCTCGGTGGTGCTCGACGCGGCCGCCGGACGCTCGTTCCTGCTCGTCCTCGACGCTCGCAGCTTCGAGGAGCTGGCCCGTGCCGAGGCGCCCCACCACATACCCTTCGGCTTCCACGGCCAATTCATGCGCGCGGCCGGGTAGGCTTCCCGCCCGTGCCATCGGAACGCTTCGTCACGGCCCTCAACGAGCAGATCGGCAAGGAGTTCAACGCCGCCCATCAGTACACGGCGGTCGCCGCCTTCTACGACCGGCTCACCTTCCCGCGCCTGGCCAAGTTCTTCTACGACCAGGCCGAGGAGGAGCGCGGGCACGCCATGAAGATGGTCGACTACCTGCGCGACACGGGCGCCGACCTCACCCTGGGCGAGGTGGCCGCGCCCAGGACCGAGTTCTCCGACCACATCGAGCCCATCAAGCTCGCGCTCGAGCAGGAGAAGAAGGTCTCGGTCTCGATCGCCGCCATCTTCGAGATCGCGCGGGAGACCAACGACTACGCGAGCGAGAGCTTCATGCAGTGGTTCGTGGACGAGCAGGTCGAGGAGGAGTCCACGATGGATGCGCTGCTCCAAGTGGCCGAGCGGGTGCGCGAGTACCCGATGATGGTCGAGGAGTTCCTGGCGCGCGACGGCGACGATCTGAGCTAGACGTCCGCGAGGACCCGCTGCTCGTACGAGCGGCGCAGCAGCGGCTCGTACTTGTGCAGGCTCGGCGGCACGCCCTGGAGGTGGGGCGGCAGCGGCGGCTCGACCGGGATCCCAAGCGCGCGCAGGAGCTGGTCGTCGGCGATCTTGCGAGCCGGACAGTCACGACAGCGAGGAGTCGAGCGGCAGCACTTCACGGCGGAGCAGGCACGCTAGCAGGTTCTGTTAGGGGCGCCTAACAGGACGCACTCGTTACGCTCGCCGCCCATGCCCTCGAAGCTCTTCCAGCCCGGCCTGCTCGACGGCCAGGTGGCGATCGTCAGCGGCGGCGGCTCGGGGCTGGGGCGGGCGACCGCGCTGGAGCTGGCCGCGCTCGGCGCGCGGGTGGTCGTGTGCGGGCGGCGCGAGGAGCCGCTCGCGGAGACGGCCGCGCAGGCGGACGGCCAGCGGGTCGAGGCGCGCGCCTGCGACATCCGCGAGGAGGATCAGGTCGACGCGCTTGTCGACGGCGTGCTCGAGCGGCACGGCCGGATCGACCTGCTCGTCAACAACGCCGGCGGCCAGTACATGACCCCGGCCGAGGACATCACGCCGAAGGGCTTTCGGACGGTCATGCGCCTCAACGTCGAAGGCACCTGGCTGATGACCCACGCGGTCGCTGCCAAGGCGATGATCCCGGGTGGGCGGGACGGCATCCCGAGGGGCGGCAAGATCGTCAACGTCACGCTGTCGCCGCACCACGGGCTGCCCGGCATGGCGCACTCGTCGGCCGCGCGGGCCGCGGTCGAGAACCTCACGCGGGTGCTCTCGATCGAGTGGGCCCGCTTCGGCATCCGGCTGACCGCGCTGGCGGCCGGCCACTTCGCCACCGAGACGCTCAGGACCAAGTACCCGAAGCAGGTCGTGGAGGGCGTGGCCGGGACGGTGCCGCTGGGCCGGCTCGGGACCGAGGAGGAGTTCGCCTGGCTGGTCGCCTATCTGGCCACCCCGGCCGGCGACTACCTCTCCGGGGCGGTCCTCACGATCGACGGCGCTCGCGACAACTGGTTCGGCAGCTGGCCGCCGGGCCGGCTCACCGACGAGGCGGGCAAGCCGCTCGCCGAGGAGCGCAAGCCGAAGTCATGACGATCCCGGAGCTGCGCACCGAGCGGTTGCTGATGCGCGGGTTCACCGACGCCGACATCGACGAGTGGGCCGAGATCTGCGCCGACGGCGAGGTGACCAAGTGGGTCGGCGACGAGAACGGCCTCAGCCGCGAGGACGCGTGGCGCCGGATGGCTTACGTCGTCGGGCACTGGGAGCTGCGCGGGTTCGGCAACTGGGCGCTCGAGGAGCTCGAGACCGGCCGGCTCGTCGGTCGCGCGGGTCTGCTCCGGCCGGAGGCGTGGCCCGGCCTGGAGGTGGGCTGGCTGGTGCGGCGCGACTGCTGGGGCCGCGGCTACGCGCCCGAGGCCGGCCGCGCGTCGATGGAGTGGGCCCGCGACGCGCTCGGCGCGGACCACATCATCAGCCTGATCGAGGACGCCAACGAGCGCTCGGCGCGCGTGGCCGAGAAGCTGGGAATGACCGTCGAGGGCCGGACGCGAGTCGTCAACGGCAAGTACGAGGTGCGCATCTTCGGGACGGATTTGGGGTAGCCCGGGGGCATGAACTTCGAAGAGCGCGAGCCGGACGACGAACGCTTCGTCGAGGACGAGGAGGAGGCCGCTGCGGCAGAGGCCGCGGGGATCGGCGGCCGCCGCCCCGACTACCACGTCGACGACGACAACGACGACGAGGCGCACCGCCCGCTCGAGGAGGCCGGCGAGGGCGAGGAGGAGGGCTTCGAGCTCGCCGAGCACGACCTGATCGAGGAGGCCTCGCACGGCGAGGAGGGGCGCTATCCCGGCGAGGACGCGTTCGACGAGGAGGACGAGACCGACGCCGTCTACGGCGAGGCCGACGAGGAGGAGCAGCCCGACCTCTGAGGGCGGGCGGCTGCGCGCTAGCGCCGCAGCAGCGTCGACAGCACGACCTCGGTCACCGTCCGGGTGATGCCGTCGGTCGAGCGGATCCGCTCGAGCGCAGCCTCGAGGTCCTTCGTGTCGGCCGCGCGCACGTGCAGCATCGCGCTCGCCTCGCCGGCGACCGTGTGGGCGGACACGACGCCCGGCTCCCGCTCGACCGCGTGCTTGATCGCCTCGCCCGGCATGCGGCCCTCGCAGTAGAGGTCGACGAAGGCCTCGGCGTGCCAGCCGAACGCCGCCGGATCGACGATCGCGGTGTAGCCGAGCAGCACGCCGTCGGCCTCGAGCCGGTCGACGCGGCGCTTCACCGCGGGCGCGGTCAGGTGCACGTGCTCGCCGATGTCCTTGAAGGAGCGGCGGGCGTTCTCACGTAGCAACGCAACGATTGTGCGGTCCACGTCGTCCATACTGGGGTGAATTGTCGCACTCCTGCAACAAACAAGCGTTGTCTGGTCGCGTTCATGCCGTGATCATTTAGCCATGGCGACCACAACAGCTCCGGTTCCGCACACTCCCGCCCAGGATCAGATGCCGGTCCACGGCATCGATCACGTCGAGTTCTACGTCGGCAACGCCGCGCAGGCCGCCTACTTCTTCACGCGCGCGTACGGCTTCACCGAGACGGCCTACGCCGGCCTCGAGACCGGCCGGCGCGACCGCGTCTCGCACGTGCTCG
>JBQGCL010000180.1:0-1880 GCA_052038485.1 Thermoleophilaceae bacterium | reverse complement strand
GACGCCACCGCGGTCTCGCGGACGAGCTCCCGATCGCGCTCGACCCGCCGCCGGTAGTTGACGTACTCGGCCTGCAGGCGGCGGAGGTCGTCGAGCCGCTCGGCCGCCTCGGTGCGAGCCGCGAGGAGAGCATCGGCCGTGTCGACACGGTCCGCCGCGACGGGCGCCGGCGCTGAGGGGCCCGCGGCCGGGCCCGGATCTCTCAGCTCGCCGGTCTCCGGGTCGAGGCGACGGCGGTCCCTGACCACAGGGCCGACCGGTTCGTCGGCCCCGCGGGGCCGGTCTCGATCCGTCACTTCTCGCCCTTCTCCTCGTCGACGATCTCGGCTTCGACGACGTCCTCATCGGCAGCGGACGCGTCGCCGGCTGCACCGGATTCACCGCCCGCGCTCGCGGACGACTCGGCCGGCGGTTCCTCGCCGGCGGTGCCCGACGGCGTTGCGGTGGCGTACATCGCCGCACCCAGCGCCTGGCTCGCGGTGGCGAGGCGTTCGGTACCGGACTTGATCGCCGCGTCGTCGTTGCCCTCGAGCGCCTTCTTCAGGTCGGCGAGCGCCGAGTCGACGTCGGAGCGGACCTCGGCGGACAGCGTGCCGACCTTCTCGGCGTTGTCGCCCAGGAACTTCTCCGTCTGGTATACGAGCCCCTCGGCCTGGTTGCGCGTCTCGGCTGCCTCGCGTCGCCGGTGGTCTTCCTCGGCATACTGCTCGGCCTCGCGCATCATCCGCTCGATCTCCTCCTTGGGCAGGGACGAGCCGCCGGTGACGGTCATCGACTGCTCCTTGCCCGTGCCCAGGTCCTTGGCGGAGACGTGCATGATGCCGTTGGCGTCGATGTCGAAGGTCACCTCGATCTGGGGGACGCCGCGCGGCGCCGCCGGCAGTCCGGTCAGCTCGAAGTTGCCCAGCGACTTGTTGCTCCGGGCCATCTCCCGCTCACCCTGGTAGACCTGGATCATCACCGAGGGTTGGTTGTCGTCGGCGGTGGTGAAGACCTCCGAGCGCTTGGTCGGAATCGTCGTGTTGCGCTCGATGATCTTCGTCATCACGCCACCCTTGGTCTCGATACCCAGGGACAGCGGGGTGACATCGAGCAGGAGGACGTCCTTGACCTCACCGCGGAGAACGCCGGCCTGCAGGCTCGCACCGACCGCGACGACCTCGTCGGGGTTGACGCCCTTGTTGGGCTCCTTGCCGCCGGTCAGCTGGCGGACGAGATCGACCACGGCGGGCATCCGCGTGGAACCGCCGACGAGCACCACGTGGTCGATCGCCGCGAGGGAGATGCCGGCGTCGCGGATGACCTGCTCGAAGGGGGCCTTGCAGCGGCCCAGCAGGTCGGTGGTCATCTGCTCGAACTGGGCGCGGGACAGGCCCTCGTCGACGTGCACCGGGTTCTTGTCGGCGTCCTGCGCGATGTAGGGCAGCGAGATCGACGTCTGCGTGCTGGACGACAGCTCGATCTTGGCCCGCTCGGCCGCCTCCCGGACACGCTGCATTGCGATCTTGTCCTTGGCCAGGTCGATGCCGTGGCTGGCCCGCACCCGGTCGACCAGCCAGTCGACGATCTTCTGGTCCCAGTCGTCGCCGCCGAGGTGGTTGTCGCCGTTCGTGGCCTTCACCTCGACCACGCCCTCGCCGATCTCGAGCAGGGACACGTCGAACGTTCCACCGCCGAGGTCGAACACCAGGATGGTCTGGTCCTTCTCACCCTTGTCCAGGCCGTACGCGAGCGCGGCCGCGGTCGGCTCGTTGACGATGCGCAGCACGTTGAGGCCCGCGATCTCGCCGGCCTCCTTGGTGGCCTGGCGCTGGGCGTCGTTGAAGTACGCCGGGGTGGTGACGACGGCGTCGGTGATGGTCTCGCCGAGGTAGGCCTCG
>JBQGCL010000179.1:0-17277 GCA_052038485.1 Thermoleophilaceae bacterium | reverse complement strand
CACACGCGCGAGCTGTCGCTCGTCGAGGTCGAGACGCAGCGCGCATCGCCGTTCGCCTCGTCGCTGCTGTTCGACTACGTCGCCACCTACATGTATGAGGGCGACACGCCCAACGCCGAGCGGCGCGCGGCGGCCCTCTCGCTCGACCGCGACCTGCTGCGCGAGCTGCTCGGACAGGAGGAGCTGCGCGAGCTGATCGACCCGGCCGCGCTGGCGGAGGTCGAGGCCGACCTCCAGCGCATCAGCGAGCGCACCCGGGCCGCCAACGCCGACGGGCTGCACGACGTGCTGCGCGCCGTGGGCGACCTCACCGCCGACGAGGCGCAGGCGCGCTCCCTGCCGGCGGTGTCGGCTCAGCGCATGCTCGCCGAGCTCGAGAAGGAGCGGCGCGCGATCCGGATGCGAATCGCCGGCGAGGAGCGTTGGCTGGCCGCCGAGGACGCCGGGCTCTACCGCGACGCGCTCGGCGCCGTCCCGCCGGGCGGGCTGCCGGCGGCCTTCCTGGAGGCGGTCGAGGAGCCGCTCGTGCGGCTGACGCGCCGCTTCGCCCGCACGCACGGGCCGTTCACGACCGCCGAGGCATCGCGGCGCTATGGCCTGGACCTGGCGCCGGTGCTGCGCGAGCTCGAGCGCGGCGGAGACCTGATCCAGGGCGAGCTGCGGCCCGGCGGCAGCGGGCGCGAGTGGTGCGACCCGGAGGTGCTGCGGCGCCTTCGCCGGGCGTCGCTGGCGACTCTCCGCAAGGAGGTCGAGCCCGCCGAGCAGCGTGCGCTGGCGCGCTTCCTGCCGGCCTGGCAGGGCGTGGACGGCGGTGGCCAGGCCGGCGTCGACCGGCTGCGCGAGATCATCGTGCCGCTCCAGGGGCTGGCGCTCGCCCCCGAGGTCTGGGAGCGCGATGTGCTGCCGCGCCGGATCGGCTCCTACTCGCCCGCGTGGATGGATCAGCTGTGCGCGAGCGGCGAGCTCGTCTGGGTCGGCGCCGGCGCGCTTGGGCGGCGCTCGGGCAAGGTCGCGCTCTACTTCCGCGAGGACGCCCGCTGGCTGGGTCCGCCGCCGGTCAAGGGCGAGACGCCGTCCGGGCCGCTCCACGAGAAGGTGCGCGAGCGGCTCTCCGCCGGCGCCGCGTTCTGGACCGACCTGCTCGCGGACGTGGAGGCCGAGCCGGTCGAGTTGCAGGAGGCGCTCTGGGACCTTGTCTGGGCGGGCGAGGCGACCAACGACGCTTGGGCGCCGCTCCGCGCGCCGCGGCTGACGGTGGCGCGTCAGCAGCGCGACGCCGGCCGGCGCTTTGCGCGGCGCCGGCGCCCGGGCGCCCCGCAGGTGCAGGGCCGCTGGTCGCTGACGAGCTCGCTGTTCACGGACGCGCCCGCCCACGGGCCGCGCATGCGCGCGGTGGCCGAGGTGCTGCTCGAGCGCTACGGGATCGTCACCCGCGAGACCGTGCTGGCCGAAGGCATCCCCGGCGGCTTCGCGGGGCTGTACGGAGAGCTGTCGAACCTGGAGACGCTCGGCACCGCCCGACGGGGCTACTTCGTCGAGGGCCTGGGCGGCGCGCAATTCGCGCTGCCGGCGGCGATCGAGCGGCTGCGGACGATGCGCACGGACGAGCCGGCCGGCGCCCTGGTCCTGGCGGCGACCGACCCCGCCAACCCGTTCGGAGCGACGCTGTCCTGGCCGAAGCGCGACGACGACTCGAACCGAAGGCCGGCCCGCGTGCCGGGCGCCTACGTGGTGACGATCGACGCCGAGCCGGTGCTGTACATCGAGCGCGGCGGCAAGGGGCTGGTGCCGCTGCGCGCGGTTGAGGACGACTGGCTGCGCGAGGCGCTCGAGGCGCTGGCCGAGGGGGTCAAGCGCGGACGCGTGCCGCGACTGGGCGTCGAGCGCTTCGACGGCGAACCGGTTGTCGGCTCGCGGGTCGGCGAGCTGCTGATGGAGCTCGGCTTCCGGCAGTCGCCGCGCCGGCTGACGCTGAGCGCGTGATGTCGGCCGAGAACATCGAGATCGTGCGGAGCGCCTACGAGGGGTGGAACAGCGGCAACCCACAGGCCGCCGCCGCTCTGCTCGACCCGGAGGTCGAGTGGACGTTGCCCGCGCACTTCCCGGAAGCTGAGACCTGGCACGGGCGCGAGCGGGTCGTCGAAAGGCTGGCCGCCATGGCGGAGGGGTGGGAGTTCATCCACATCGAGGTCAAGGAGCTGATCGACGCGGGCGATCGTGTGGTCGCGCTGGTCCACATCGAGGGCCGCTCGGCGCTTACCGGCCTCGACCTCGGCGGCATGGGCGTGGACGGGCACGTCTGGACGCTGCGGGACGGACTGGTGGTGGCGGTGAAGATGTACGGCGGGACAACGGAGGCACTGGCGGGGCTGGACCGATGAGCGACCTCAACCGTGCCTGGTGGGACGAACGTGTTCCGGTGCACGTGGGGAGCGCCTTCTACGACGTCGACGGCTTCAGGGCCGGCGCGAGCACGCTACGGCCGTTCGAGGTGGAGGAGGTCGGTGACGTCTACGGCCGCTCCTTGGTTCATCTCCAATGTCACTTCGGGCTCGACACGCTCTCATGGGCGCGGCGCGGCGCGCGCGTCACGGGCCTCGACTTCTCCAAGCCCGCGGTCGAGGCGGCCGGCGCGCGGGCCGCTGAGGTCGGCCTCGAGGCAGAGTTCGTCACGGCGAGCGTCTACGACGCCGCCGGTGCGCTCGGCGCCCACCGCTTCGACGTCGTCTACACCGGTCTCGGCGCGCTCAACTGGCTGCCGGATCTGCACCGCTGGGCAAACGTCGTCGTCGACCTGCTGAAGCCAGACGGGGTCCTCTACCTGAGCGAGTTCCACCCGATCACGTGGGTCTTCGGAGACGACCAGCCGACGCTCGAGAACGACTACTTCCAGCGCGAACCGCTCGCAATCGAAGAACCCGGGACCTACGCCGACCTCGACGCCCCGACCGAGCACAACCGCACCGAGGAATGGCAGCACACGCTCGGCGATATCGTCTCGGCGGTCCTCGACGCGGGCTTGAGGCTGGAGCTCCTGCACGAGCACGACTACACGCTCTTCCCGCGTTGGCCGTTCCTGGACCAGGTAGGCGCCACCTACCGAATCCCTGCGGGTCACCCACGCCTGCCGCTGATGTTCTCCCTACGCGCCCGGGCGGGGTAGGGCGCAACCCGCCCGGCGGACGGATTTCCGGTTTACCGGCGGACTCGACCGCCTTAGAGTGCGCCCGTGCGACTCGCTCTGGCCCTGATCGCGCCGCTCTTGCTCGCCGGTCCCGCTGCCGCGCAGACACCCGCTCCCCCGTGCCCTCCGGGCGTTGCGCCGAGCGTGACGCTCCGTGCCGCGGACGCCCTGATCGCCACGCACACGATCGCCCTGGAGTTGGAGACAGCGGACGGCGCCATCATCGATGACTTCAAGCTCACGTTGCCTGCGGGCGCCAGGGCCGTGCGGGCCGGCCCGAGCCTCGGGTTCCAGGCCGAAACTCCGGGGGCGGTCTCTGTGACCGCGACCTGGCTGGAGTACGACCGCAACGCCGACGCGGATTGCAGTGCGAGCGTCGCGGCGACGTTCACGCTCGCGGCCCCGCGGCCGCTCAAGCTCGTCGCCCCCCGCCCAGGTGCACGCGGCATCAGCGAGCTCGATTGGAGCCTGCGGGTTGGCAAGCGTTCCGATCTGCGTCCGGTCGAGGTACGGCTGCGCGGCATACCGCGCGCCCGCCTACCGGCCGCCTCCGCGCCGGTCCAGAAGATCACCTTGGGCCTCCGGGACGGGGATCCCGGACGCATGCTCACCGGCAGCGGCCGCGTGCTCCGCAGCGCGGGCTGGCGCTTCCGAGTCGGTCCCTTCTTCCGCAACGACTTCCCGATCCGGATGACCAACCCCAAGAAGAGCCGTTTCGGCTTCGACCTCCAGCTCGTGCAAGCCGGCCGGCGGATAGGGCGCACGCGCGGCGTCGGGCGTTGCGAGTTCACGTCGGTCGGACCGATCTGTCGCATCAGAATCCCTCGGTAGCTTTCGAGCGCCGTGGGCCTCGCCTTCGCCGTCCTGGTGCTGCTCGCCGCGACCGCGGCACCGGCCGCCGCCGGACCGGCCGTGATCGCCGGCGCCGATCCGGAGGCGTACACGCTCGACCTGAGCTACGACGCAGGCGGGGCCGGGACGCTGACGGGCAGGGAGCGCATCGACTTCTTCAACCGCGGGCCCGCGGCGATCGACCGGGTCTGGCTGCGCCTCTGGGCCAACGGTCCGGATCGCTGCCGGCCGAGACACATCGAGGTGCGCCCCGAGGCGCCGGCGCAGGCGGGCCGGGAGCCCTGCTCCGCGCTCGAGGTGCGGCTGGGGGCACCGGTCGCGCCGGGCGCGACCGGGACGCTCGCGCTGAGCTTCACCGTGCAGGGCCGCGCCAAGGACGACCGCTTCGGCCACGCCGGCAAGATCGCCCTGTTCGGCAACGTGATCCCCCTGCTCGCTGTGCGGGACGAGCGCGGACTTCACCTCGATCCCTACTCGACCCAGGGCGACGCCTTCTACTCGCTGGCCGCCCGCTGGGACGCCACGCTGACCCTCCCCGCGCGCCTGCGCGCCGCCAGCACCGGGGCTGTCGTGTCCGACACGGCCGCGGCCGGCCGGCGCACGCTGGTCCTGCGGACGGCCCAGGCACGCGACTTCGCGCTCGCGATCGGCCCGATGAAGCTGCGCACGACCAGGGCGCGCGGCGTGCTGATCAGGGTGTTCGTCGGGCCGCGCACGCGCGGGGCCGGGGCCAGCCTGCGCGCCGCCCGCCGGACGGTGAGCGCGCTCGAGCGGCGCCTGTCGCCGTACGGCTCGACCGAGCTCGACCTGGTGCTGCTCGGGGCGGGCGTCGGCGGCTACGGCGGCATGGAGTACCCCGAGCTGGTGTTCACCGATCCGTTCCCGCTCGTCGTCTCCCACGAGATCGCCCACCAGTGGTGGTACGGCATCGTCGGCGACGACCAGTACCTCGAGCCGTGGCTCGACGAGAGCTTCGCCAGCTACTTCGACCACCGGCTGAACCCGTCCTGGGACTTCTGCGACCCGCGCCACCCGTTCGACGAGGTCGCCCGGCGGCGGCAGCGCATCCCGCTCAACTCGTCGATGGCGCTCTTCGACAGGTCGCCGATCGCCTTCGGCGAGGTCGTCTACGCCGGCGGCGCCTGCGCGCTCGAACGGCTCGAGCGCGACATCGGCCGCGCTCGCATGACCGCCTTCCTGCGGCTGCTCCAGTCGCGCTTCCGGTTCGGGGTCATGCGCACGACGGACGTGCTCGACGCGATCCACGACGTCGCGCCGCGCTACGGCGTGGGGCGCTGGGCCCGGCTGGCGCACCTGTCCGTACGCTAGGCACATGCCCGAGGGCGACACGATCCGGTCCGCTGCCCGCCGCGTGGGCGCCGTGCTGGTCGGTCAGCCGATCGTCGAGATCGAGACGCCGCAGCCACGCCACGCGCTCGACCGCTGGCCCGAGCGCCTCGGCGGCCGGGCGGTCCGGGCGGTCGACGCGCGCGGCAAGCACCTGTTCATCCGCTTCGAGGGCGACCTCACCCTGCACTCGCACCTGCGCATGACCGGCCAGTGGGGTGTCTACCGGCGCGGCGAGCGCTGGCGCCGGTCTCCCCGGCGCGCCTGGCTCGTGATCCGGACAGAGCAGCACGAGGTCGTCGAGTTCGACGGGCCCGTGCTCGAGCTGATGACCGACTCGCGTACGCGCTTCGACAGGCGCCTGGCTGCGCTCGGTCCCGACGTGCTGGCCGAGGAGCTCGACGAGCGCCGCTTTCTGGCGCTGCTGCGTGCCGCCGACGGCTCGCGGACGATCGGCGAGGCGCTGCTCGACCAGCGCGTGCTGGCCGGCGTGGGGAACATGTGGAAGGCGGAGGGCTGCTTTCTCGCGGGAATCGACCCCTGGCGCCGGGTGCGCGACGTGACCGACGCCGAGGCGCTGGCGATCGTGCGCGAGCTGCGGCCCCTGATGCAGGCCTCGGCCGCCGGGCGGCGGAGCGGGCGGCGCTGGGTCTACGACCGGGCCGGGCTGCCCTGCCAGCGCTGCGACACGCCGATCGCCGCGCGCGGCCAGGGCGACGACAACCGCACGGCCTACTGGTGCCCCACGTGCCAGGCCTGATCCGTGTCGGGCACAAGGGCGCCGACCACGTCGCCCCCGGCAACACGGTCGAGAGCTTCGCCGCGGCGCTCGAGCACGGCGTGGACATGATCGAGTTCGACGTGCTGCGCACGCGCGACGGCCGGCTCGTGCTCGCCCACGACTACGACGACGCCGCCTCGCGCGACTGCCTCACGCTCGACGAGGGGCTCGACCACTTCGCCGGGGCCGCCTACGCCGGGGTCGAGCTGGACGTGGACATGAAGCTGCCCGGCTACGAGCGCGAGGTCGCCGATGGGCTCGCGCGGCGCGGGCTCTCGGAGCGATCGCTCGTGTCGACGATGTACACGGAGAGCCTCGACCTGCTCGGCGAGCTGGCGCCGGGGCTGCGTCGCGGGTGGTCGGTGCCGCGCGTCCGGCGCGACTACACGCGCTCCGTGCTCGCCGGGCCCGCCTACGTCGTCGCACGGGTGTGGCGGGCGCGGCTGCCGGGCCAGGCGGCCGCGCGGATCCGCGCGGGCGGCTGCGAGGCCGTGATGGCGCACCGGATCCTGGCCAGCCGGCGGCTGGTCGAGCGCGTGCACGCGGCGGGCGGGCAGGTCTACGTATGGACCGTCGACGACGCCGCCCGGATCCGGGCACTCGAAGCGCTCGGGGTGGACGGCGTGATCACGAACGACCCACGGCTGTTCGACTGAGCCCGCCGCCTCCGACCAGGCGGAACAGCAGCCGCTGCACCGGCAGCGGCGGCATCAGCGGATAGGTCATCACGACCATGTCCTGGTGGCGCGCGAGCAGCCCTAGGGCCTCCTTCAGCGCACTCGGGGAGGTCGGGAAGCCGTGCCGCGTCATCTTGCCCGCCCGGGCCATCGCGGCCGCATCCTCAAGGAACTCCTGGAGGCTGGACGCCGGGGTGGCGTGGCAGACCGCGTGGGCGAGCTCGTCGCCGCGGTTGCGGTAGGCGTGGCGCAGTCCGGGCGGAACGGTCGCGCTCTCGCCTGGTCCGGCGGCCGTCCATTTCCGCCCCGCCAGGAACTCCATGCGTCCGGATACGACCTCGAAGCGCTCCTCGAGCGCCGGGTGGATGTGGGGCGGGACCCCACCCCCCGGGTCGACCCACATCTCGACCCTGACCGACTTGCCGTCTTCCGCCGGCTGGAACGCGAGCCGCTGCTTCAGAACCGGGTCCTCGATCTGCACGTCTGCCTCCTGGTCTAACCTAACGATGGTTAGGAAGTTACCTAGGGGGCGTTAGGTTGTCAACCGGAGCGAAGCGACAGCGCCTGACGGCGGCCGAGCGGCGCGACGTCATCGAGCGGGCCGCGACGGAGGTGTTCGCCGAGCGCGGCTACCAGGGCGCTTCCATGGACGAGATCGCACGCCGGTCGGGGGTCAGCCCGCCGGTCGTCTACGACCACTTCTCCTCCAAGCTCGACCTGCACCGGCGGCTGCTCGAGCGCACCCGCGACGAGCTGCTCGAGATGTGGCGCTCGGAGCTGTCTCCGGACGGGCCCGCGGAGGTGCGCATCCCGCGCGCGCTCGACGCGTGGGCGAGCTACGTGGAGAGCCACCCCTACGCGGCGCGGATGTACTTCCAGGAGCCGAGCGGCGATCCGGCGGCGCGCGCCGTGCACGAGGAGGTCAGGGCACCGGCGCGGGCCGCGCTGGCGCTGATCCTCGCCGGCGAGCCGGGGGCCGGGAACATCGCCGGCGGCGACGAGCTGGCCCTCGAGATGGCGGCGGAGACCATGCGGGCCGCGCTCACCGGGCTGGCGATCTGGTGGATCGACCATCCCGAGGTGCCGCGCGAGCGGATCGTGGAGACGGCCGTCAACGCGCTGTGGATCGGCTTCGAGCGGGTGCGCTCGGGGGAGCGCTTTACGGCTTAGGCGCCGATCGTGCAGGTGCCGGTGACGTGCGTCTCGGAGCGGTTGGTCTCGCCGCTCCAGCGCAGCTCGGCGACGGCGCGCAGCTGGTACTGGTGACCGGGCGGCACGCTGATGCTGAACGTCCAGCCGGCCTGGCTCCAGGTGTACTCGGCCGACCCGGCCGACTGCCAGGGTGAGGTGGCGGCGCCGCCGAGCGAGACCCAGCCGTCGGGCGACAGCCACTGCGCGGTGAAGCGGACGGACAGGTCCGTCTTCGTGCCATCGCCGGCCAGCTGCGCCCGCGCACCGAGCTGGGTGGCGTTGCAGACGTTCGCCTGAGCCCAGGAGGAGCTCAGCTGCTCCCCGGTTTGCGCATGCGCAACCCCGGTGCCGAGCAGGCCCGTGCAGATGGCGGCTGCTATCAAGCTCCTACGAGCCATCTTGGTTGTTGTCGGCGACCGACACCTCCCTCTTGAGCGCAGAGTATCGCTTCCCACGGTGATGAACTGCACGTACGGTCGTAGTACGTACGTGAACGAAGCGCTCGCAGAGCGGATGCCGGTAGCCACGGGAACCGATACCGAGACTTTCGCCGCTCTGTACGAGCGGACCTTCCCGCGCGTGTACGCGTACGTGGCGTCCCTGCTGCGTGATCGCTCGGCGGCCGAGGACGTGACCGCGCAGGCCTTCGAGCGCGCCTATCGCAGGCGCGCCACCTACCGCACGCGGCGCGGCAGCCGCGAGGCGTGGCTGTTCGGGATCGCTCGCAACGCGGCCCTGGACGAGCTGCGCTGCCGCAAGCGCCGGGCGCGCCTCGAGGCCGAGCCGGAGGACACGGCCGCGACCGGCGCCGACGACCACGCCGAGCTGGCCCTGCGCCGCGAGGCCGTGCGCGCCGCGATGAGCGCGCTGGACGGCCACGAGCGCGACCTGATCGCCCTGAAGTTTTCCGCCGGCCTCTCCAACACGGAGATCGCGACGGTGCTCGGGCTGTCCGAGACCGCGGCCGGCACCCGCCTCCACCGCACCCTGACGAAGCTGCGAAAGGCATGCAATGAGTGACGAGACCGCAACGATCGAGCGCGACCTGGCCGCGGTGGAATCCGCGCTGGCCAGCGGGAGCGCCGCCCACGAGGACCCGGTCGCCCGCGAGCTCCAGGAGCTGGCGCTGGAGCTGCGCGCGGACGCCCCCCGGCCGCGCGACGAGTGGGCCGAGGACATGAGCGCGCGGATGCTGAAGGGGTTTCCGCCGGCGCGCAAGCCGCGGCGGCTGCGGAATCCGTTCGTACGGGATGTCCTGATGCCGCTCGGCGGGGTCGCCGCGGGCGTGGCGGTGCTGGTCGGGTTCATTGTGGTCGCCGGCGGGCCCAACAGCAGCAACGACGTCAACGGCTCCCGGGGCGGCGGCAGCGTCGCGATGGAAAGCGGCGGCGATGACGGCGGCTCCGGCGGCGGAGCGGGAGAGACCCGCGCCGAGAGCCAGGCGCGGTCCGGCGCGGACTCCGGTGCGGGCGCGGTCGTCGCGCCTGACGCACCGCTCGCGGCCAAGGGCTTCGCGCCGGGCCAGCGCAACCGCAAGATCGAGCGCTCCTTCTCGCTCGAGCTGGCGGTGCCGCTCGACGAGATGACGCGGGTGGCCGACGAGGTCACCGAGGTGACCAACCGGCACGGCGGCTTCGTCCTCAACTCGTCGGTCAACACCGGAGAGGAGGATGGCGGCGGTGACTTCTCGCTGCGCATCCCCACGGACCGCCTTCGCCCAGCGCTGCGCGACCTGGCCGAGCTCGCCCCGGTGATCAACCAGTCCCAGGAAGGCCGCGACGTAACCCGCGAGCACGTGACAGCGAAGGACCGGCTCCAGGCGGCGCGCGCGGAGCGACGCAGCCTGCTGCGCCGGCTCGAGGAGGCCGGCACCGACGAGGAGGCGGAGGCGATCCGCCGCCGCCTCGACCTGGTCGCGGGCGAGATCAACGGTCTGCGCGCCCAGCTGCGCGACCTGAGGCTGCGCACGGACTATGCAGTGGTGAACGTGAGCCTCGAGGTGGCCGACCACGACTCGGGCGGCGGCGGAGTGGGCGGCTCCTTCGACGACTCGATCGACGACGCGGGCGACCTGCTGGTCGGCTTCGCCGGAGTGCTGATCCGAATCCTCGCCCTGGCCGTGCCACTGGCCGTGATCGCCGGCGCGGCGTGGTGGGCGGGCAGCGGCGTTCGCCGCCGACGGCGCGAATCGGCGCTGGCCTAGGCCGCCGACGGGCGGGCGCCGGGAGTGACGACCGCTTGGGCGCCCAGAGAGCAACCGGCGGCGAGCGCTTCGGCCGGCGAGGCACCGCGGGCGCGGGCGGCCAGCAGACCGGCCGCGAAGGCGTCCCCGGCTCCGGTTGTGTCGAGGAGGCCGCTGGCGCGGGGCGAAGCGACGGCGCCGGGCAGCGGGGGCGCCGGCATGCGCACCGGTTCGCCGCCGTCCGTCCAGAGCGCGCCCTCGGCGCCGAGCTTCATCACTACCTCGGGGAAGCGTGCGGTCAGGTGCAAAGCGGCGGCGGCTGGGTCGCTGATGCCGGTCAAAGCGGCCCCCTCCGCCGCGTTTGGCAGCAGCAACCCCGCGCCCGCCGCGAGGTCGAGGAAGCCCGAGTCCAGCAGCACAGCCGACGACGGATCCACCGACACGCTCATCCCCGCCGCGTTTGCCCGCTCGATCGCCGCAAGTGCGGCGAGGCGCGGCCCCGGGCGGACCAGCGAGTAGCCGGTCAGGTGTAGGTGCGAGCCGGGTGTCAGCAGCTCGGCTGGCAGGTCGCTTGGCGCCAGCGCCGCGTTCGCGCCCGGGTCGGGCAGCATCGAGCGCTCGCCGCCCGGCGCCACGAGCACGATGCAGGTGCCCGTTGGCCGCCCGCCGTCCACGGCCAGTTGCGTGTCGACACCGGCCGCGCGCAACTCCGCCGACGCACGCGCCCCGAACTCGTCATCGCCGACTCGCGCGACGAGGGTCGTATCGGCCCCGGCGAACGCCAGCCACGCGGCCACGTTCGCCGCCGATCCCCCGCCGCCCACCGAGATCGACGCCGCCGAGTCGCTGCCCACGGCAACCGGTCCCGACAGCCGGGCGACGACGTCGACCATCACGTCGCCGAGGACGACGATGCGACTCACGCCGCCGCGACCGCGATCTCGGCCGCCAGCCCCGCGTTGCGCACCACGATCCGGACGTTGGCCTCGAGGCTGGCGCCGCCGGTCTCCCGGTGGAAGAAGTCGAGCAGGAACGGTGTCACGTCCTTGCCGCCCACGCCCGCCGCCTCGGCTGCCGCGAGTCCCTCCGCCAGCACCTTCGTGTGCAGGCCCGGGTCGAGCTGCTCGTCGAGCGGGAGCGGGTTGGCGACGACCAGCGCCCGGTCGTCGCTCCCCAGTGCCTGCCGGGCGGCAATCAGCGCCGCCACCTCGTCAGCCGAGTCGACTCGCCACGGCGCCGGGAACCCCGAGTCGTGCAGGTAGAAGCCCGGGAACCGATCGGTCCCGAAGCCGACCACGGTCACCCCGAGCGTCTCGAGCCGCTCCAGCGTGGCCCCCACGTCGAGGATCGACTTCACGCCCGAGCAGACCACCACCGTCCCGACCCGCGCGAGCGTCTCGAGGTCGGCCGACTCGTCCCACGTCTCGCGCGACTCGCGGTGCACACCGCCCAGGCCGCCGGTTGCGAACACGAGCACCTCCGCCCGCGCTGCCAGCCACGCGGTCGCGGCCACCGTCGTCGCCCCGTGGCCCCCGCGCGCCACCACGACGGCCAAGTCGCGCACCCCGCACTTGACCACGCCCTCACCGGTGGCGATCGCCTCCAGCGCGGCGGAATCGAGCCCGATCCGCGGCTCTCCGCCGACGACGGCGATCGTCGCCGGCACCGCCCCGGCGTCGCGGACCGCCGCCTCCAGCTCGCGCGCGACCTCCAGGTTGCGCGGCGCCGGCAGCCCGTGCGCGATCAGCGTGCTCTCGAGCGCCACCACCGGCTGCCCACCCGCCACCGCCTCGGCAACGTCGGGAGCTATTCGCATTCGGTCGCCTAGCGTATGGCAGATGGAATACATCCGGCTCGGCAAGAGCGGCCTGAACGTCTCACGCATCTGCTTCGGCACCTGGCAGTTCGGCGGCGACTGGGGAGCGGTGCAGCGCGACGAGGCGATCGCCGCCGTGCGCGCCGCGCTCGACCAGGGCGTCACCTTCTTCGACACCGCCCAGGCGTATGGCTTCGGCGACTCCGAGTCGCTGCTGGCGGAGGCGCTCGGCGAGGACATCGACCGGGACGACGTGATCGTCGCGACCAAGGGCGGCCTTCGCCCGGTGGGCGGCGGCATCGAGCGCGACGCGAGCCCCGCGTTCCTGCGCGACGGCGTCGAGAAGAGCCTCGAGCACCTGGGCGTCGAGGCGATCGACCTCTACCAGGTGCACTGGCCCGACCGGACGACGTCCTTCGAGGAGACCGGCGCGGCGCTGCAGCAGCTCAAGGACGAGGGGAAGATCCGCCACGTCGGCGTGTCCAACTTCAGCCCGGCCGAGATCGACGAGCTCTCGCGCACGATCGAGGTCGAAACCGACCAGCCGCCCTTCAACCTGTTCAACCGGGCCATCGAGGACGACGTGCTGCCCTACTGCCGCGAGCAGGACGTCGGTGTGCTCGTCTACGGGCCGCTCTCCCACGGGCTGCTGAGCGGCAACTTCGACCCCTCGGCGCTCGCCGACGACGACTGGCGCCGCGGCCACGAGCCGTTCGAGGGCGACAACCTCGAGCGCAACCTGGAGGTCGTCGGGCGGCTCCAGCGCTTCGCCGAGGAGCGCGGCCACACGCTGGCGCAGCTGGCCGTGGCGTGGGTGCTCGCGCAGCCGGGCGTGCACGTGGCGATCACCGGCGCGCGCCGGCCGGCCCACGTCGAGGGCATCGCGCCGGCGGCCGGCATCGAGCTGAGCGGCGATGAGCTCGCCGAGATCGACGAGCTGACCGGCGCCGGAAAGGCCTGGGGGCTGACGCCCGAGGGCTAGGCCTGGCGTTCCACTCGAACCGCGAAGCCGTGCTCGCTTACGGCGTCGAGGATCTGCTGGCTGGACTCCGGCCCCCGGGTCTGGAGCACGAGGTTGATCGCGGTCTCGCCGACGTGGAGGTCGATCCCGTCACGCAGGTGCTCGACGTCGACCACGTTGCCGCCGTGCTCGGCGACCACCTGCAGAAGCCCGGATAGCGCGCCCGGGCGGTCCGGCACGATCGTCGACAGCACCATGCGCCGGCCGGCGGCTGTCTCGCCCAGGCGGATGCACTCGTACAGGAGCGAGGCGTCCACGTTGCCGCCCGACAGCACCGCGCACACGGAGCCGTCGGCGGGCGGCGCCACGCGGCCGTGCATGAGCGCGGCGACCGCGACCGCTCCGGCGCCCTCGACCACCTGCTTGGTGCGCTCGAGCAGCATCACCATCGCCTCGGCCACCTCGTCGTCGGAGACGGTCACGACCTCGTCGACGTAGCGCTCCACCAGCGGCAGCGTGAAGTCGCCCGGCCGCTTGACGGCGATCCCGTCGCAGATCGTGTTGGCCGAGCGCGCTCCGATCGGCCGGTGCGCCGCCAGGGAGTCGATGTAGGGCGCGCACGCCTCCGCCTGCACGCCCACGACCCGAGCGCCCGGCAGCCACTCTGCCACCGCGAGCCCGATCCCGCTCGCCAGCCCGCCACCGCCGAGCGGCACCACCACGAGCTTCACGTCCGGCGCCTGGCGGGCGATCTCCATCCCGACCGTGCCCTGGCCCGCGACGACCTCGGCCTGGTCGAAGGCGTGCACCGCGGTCAGCCCCTCCTCCTCGACCAGCCGCGCCGCCTCCGCGTGGGCGTCGTCGTAGTTGCCGCCGTGCAGCCGCACCTCGCCGCCGTACTGGCGCACCGCCGCGACCTTGGAGACCGGCGCCTGCTCGGGCATGACCAGCACCGCGCGGGCGCCAACCTCGCTCGCCGCGCACGCCACGGCCTGGGCGTGGTTGCCGGCGCTGGCGGCCACGACCCCGGAGCGCAGCGCCTCGGGCGCCAGCCGGTGGATCATGTTGGTGGCGCCGCGCGCCTTGAAAGACCCCGTCAGCTGGAGGTTCTCGGCCTTCAGGACGACCTTGGCGCCCACCCGGCGCGACAGCTCCCCGGCGGGCAGAACCGGCGTCTCGCGCACCTTCCCGGCGATCATGCGGGCCGCGTCCTCGATGTCTCCCGCCGTGACAGCTTCACGTGTGAAGGCCATACAGTCATTATCCGCACCATGGCCACCGGTGAGGAGACCGCCCGCCTGCTGGCACGAACCGAGGTGTTCGCCGGACTCGATCCGCGCGAGCTGCTCGCGATCGCGCAGGTTGCCGTGCCGCGCCACTGGGATCGCGGCGAGATCATCTTCCGGGAGGGGGACAGCGGCGACACGTGCTACCTGCTCCGCTCAGGCGCCGTGGTGTTCACCCGCGAGCACCAGGACGGACGCATGGTCGCGCTCGCCGAGCTGCGCGGCGGCGCCCTGTTCGGCGAGCTGGCGATGTTCCGCGGCGAGACGCGCTCGGCCACCGCCGAGGCGATCGAGCCGTGCAGCGCCGTGGCGCTGCTCGCCGGCGACGTCCAGCGGCTGATCAAGCGCAACCCCGACATCGCGCTGAAGCTGCTCGCCACGCTGGCGGAGCGGGTCAGCCGCACCAACGAGCGCCTGCTTCAGCAGTCGTTCCAGACGGTCGCGGGCCGGGTCGCCAGCGCCCTGCTCACGCAGACCATCTCGCGCCAGGCCGAAGGCGCGCCCGACGAAGACGTCCTGATTCGCGCGACCCAGGCGGAGATCGCGCACCTGGCGGGCACCTCGCGCGAGAGCGCGAGCCGCTTCCTCGCCACCCTGGAGCGTGCCGGGGTCGTCACGCTGGGAAGGGGAAAGGTGACCGTGCATGACCCAGGACGGCTCCGCAACTACATCCACTGACGCGCGCCGGCGCATGGTGGAGCGTCAGCTCCGCCGCCGCGGCATCCACGACGAGCGTGTCCTGGCGGCGATGGAGGAGGTCCCGCGCGAGCTGTTCGTCCCGCCCGACCAGCGCCGTCGCGCCTACCGCGACGGCGCGCTGCGGATCGGCGAGGGCCAGACGATCTCCCAGCCCTGGATCGTGGCCTGCATGGCCCAGCTGCTCGAGCTGAGGGGCAACGAGACGGTGCTCGAGGTGGGCACCGGCTCGGGCTATGCGGCGGCGGTCCTGTCGCGCCTGTGCGCCGAGGTCGTGACGATCGAGCGCTACGACAGCCTCGCCCGCGAGGCCGCGGCGACGCTCGCCGAGCTCGGCTACGAGAACGTCGAGGTGCGTGTGGGCGACGGCGCCCAGGGGGCACCCGACCGCGCCCCGTTCGGCGGCATCTCGGTCACAGCCACCGCGCGAGACGCGCCCCCGCCGGCACTGCTCGAGCAGCTGGCGCCCGGAGCGGCGCTGGTCTGTCCGGTCGCGCGCGGGCGGCGCGAGCACCTGATCCGCTTCCGTGACGGCACGGAGGAGGCCGTGGCCGCGGTGCGGTTCGTGCCGCTCGTGAGCGACGACGGATGATCGACGAGTTCTCGGCGGGCGGCGTCGTCGTGCGGCGCATGCGGGGGCGCCCGCACGTCGCGGTGGTGCGCGTGCGCGACCGGATCCTCGCGCTGCCCAAGGGCCACCCGGATGGCGACGAGTCGGCGGCCGACGCCGCCCGGCGCGAGGTGCGCGAGGAGACCGGCCTCGAGACCGAGCTGGTCGAGAAGCTCGGCGACGTGAGGTACTCCTACCAGCGCGGCGGCAGGCGAATCCGCAAGTCCGTGGCCTTCTACCTGTTCCGATACCGCTCCGGCAGCGTCAACGATCACGACCACGAGGTGGAAGAGGCGCTCTGGTTGCCGCTCGACGAGGCGGCCGAGCAGCTCGCCTACAAGGGCGAGCGCGAGATGGTCGTTGCGGCGCGCTCACGGGTGGAGGAAGGCCGCTAGGCTGCCGGACTCGTGTTCGTCCTCAACTTCTACTCGCCGATCTTCGTCGACCAGCTCAAGCGCGGTCGCAAGACCGCAACGATCCGGCTCGGCGACAAGAGCAAGAAGTACCGCAAGGGCGAGGTCGTGCTGATCACCGTCGGCTTCCAGCACTCCCCGCGCGAGAAGATCTTCGAGGCCGTGATCGACTCGGTCGAGGTCAAGCGCGTGGACGAGCTGTCGCCGCGCGACATCGAGCACGACAACCCCGAGTTCCGCCGGCTCGACGAGATGGTCCACTTCCTCGAGCAGATCTACGGCCGCAAGATCGAGATGGAAGACGCGGTCACGGTGGTGCGCTTCTCCCAGATCTCGGACCGGCCGTCAGAGGTGCAGGAGCGGCTCCGGCCTGCCGGCCCTCGCCAGAACTAGAACTTTCCCCTCCGTTTGGCACTCTCCGTGCTAGAGTGCCAGGCCGTTGGCACTCCGCCCCCAGGAGTGCCAAGGAAACTGCACCAGACGGAGGTATGTCCATGAATCTCAAGCCTCTGGGAGATCGTCTGATCGTTCAGGCGATCGAGGAAGAGGAGACCACGGCGAGCGGCATCGTCCTCCCCGACACGGCCAAGGAGAAGCCGCAGCGCGGCAAGGTCCTGGCGGTTGGGGACGGCAAGTGGGACGAGGACGGCGAGAAGCGCATTCCGCTCGACGTCGCCGAGGGTGACGAGGTCCTGTACTCGAAGTACGGCGGCACCGAGGTCCAGGTCGAGGGTGAGGATCTCCTCGTCCTGCGTGAGTCGGACGTGCTCGCCAAGATCGCGAGCTAGGAGGAAACGCAACCATGGCTCACAAGGAACTGAAGTACGACGTCGAGGCGCGTCGTTCGCTCGAGGACGGCGTGAACGCCGTCGCCGACGCGGTCAAGGTCACGCTCGGCCCCAAGGGTCGTTATGTCGTGATCGACAAGAAGTTCGGCGCCCCGACCATCACCAACGACGGCGTCTCGATCGCTCGTGAGATCGAGATCGAGGATCCGTTCGCCAACCAGGGCGCCCAGCTCGTCCGCGAGGTGGCCACCGCCACCAACGACGTGGCCGGCGACGGCACCACCACCGCCACCGTGCTCGCTCAGCGCATCGTGCGCGACGGCCTCAAGAACGTGGCCGCCGGCGCGAACCCGCTGGCGCTCAAGCGCGGGATCGAGAAGTCGGTCGACCAGGTCGTGGACAACATCCAGGAGCTCTCGACCGAGATCTCGGGCAAGGAGCAGATCGCCCGCGTGGCGGCCATCTCGGCTGCCGACGACGAGATCGGCGACGT
>JBQGCL010000178.1:0-14213 GCA_052038485.1 Thermoleophilaceae bacterium | reverse complement strand
CGCAGGTTCTCCTGCGACCGGGCCCAGGCCCAGGAAACTGAGCGCCAGCTTCTGGTCCGCTACCACCGCGAGGGCGACCTCGCCGCCCGTGAGGAGCTCGCAGAGCGGTTCCTGCCGCTCGCCCGCGACCTCGCGCTGCGCTACACGTACACCGACGAGCCGTTCGACGACCTGCTCCAGGTCGCCAGCCTCGGCCTTGTCAAGGCGATCGACCGCTTCGATCCCCAGCGCGGGACGAAGTTCACGAGCTACGCCGCGCCGACGATCCTCGGCGAGCTGAAGCGCCACTTCCGCGACAAGGGGTGGGCGCTGCACGTGCCGCGCGACCTCCAGGAGCGGACGCTGGCCGTGAGCCGCGCGACCGAGGCGCTCTCGAAGCAGCTCGGCCGCTCGCCCAAGGTGCGCGAGGTGGCCGCCGAGCTCGACCTCAGCGTCGAGGCCGTGCTCGAGGCCCAGGAGGCGGCCGCCAGCTATGAGGCGGCGTCGCTCGACGCGCCCACCTCACGCGACGACGTCGAGGCCGCCCCGCTTGTCGACCTGATGGGCGACGTCGACTCGTCCTATGACCTGGTCGAGAGTCGCGACGCGATCGCAGCCACCTGGAAGGCGCTGCCCGAAGTGGAGCGTCAGGTGCTCGAGCTGCGCTTCATGCACGATCTGACGCAGCGCGAGATCGGCGAGCGGATCGGCTACTCGCAGATGCATGTCTCGCGGCTGCTGCGGCGGGCGCTCGACCGGCTGGAGACGGCCGCAGCCGCCGCTTGAGCGGGCTGGTCAGGGCACCGGCGACCAAGCCGGGAACAGGTCGCTCGCCGGGTCGTCGGTGAGGTTGGTCAGGTCGGAGCCGTCCGGATCCATGACATAGATCTCGTTATCGCCGTCGCGATCGGTGCTGAACGCGATCCTGGCGCCGTCGGGCGACCAGGCGGGCTCATTGTCGACCGCTGGGTTGTTCGTCAGGTTGACCTGGTTGCGACCGTCGGCGTCCATCACGTAGATCTCGATGTTGTCGTCGCGCACAGAGGCGAAGGCGATCGCGGTCCCGTCGGGCGACCACGCTGGAGCGACGTTGCCCCCACCGGAATTGGTCAACCTGGTCTGGTTGTTGCCGTTGGCGTCCATCACGTACAACTCGGCGGGGCCGCCGCGGGTCGAGCTGAAGACGATCTTGCTCCCGTCTGGCGACCACGCCGGGTTCGCGTCGAATCCAGCCCTGCGGGTCAGGTTGACGACGTCCGAGCCGTCGGGATCCATCACGTAGATCTCGCCGTCGCTGCTGCGGCTCGATGTGAACGCGATGCTCGAGCCGTCCGCCGACCAGTCGGGATCGGCATCGGTCGCCGGGTCATTGGTCAGGTTGACGCGATCGCTGCCGTCGGCGTTCATCACGAAGACGTCGGTGCTTCGGTTGAGGCCCGTCGCGGCGAAGGCGATTCTGCTGCCGTCGGGTGACCACGCCGGCTGAAAGTCTGTGTTCGGGCTGTTGGTCAGGTTCACGGGATCGCTCCCGTCGGTCGCCATCAGGAAGACGTCGGCGAAATCGCCGGCGCGGTCGGAGCTGAAGGCGATCCCCGGCCGGCCGGGCCCTCGAGTCCGGACGGTCTCGTCCTTGCTACACGTTCCTCCCTGGGCGTCGCGGGCACAGAGACGGTAATGCCACGTCGTGGCGGGGCTCAGATCGTCGATTCGTATCGACACCTCGCGGGGGTCGCTCGCGGGGACCTCGGCGTCGACGTGGGAGGTCTCCCGGTCGTACGTCGTCACCCCGTACTCGACCCAATACGACACCGTGCCCCCATCGGTGGTCCAGATCAGGCCGTTGATGGTCGCAGCGGCCTCGGTGACGTCGGTCGGCTTGCCGGCGAAGCCGGTCGCACAGCCGCAGGCGAACAGCGCCGCGACGACGACAGCGGAGAGGACTGAGCGTGAGATCGCGGCGAGCGTAGCCCGCAGGGGACGACACTTCAAGCGGGCTCGAGCCGCTTCCTGAGCGAGCGGGCGTTCTCCACGGCGAAGCCCTCCCAGTCGTTGTTGAAGTAGACGAAGACCTCGGCCCGGCGGCGCCACTGCGCGATCCGCCGGGCCCAGTCCTCGATCTCGCTCTGCGAGTAGTTGCCGCGCCTCCCGCGGTGACCGTGGTGCAGTCGTACCAGCGTCCAGTCGGCGGTCAGCTCGCGGTCCTGGAACGGCCACTTGGGGTGGTCGCCGATCACCAGCGCGGCGTTGTGCTCGCGCAGCAGCGAGTAGAGCGGCTCGCCGAACCAGCTCTCGTGGCGGACCTCGAAGCAGTGCCGGCCGGCCGGCACCAGCCCCAGCGTCTCGGCGATCCGCTCGAGCGCGTCGCCCTCGTTGCGGAAGGTCGCCGGGAACTGCCACACCACGGGTCCGAGCTTGCCGGCCTCGACGAGCGGCATGATCCGCTCGTAGTAGCGGTGGATGCCCTGCTCGATCTCGCGCAACCGCCGGACGTGGGTCAGGTAGCGGCTCGCCTTGGCCGCGAACACGAACCCGGCCGGCGTCTCCTCGGCCCACCGCGCCACCGCATCGCGTGAGGCGAGCCGGTAGAAGGTCGAGTTGACCTCGACGGTCTCGAACTCCTCCGCGTAGCGGCTCAGCCAGCGGGCTGGGCCGAGCCCCTCCGGGTAGAGCCGGCCGCGCCAGTCGGCGTAGTTCCAGCCCGAGCAGCCAACCCGGACCGGGCGCGGGCTACTCGGAGACGAGGGTCTGCTCGTCGCGCTCGGTGAAATCGACCTTGTCGTTGCGCGCTCGGTCGCGATGGGCATGGAGACTGGCAGCCGAGTCGCGCCGCTTCTTGACGTCGAGGGCGAACGCGATGGATCCGGCGACGAATACGAGCGGAAGCGCGATCACAAGCCCGGCCCCGCCCCAGAAGAGCGTGGCCACCAGGACCGCGACGATGGCGGCGCCGACGATGGTGGTCAATGGCGTCATGGGTCCGGGGTACCCGCGGCCCGGCGGTGGAAACAGGGGCTAGCGCGGGCGCGGCAGCTTGCCCGAGTCGACCACCTCGAAGGCGCTGCCGGGCACCTGGTGCAGCGTGTGGAGCTGGTCGTTGCTCCAGCGCGGGTCGGGCGCGCCGCTCACGTACCAGGGCGAGCCGTTGTCGGCGAGGATCATCCCGTAGCGCTTGAGCGCCTTGAGCACGATGCGCGCCTGGCGCGGGAAGCGCGAGATGTCGTAGCCCCTGCGCAGCCGCACGCGCTGGCCCATCGCGGGGAGGTTGCGATCGGTGAGGTCCGAGGCGAAGTGGCGCGCCGGGTAGATGAACGCCCGCCGAGTGCGGTCGGCGGTGAAGCGCAGCGCATGGTCGATGTGGCCGCGCTTGACCTCGTCGAAGCGGGCCAGCCCCGGCAGGATCGGCAGCCCGGCGGCGTCGGCCGACGTCCAACCGCGCGGGCGAAGCCGGTTCGACCGCAGGTTCCAGGTCGCGCCCGAGCCGGCCGTCCAGCCGGCGCCGCCGCCGTGCGGGTAGGCGGCGAACAGCTCGTACAGGCGGCAGCGCCTGCGGTCGATGACGATCACATGCCGGTCGCCATCGGAGCCGCGGCCGCCCTCGATCGGGGCTCGCGCCGGGATCGGGTAGGGGCCGCGGTTGGACTCGTCGGCGTAGTCGAAGCTGACCGGCACCCTCGGCTGCGAGCCGGCGACGGTGGTGAACGGGATCCCGATCGGGCCGCCCTCCCAGAGCCCCGAGCCGAAGTCGGCGTGCATGGTGTCCCGGAGGCCGATCGAGTTGACGATGGCGCCGGAGTTGGCCACGACCGGCAGGCGGTCGACGCGCTGGTTCCAGGGGTTGTTCTTGGGGAAGACGGGGCAGCCGCCGACACGCGGCGCCGCCCACGCCCCCATCGGCAATGCCAGCGCGGTCAGAACGGCAGCAACAAGGGCGACGACGAGGCGCATCTTTGGACCGGATCGGCAACCGTGTCGATTTATCCCCCCTATAGGACGGTTTCTCGACAAACCTCGGGGCCGAGCCCCTTATTGCTGCTGTTCGTTGCTGCCCGACGGCCCCACGCGGCTCGTCTCGCCCTCGGGCAGGCGCCCGTCGCGGCCCACGTAGCCGTCCTTGCCGCCGGTGACGAGGTACATGCACGGGCCGTCGCCGATGTTCTTGATCTTGCGGACCGTCGGGGCGTCCACGCGGGCGAGGCCGCCGGGCCCCAGCGTGTGGGTGGTCTCGTCGTTGAAGGTGATCTCTATGCGTCCGCTGTGGACGAAGTAGAGCTCCTGTTGCTGGTCGTGAAAATGGCGCCCGGTCTCATAGCCCTCGGGCAGCACGATGCCGTTGACCCCGAACGCGGTCACCCCGAGCGGCCCACGCACCTTGCGGAAGCCCGGTCCCTCCCCGAGCGCCTCGACGTTCACGACGGCCCAGCCGTCGCCCTCCACCAGCTCGTGTACCTCGGCCATGGCGGCAGCCTACCGACGCTAGGCGGCGCGCTCGGCGCTGCGCAGGCCGCCGCGCGCCCACAGCACCGTCACCGAGACCAGCAGCAGGGCCACGCCGAAGGCCGGAAGCACCTTCTCGGGCTCGCCCGCCAGGAAGCCGCGTCCCGCCTCCAGCACCAGCGTCACCGGGTTGAACGAGGCGGCGCTCTGCACCCATCCGGTCAGCAGGTCGTAGGGGACCCAGACGGGCGCCAGGAACAACAGCAGGAAGGCCGGCACCTGCATCAGCGGCGCCGCCTGCATCGTGCGCAGCCGCATCGCGATCCCGGTGCCGAACAGCATCGCGGCGGCGTTCACCAGCACGGCCAGCGTGTACAGCCCGGCCAGGTCCACCAGGCTGCCGTTCACCTCGAGGCCCGCGATCAGGGCGACCGCCGTGATGATCGTGATCGTGAAGACCGCGCGCGTGAGCGCCGCCAGCCAGTAGCCGCCCACGATGCCCCCGTGGTGCGGGGCGCCCAGGAGCAGCCGGCGCGAGAAGCCCGACTCGAAGTCGCGCGCCACCGAGAAGCCCGTGAAGATGCCGCCGAAGGTCGAGGCCTGAAGCAGGACGAAGCCGTAGACGAACGTCGTGTAGCCGGCGTCGTAGTTGAAGCCCGGTACCTGGTCGACGCGCGACAGGCCACCCGCGAACGCGGTGAAGAAGAACAGCGGGAACAGCAGCGACGGGATGATGATCGCCGGGTTCGTGAAGAAGTTGTGGATGTTGCGCCAGGCCACCGCCCGCGCGACCGACCAGAAGGCCGTCATGTCCGCACCATCCGCGTGCGCAGGGCCGACGAGGCCGCCGCCATCGAGATCAGCGCCAGGCCGCCCGCGCAGGCGAAGCCGAGGGCCAGCGCCTCGCCGTTCCAGCCCTCGATCACCAGCGAGCGGATCGCCTCGAGCATGTACGAGACGGGGTTCCAGTCGGCGACCGTGCGGAACCAGTCTGTCTCGATCAAGTTGCGCGGGAGCGACATCGACGACAGGAACAGCGCGGCGAAGAACAGCGGGAACACACCTTGGACCGCCTCGCCCGAGCCGCTGCGCAGCGCCACGAACGCGCCGATGAGACCGAAGCCCAGCGAGATCACAAGCGAGAGGGCGATGATCACCAGCGCTCCGCCCACTCCGGCAGCGATGCCGTCGCCGAACGCCACCCCGACCAGCACGAACGTGACCGCCTGGATCAGTCCCAGCGCCACGATGCCGGCCATCTGGCCCATCATCAAGGCGACCCGCCGCAGCGGGGTCAGCGCGAGCCGGTTGAGGAAGCCGCTCTCGATGTCGTTGGCGACGTTGGTCCCGGCACTGTTGGCGGAGAACAGCGCGCCCTGGACGAACGGGATCGCCAGCGCGAACTGGAAGTAGTGGTCGGTCGGGAAGCCCGGCAGGTGCGTGGCGCTTTCGAGCCCGCTGGCGTTGATCGAGAGCAGGATCAGCGGAAAGATCAGCGAGGGCACGACCATCGCCGGCTGACGCAGCGTCCGTACCACCGACCGGCGCGCCAGCGTGCCGACCTGAACGAACAGGTTGCTGCGCCTCACGCGGCGACGGCCTCCTCGGGATCCGGCTCCTCGGTGTCCTCGGCGGCGCCCTCGAGCGAGCGGCCGGTCTTCTCGAGGAATACGTCGTCGAGCGTCGGGGCGTGCAGCTGGAGGTGCTGTACGTGGATGTTGTCCGCGTCGAGCGCGCGCACGACGTCGGCCAGCTGCGCCTCGCCCTCCGACAGCCGCACCGCGGCGCCCTTGGGCGACGAGTTGGCCGGCTCGCCGAAGCGCGCCAGCACCTCGCGGACGCGGCCGAGCTCGCCGTGCTCGGCCGGGATCACCTCGAGCGTGGGCCGGCTGATCTCGGCCTTGAGGGCCTCGGGCGTGCCCTCGGCCACGATCCGGCCGTGGTCGATGATCCCGATGCGGTCGGCGAGGACGTCGGCCTCCTCGAGGTACTGCGTGGTCAGGAAGACGGTCACGCCGCTGTCCGACGCGAGCCGCTGCACCTCGTCCCAGAGCGCGCTGCGGCTCTGCGGGTCGAGCCCGGTCGTGGGCTCGTCGAGGAACAGGATGCGCGGCTCGTGGACGAGCGCCAGCGCGAGGTCGAGCCTCCGCTTCATGCCGCCCGAGTAGCCGCCCACCTTGCGGTCGGCCGCCTGGGTCAGGCCCACCCGGGCCAGCAGCTCGCTCGAGCGCCGCTGGGCCGGCTCGCCGCGGATGCCGTGCAGCGCGGTCTGGAGGCGCAGGTGCTCGGCTCCGGTCAGGAACGGGTCGAGCGCGGCCTCCTGCAGCGCGGCGCCGATCAGGGCGCGGACCTCGGGCCCCTCCTTGACGATGTCGTGGCCGGCGACGCGCGCGGTCCCTGACGTCGGCGGCAGCAGCGTCGTGAGCATGTGCACGGTCGTCGACTTGCCCGCTCCGTTGGGGCCGAGGAAGCCGTACACCTCACCCGCCTCCACGCGCAGATCGATGCCGTCGACCGCGCGGGGCCCCTTCTTGAACTCCCTGACCAGTTCTGTGGCTTCGATCGCTGCTTCGCTCATTTCAAGCCAAGTTACCGAAGGGGCCCTTGACCTCTGACTTACGATTGGTAAGTAACAATTCGGCCCGGCCGGAGTACTTATTTGTGCGTACAACGAATCACGGCGACGATCCCCGTAGAAGCGGGCCGGAAAGCCGTCCGGACCGCCAATGAGGTATACTTTCGATGAACGTCGAACTATCTAACGAAGGACCTACCACGAGCACCACTGAAACCACCCCCAGCTACTCGTTCACGCCAGAGCTGGAGGATTCGCTGCAGCTGTTCTTCAACGAGGCTCGCAAGCACCCGCTCCTCACCGCCGAGGAGGAGGTCGAGCTGGCGAAGCGCATCGAGAAGGGCGATCTCGAGGCCAAGGACCGCATGATCAACTCGAACCTGCGGCTCGTGATCTCGGTTGCCCGCAAGTACCAGGGGCAGGGCCTGCCCCTCGGCGACCTGATCCAGGAGGGCATGCTCGGCCTGATCCGCGCGGTCGAGAAGTTCGACTGGCGCAAGGGCTTCAAGTTCTCGACCTACGGCACGCTCTGGATCCGCCAGGCGATCGGCCGTGGCCTCGCCAACTCGGGCCGGACGGTGCGGCTGCCCGTGCACATCGTGGCGCGGGCGCGCAAGATCTCCGACGCCGAGCGCAAGCTCGCCGTCGAGCTGGGCCGTCAGCCCACCGACGAAGAGATCTCCGAGCGCGTGGACCTGCCGATCGACGAGGTGATCGACATCCGCCGCGCGGATCGCGGTCCCGCCAGCCTGGACCAGGGCGTGGGCGAGGACGGCGACACCTCGCTGGGCGACCTGATCGCCAGCGACGGTCCGTCGATCGAGGACTACGTCAGCTCCGAGCTGAACTGGGAGGCGCTGCGCGACGCCGTCGGCACGCTCCCCGAGAACGAGCGCACCGTGATCACGCTGCGCTTCGGCCTCGACCGCGAGGAGCCGAAGGCCCTTCGCGAGACCGGCCGCCGGCTCGGGCTCTCCAGCGAGCGCGTCCGTCAGCTCGAGGAGAAGGCGCTGCGGCGCCTCTCCAAGGACGAGACGGTCGCGGCTCTGCGCGAAGCGGCCTAGCGGCCTCTCTACAGCGGCTTTGCGGTCTCCTCGACCAGAGCGTCGAGGAGACCGCGCATGCCGCGATCGGCGAACACCGCGCGCTGACGCGCGGCGCCTCCGCCCTCGCTCAGGATGCGCTCGACGCCCTCGAGCGCGTCGTCCGAGCCGCTCAGCTCGTCGAGCAGCTCCCGGGCCGCCTCGCGGGCCGGGAGGAGGCGGCCGCGGAAGAGCAGCTCCGCGTCGAGCCCGTCCCGGACCGCGCGGAAGCTCGACCAGTGCAGCGCCTGCGCCGGGGCCAGCTCGGACGGCGGCTGCTCCACGGCCCGCCGCGCCACGGCGTGCACGAGCGCGGCCATGCCGGCCGCCTGCTCGAGCCCGGGCTGCACGTCGAGCTCGCGCAGCTCGACCGTGCCCAGGCGCGGCTGGAGGCGCGCGTCCCACCAGACCATCGTGTGGTCCTCCGGCCCGCCGCCCAGCCTGATCCCCTCGAGCGTCTCCAGGTACTCGTCCCAGCCGCTCAGCGGGGGCGGCACGCCGCGTCCGGGGTAGGCGCGGATCACGGCCGAGCGCGCGCTCGCCAGGCCCGAGTCCATCCCGAACCAGAACGGCGACCCCGCGCCCAGCGCGCCGATCAGCGGCAGCGTCTCGCGCAGGCCCATCAGCGCGTGCACGGCGCTGTCGGGCGACGGCATCGCCACGTGCACGTGCAGCGCGCACTCCGGCGTGCGCTTGATCAGCCCGCGCATCTCACCCTCCACCCGCCGGTAGCGATCCGAGTCGACCAGCTCGACGTCCCCGAACGCGGCGTCCGGGTGAAGCCCGACGGCCATCGGCGTGCCGCCGGCGCGGCGCACGGCCGCGCGGCCCTCGGCGATGTCGGCCACTGCCTCGGCCGCGCTGCCGCGCGGCTGCGAGCGCACCTCGATCTCGGCCAGGAAGGCCTCGTGGCCGGCCTGCTCGAAGGGCAGCTCCAGCTTCGGGACGAGCTGGTCGGCGACGTGAGCGAGCTGGAGCGTCTCGCCGTCGACGAGCAGCAGCTCCTCCTCGACCCCGACCGTGAAAGCCGCGCCGGCGCCGAACTGGTGGTTCACGGGGCCTCCCCGAGGGCCGCCCGCGCGGCGATCCGGCCGAACACCAGCGCGGCGGCGAGCCCGCTCGCATAGCCGCCGGTAGCGATGCCGCCGGCGTCCGCGCCGCAGGCCCAAACTCCATCCGCAGCGCGCGCGCTCGCGTCGATCGCGAGCCCGCCTAGGGTTGTGGTCACGCCCGCGACCGTCTCGACGGTCACCGCTCCCCGCTCACGCCGCACCGGCGCACCGGCGGCCTCGGCCGCAGCCACCATCTCCCCCACGCTGCGGTCGCGCACGCGCTCCGCCAGCCCGGCCTCGGGCACGCGAAACCAGGCGCGGGCGCGCGGCTGGCGGGCCATCCAGGCGGCGGTGTCGACCTCGGACCAGGTCGCGGTCGCAAAGAGCTCGCCGCGCTCGTTGGTCACCTCGGCGTGGCGGGCATAGAGCTGCGACAGCGCCACGAACTCAGTCGGGTCCACGCGGGCGGGCGGCGCCGGCATCGCGCGAGCGTAAACGTCGCCCAGGCCGTCACCGGTCGCCGCGCCGGCCGCCAGGCCCAGCCGCAGCCCGTCGCCGGTCGAGCCCGGGGCCGCCCGCAGCAGGACGTGGTCGGCCTCCGGCGTCACGTGCTCGCGCAGCAGCTCGCGGCTGGCGCCGAAGCCGCCGGTGGCGAGGATCGCCGGGACGGAGTCCGGCAGCTCGAGCAGCGGTTCCGACAGGCGCAGGTCTGCGGGCGCGAGCGCCGCGGTCAGCGCCGCGGGGTCAAACCGCACGCCGGTCGTCAGCTCGTTGCCGGTCGCGCGCGCGACCGCGGGCGCGCCGAGCGACTCGAGCCAGCGCAGGTCCTCGTCGAGCCGGTCGAATACGAGCCGCTGGAGGTCCGCGTCGCCGCCCGGGCACTCGGCCCGGAAGCGCTCGAAGTCGCGGTGGCGCCAGATCACGCCGCTCGAGAGGAGCATCGAGCCGCCTGGACGGTCGAGCTTCTCGAACACCACGGCCCGCGCGCCCAGCCGCGAGGCCTCCGCCGCCGCCGCGAGCCCGGCCATGCCGGCCCCGGCGACCACCAGGTCGGTCAAGTGCTAGACCAGGGCGAAGCCTGGCTTGTGCTCGACGTACTCGATCCGGACGCCGGCCGGCCCGCGCAGGAATACGGCGAGCGTGTTGGGCGCGTCCTTGATGTCGTCTATCTCCACGCCGTGCTGCTCGGCGTCGCGCTGAACGTCGCCGGCGGAGTCCACCAGCACCGCGATGTGGTTGAGCAGCGGGCGCTCGACCTCGCCGTCCCCGCCCTGGATCACGATCAGCTCGCGGTCGCTCACCGCCAGGTGCCCGTCACGGCGCTCGAAGCCCATGCCCGCGAGCTCCGCGAGCGCCGCGTCGCGGTCCGGGAGCCGCAGGAGCACGTGGTCGAGGTCGAACTCGATGCCCCCGCGCTGCACGAGCGCGAGCGGCAGTCCGCCCGGTGCCTCGAAGCGAACGAGCCCGTCAACCGGCGGCCGCACCGATGCCGTCTGTGGCAGACCGGCCACCGCGGAGCTCAGGTCGCCCACGCGCAGCGCGATGTGCTCGAGGGCGCCGCGTTCGCGCGGTCCCTCGGCGTCGAACAGCGTGAGCTTGCCGAGCTTGGCGTCCACGCCCACGAGCGTGAACGTGTCGGTCTCCTCGATCACGTGCATGCCGAGGTGTTCGCAGAGGAAGCCCGCCAGCGGCTGGCGCTCGTCGGTCCACAGCGCGACGTGATCCAGGCTGCTGGGGCGGATCTGTAGGGACATGGCGGTTCAGGTACCCCCTGGATGGATTCGCAATCAGGCCGCAGCCGCGAGACGGTCGAGCTCCTGGGACTCGAGCTCCAGCTCGGCGGCGGCCACGTTCTCCTCGAGGTGCGGCACCGAGGCGGTGCCCGGGATCGGCAGCATCACGGGCGAACGGGCCAGCAGCCAGGCGATCGCGAGCTGCGCCGGCGTGGCGTCGTGCGCCTCCGCGAGCTCGTCGAGCGGACCGCCCGGGCGCGCCAGGTCGCCGGTCGCCAGCGGGAACCACGGGATGAAGCCGATGCCGGCGGCCTCGCACGCGTCGAGCACGCCCTCCGAGTGGCGGTCGACCAGGCTGTAGCGGTTCTGCACGGTCACCACGTCGACCACGGCCCGGGCGCGCTCCAGCTCCTCGAGCGACACGTTCGAGACGCCGATGTGGCGGATCTTGCCCTGCGCCTGACCCTCCTTCAATGCGCCGAGCGACTCCTCCAGCGGCACCTTCGGATCGGGCGAGTGCAGCTGGTAGAGGTCGATCCGGTCCACGCGAAGGCGGCGCAGGCTCCCGTCGAGGCACTCGCGCAGCCGGTCGGGATGGGCGTCGCGCGGCCACGCGCCAGGCCCGGTGCGGCGCAGCCCGCCCTTGGTGGCGATCACCAGGCCCTCCGGATATGGGTGCAGCGCCTCGGCGATCAGGTTCTCGCTGACCTCGGGGCCGTACGAATCGGCGGTGTCGATCAGGTTCACGCCGAGCTCGAGCACGCGCCGCAGGACGGCCTTCGCGTTGTCGGGATCGTCGGGCGGGCCCCAGATCCCGTCGCCGGTGATGCGCATGGCGCCGAAGCCGAGCCGGCGAACCTCGAGATCGCCGCCGATCGTGAACGTCGAAGTCATGGGTTGGAGGTTACGCAGCGTTCACAGGAAGCCCGTTACGAAGGCGTAGGTTCGCGCGCCATGACGACCACGGACGCTCCTATCCACGGAAAGCTCACCTCCCATACCCGGCGCGACTTCATCCGAGGCATCGCGGCCGCGGGCGCCAGTACCGCCGGCGCGGTCGCCGCCCAGAGCTCCGGCCTGCACCTGTTCGCCGAGGCCGCGCAGGCCAGGGGCAGCAGCCACTTTGGTGACTTCGCCGCGATCGCGGCGTCGAGCGCCGACGCCTTCGAGGTCCCTGACGGCTACCGCGCCGACGTGCTGATCTCGTGGGGCGACATCTTCCGCAACGGCAGCGGCAAGGCGATGCGCTACGGCTTCAACAACGACTTCCTCGCGTACTTCCCGCTGAACGGCGGCCGCGAGGGCCTGCTGTTCGTCAACCACGAGTACCCCGACCCGTTCTTCCTCCACGGGTACAAGCCGACCGGCGGCTCCAAGACCGCCGCGCAGGTCCAGGAGGAGCAGGACTCGGTCGGCAACTCGATCCTGCACGTCAAGCGGCGCCGCGATGGCCGCTGGAAGGTGGTCTCGCCCTCCCGGTACAACCGGCGCATCTACGGCGACCGCCCGGAGCTCGAGTTCACCGGCCCGCTCGCGGGCGCCAACGGGATCGGCACGACCGTTCACGGCTCGCTCGGCAACTGCTCTGGGGGCATCACGCCCTGGGGAACCGCGCTGTCGTGCGAGGAGAACTTCGCCGGCTACGGCACGGCAGTGAAGCTCGACGACTCGGGCCAGTACGGCTGGCACACCTTCGGCGGCGCGCCCGAGGACGCCGAGTACGACCCGAAGGCGTTCATGAAGTACGGGTGGGTCTGCGAGCACGATCCGTACGACCCCGGCTACGTCGGCCGCAAGCACACTGCGCTCGGTCGCTTCCGCCACGAGAACACGGCCTTCCGGCACGAGCCGGGCAAGCGCTTCGTGCTGTACATGGGCGACGACAAGGCCAACGAGGGGCTCTACAAGTTCGTGTCGGCGCGCAAGTTCAAGCCGCGCCAGGCGTCGAACAACCGCAAGATCCTCGAGGAGGGCCAGCTCTACATCGCGCGCTGGGAGCCCGAGGGCCGGCGCCGCTTCGCCAAGGCGGGCGACACCGACCCGGTCAACGCGACCGAGGGCACTGGCACGTGGGAGCCGGTTCCGCTGGAGGCACTCGACGACACCGCCACGAAGCTGCGTGCCGCGTTCGGCACGGCGGACTACGACGCGCACTTCGCCACCAACCGCCCCGAGGACGTCGAGGTGCACGAGGACGGCAGCGTCTACCTCGCGCTGACCAACAACACCACTGACGGGATCTTCGACTCGCATGGCTCGGTGCGGCGCCTACGCGAGAAGGGCAACGACCCCGAGGCGCTCGAGTTCAGGTGGCGCGACTACGCGGCCGGCGGGCCAACCGGGTCGGGCAACGTCGGCACCGAGGGCTTCTCGAGCCCGGACAACCTGGTCTTCGACAACGCCGGCAACCTCTGGGTGGTCACCGGCATCTCGTCGAGCAAGCTGAACAAGGCGAACGAGTACGCGTACCACAAGAACAACGCGCTCTTCTTCGTGCCGACCTCGGGGCCGAACAAGGGGATCGCATTCCGGTTCGCCAACGGCCCGGTCGAATGCGAGATGACCGGCCCCTACTTCAGCCCCGACGGCAAGACGCTGTTCGTGAACGTCCAGCACCCCGGCGAGACGACCGGCGAGACGTCGACCGGCCCGGGTGAGTTCGGGCAGGAGGCGACCTATACGAGCTGGTGGCCCGAGGGCAACAAGACGGCTGCGGACAACCCGGCGACCCCGCGGCCCTCGACCGTGGTCATCACGCGCGAGTGAGGCGCTTGAGAAGAGGCTGGGCGCGCTTGCGGAAGAGCGCCACATTGCGCAGCTTGATCTCCTCGTAGCCACGGATCACGTCCGGGAGCTCGAGCAGCTCCACCGCCGTCGCGTGACGCTCGGGCGTGAGGTGGGTGAGCGCGTCGGCGATCATCACCTCGTACTCGGAGATCAGCTCGCGCTCGACCTTGCGCACCTCGGCGCGACCGAACGGGTCGAGCTTGGTGCCGCGCAGGCGGCGCATGCGGCGCAGCGCCCTGAACGAGGGCGCGAACCAGCTGCCCAGCTCGAGCTTGCGCTTGAGGCCCATCGCCCGCAGCAGCGGCGGGTGCAGGTTGAAGGCGACCTTGGCGTCCGCGCCGAACTCGGCCTGCAGCTTGGCCTGCTCGGCGGCGTCGAGGTGCAGGCGGGCGACCTCGTACTCGTCCTTGTAGGCCATCAGCTTGAACAATTGGCGCGCGACGGCCTCGGCCAGCTCCGAGTGGCCGGGCGTGCGCTCCTGCTCGGCGACGTGCACGCGCCGGACGGTCTCGGCGTAGCGGCGCGCGTAGGCCTCGTCCTGGTAGGCCACCAGCTCGGGTACCCGGATCTC
>JBQGCL010000177.1:0-19613 GCA_052038485.1 Thermoleophilaceae bacterium | reverse complement strand
GCGCGCCCTGGCCGTGGCGTGTCCTCGATCGCCCGGTGGACCACGCCGGTCGCGCTCAGCAGCGCGGTGACCAAGCGGTCCAGCTCGTGGCCGTGCTCGGGCTCGACGACGATGCGCATGCCCCGCTAAGTCCGGGCGCGCAAGATTTCGCCCTGGACGGATATCCGACCTGCGCCGGGTCGGCTGCGGCAAGCGAGGCGGCTGCTCGATGCAGAAGGCATGCCTCGGAACCCTCGCCTCGGGCTTGCCGTCGTCGCTGCCGCCATAGTCGCAGCGACCGTCGGAGGCTCGCCCACTGCCGCTGCCGGACCCTGTGACCAAGTTGGATCGCCGGGCCGCGGCGCCGCCCAGCGCCTGGTCGACTCGCTCGACCCCGGCCAGACCGGCTGCCTGCGCGGCGGGCTCTACGAGGGGAACGTGAGGGTCGGGAAGTCGGGCATCACGCTGACCGGCTACGCCGATGAGAAGGCCACCGTGAAGGGCCGCTTCTACATCCCGGAGGGCTCGGACAACGTCACCGTCGAAGGCCTCTACCTCGACGGCTCCAACCCGGACATGCTCCCGTCGCCCACGATCAACTCCGACGGCGTCACGTTCCGCCGCAACGACGTCACCAACAACCACCGCGGAATCTGCTTCGTGCTCGGCCACCCCGACTGGGGCCGCGCCAACGGAGCCGTCATCGAGTTCAACCGCATCCACGACTGCGGCCGGCTGCCCGCCACCAACCACGACCACGGCATCTACGTCGCGACCGCGACCAACACGCGGATCCGGGGCAACTGGATCTACGACAACGCGGACTTCGGCGTCCATCTCTACCCCGACGCCCAGAAGACGACCGTCACCGGCAACGTGATCGACGGTAACGGCATGGGCCTCACCTTCTCCGGCGAGTACGGCGTCGCCTCGAGCGACAACCTGGTCGAGGGCAACGTCATCACCAACAGCCGGGTGCGCAGCAACGTCCAGAGCTGGTGGGCGCCGGGCAACCCGATCGGCCGCAACAACCTCGTGCGCGACAACTGCATCAGGGGCGGGGCGTACGACCACGGCGACGGCGGGATCGCCGGCGAGTGGGGCTTCCGGGTGGTCCGAACGGTTCGTGCGAAGCCCGCGTTCGCGAGCCAGGCCCGCGACGACTTCCGGCTCGAGAGCGGCGACCCCTGCCGCGAGGTCCTCGGCGCCTACCGCGCGATCGTCCCCGGCCCGGACGGGGCGGTGCCGGTCGTGCGTGCCAAGCGACGGCGCGGGCCGGCCGTGATCCTCGGTGCCTTCCGCGAGCGCATCGCGCGCGGCCACCGCCTGCCGATGATGGGTCGCGTGGCGAGCCGGCGCGCCAGCCTGCGCGTGATCGTGGTCGCCCGCGTGCGCGGCCATCAGCGCCGCCTGGCCACCGCCCGCGTGCGCCGCAACGGGACCTTCGCGCTGCGCCCGCGGGTACGCGTCGCGCGCGGCGTGCGGGTCGTGCGCGTACGCGCGGTGGTGCGCGGTGTCGGGCACTCGCGCGTGATCCGCGTCAGGCTGCACGCCCGCTAGCCCCGGGTACGCTGCCGGCGGGTGACCGTCCGCCGCGCAATCTTCGTCGCGCCCTTCGAGGAGCTGTCCGACCCGGGCCTCGTCGCGGAGCTGGCGGCCCTCGCCGAAGGCCGCGGCTGGGACGGCTTCTTCCTCTGGGACCACGTGGCATACCGGCAGCCCGTGCGCGCGCTGGCGGACCCGTGGGTGACGCTCGCCGCGGTCGCGACCGCCACCGAGCGGCTGACGATCGGACCGCTCGTAACCCCGCTGCCTCGCCGTCGCCCCCACCAGCTCGCGCGCGAGACCGTGACGCTCGACCGCCTCAGCGGCGGCCGCCTCGTGCTCGGCGTGGGCGTCGGCAGCGAGGTGACCGGCGAATTCGACCCCGAGCGCTTCGGCGAGGAACCGGACATGCGCGCCCGCGCGGTGCTGCTCGACGACGGGCTTGAGCGCCTGACCGCCTACTGGGACGGTGAGTTCGAGCCGCGGCCGGTCAACGGCCGTATCCCGGTCTGGGTCGCCGCCCGCTGGCCGAACCGCCGTCCGCTGGCGCGCGCGGCCCGCTGGGACGGGCTGTTCCCGATCGACCTGCCCGGCCCAGAGGCGCTCGCCGAGATGGCGGCCGAGGTCGCGGCCCGGCGCGATCCCGGGCCCTACGAGCTCGTCGCCGAAGTCCCGACCGGGACCGACCCCGCCCCGTGGATCGACGCCGGCGCCACCTGGTGCCTGACGGGTTTCGACATCCAGCCGACGGAGGCCGAGGTGCGCGCCGCGATCGAGGCGGGCTAGGCCGCCTCGACCAACGCCGACTCGGGCGCCGGCGCCTCTTCCTCCTCGACCGCGGGGGCGGCCTGGAGCACCGTCGTCGCGACGACGATCGCCAGCGCCACCAGGCTCGCCGCGACGATGAAGGCGAGGTGGTAGCCGCCGGTGAGCGCCTCCTTGACCGGCTCGCCGTTGCCGAGCAGCGTGTCGGTGCGTGTGCTCGACAGCGTCGCCAGCACGGCCAAGCCGAGCGCGCCGCCCACCTGGAGGCTCGTGTTGACGAGCCCCGAGGCGAGGCCGGAGTCGCTCTGGGTCGCCCCGGACATCGCCAGCGTCATCAGCGACGGGAAGGACAGGCCGGCGCCGATACCGAGCAGGAACATCGTCGGCAGCACGTCGACGACGTAGCTGCCGTCAACCGGGGCCCGCGCGAACAGGGCCAGGCCGGCGACGATCAACGCCAGGCCGGGAAGCAGCGTCGCCCGCGCCCCGAAGCGCATGTTCAGCCGCGCCGAGAATCCGAGCGACAGCACGCCGATCGTGAGGCTGACCGGCAGGAAGGCCACGCCCGTCTCGATCGCGTCGTACCCCAGCACGCGCTGGAGGTAGAGCACGCCGAGGAAGAACATCCCGAACAGCCCGGCGACCATCAGGATCTGAACCGCGTTCGCGCCGGTCACGTTGCGGAAGCGGAAGATCCGCAGCGGCATCAGCGGTGTCCCGGCGGTGGCCTCGCGGATCACAAAGCCGGCCAGCAGGGCGAGCGAGAGCGCCCCGAAGCCGAGCGTGTGCAGTGAGCCCCAGCCGTGGTCGGCGGCCTTCACGATCGTGTAGACGCCGAGCATCAGCGCGCTCGTCACGAGCACGGCGCCGGCGACGTCCGCTCCGCTCTTGAAGCCGATCCCCTTGTCGCGCTCGACCAGCCGCCACGCCAGCACGGCCGTGCCGATCCCGATCGGGATGTTCACGAAGAAGATCCAGTGCCAGTTGATGCCCTGGGTCAAGAAACCGCCCAGGAGCAGGCCGATCGAGGCGCCCGCGGAGGCCACGAAGCTGTAGACGCCGATGGCCTTGGCCTGCTCGCGCGGCTCGGGGAACATCGTCACGATCATCCCGAGGATCACCGCCGAGGCGAGCGCACCGCCCGCGCCCTGGACGAAGCGCGCGGCGATCAGGATGCCCTGGCTCTGGGACAGCCCGCACAGCAGTGACGCGGTCGTGAAGACGGCGAGGCCGGTGAGGAAGACGCTGCGGCGGCCGAGCAGGTCACCGAGGCGGCCGGACAGCAGCAGCAAGCCGCCGAAGCTGATCAGGTAGGCGTTGACGACCCAGGCGAGGCTCGACTGGGAGAAGCCGAGGTCCTCCTGGATCGACGGCAGGGCGACGTTCACGATCGTCGCATCGAGGACGATCATCAGCATGCCCACGCAGAGGACGTAGAGGGCGATCCAGCGGGAGCTGTCGGAGGTTGCCTGGGCAGCGGCAGTCGGAGCGGTACTCATGGATCTGACCGTAGCAGATCGTCCCGTCCGGGATGATTGCGAGCGAAACGGTCTTGCCCGGGCCGGTCTAGCGGCGGCGCACCGAGGCGCCGCAGGCGGCCGGCTCGGCCAGCCGGTCGCCGACCAGCCTGGCCAGCGCCGCCACGAACTGATCGCGCTCCCGGGCGGGCAGCGAGGCCAGCACCTGGGCCTGGATCTTGGCCACGATCTGCTTGCCCTGGGCGACCTTGCGCTCGCCGGCCTTGGTGACCGCGACGATCCGAGCCCGGCGGTCGCCCGCGGCGGGGCGGCGCTCGGCGAGGCCCGCGGCCTCGAGCTCGTCGAGCGTGACGACCATGGTGGTCTTGTCGAGGCCGACGGCCTGGGCGAGCGCGGTCTGCGTGTACTCGCCGGTCATCGCGGTGGCGAGCACGCAGTGCGCTCGCGGCGACGTGCCGAGGTCCGCCATCCCCTCGGTGAGCTGCCCGGTGAGCGACTGGCTCGCGCGCGCCAGCAGCCAGCAGAGGTTGTCCGAGAGGGTCTCCTCGGCTGCGGGTGCTTGGACGGCGACGGCCATGGCGGTGATGTTACTCAGCTTTACATCCGACGACAGAAAATCTCGTACGGAACAATTCGGGCGCCGGTTAGAGTCGCCGCGGCATGGACCGCGACGTCGTCATCGTCGGGGCCGGCGTCGTCGGCGCGGCGACCGCGCGTGAGCTGACCCGCTACGACCTCGACGTGACCCTGCTCGAGGCCGGCGTCGACGTCGGTGCCGGCACGAGCAAGGCGAACACGGCTCTGCTGCACACGGGCTTCGACGCCAAGCCGGGCACGCTCGAGGCTCGGCTCGTGCCGCGCGGGTATGAGCTGCTGTCCGAGTACGCGACGGCCGCCGGCATCCCGCTCGAGCGCACCGGCGCCCTGCTGGTGGCCTGGGACGACGGACAGCTGGGCGAGTTCCCGGGGATCGTCGAGCGCTCGCACGCCAACGGCTACACCGCGATCCGCGCGCTCGACCGCGACGAGCTCTACCGCCGCGAGCCGCACCTCGGCGCGGGCGCGCTGGGCGCACTCGAGGTTCCCGACGAATCACTGGTCTGTCCGTTCACGACGCCGCTGGCCTTCGCGACCGAGGCGGTCCTTGGCGGGTGCGAGCTGCGCCGCCGGGCTCCCATGACCGGCGTGGAGCGGCTGCCCGGCGGCGGCTTTCGGGTCGAGGCGGGCGGCGGCTCGCTGACGACCAGGCTCCTCGTCAACGCCGCCGGGCTGCGCAGCGACGAGGTCGACCGCATGCTCGGCTACGACCGCTTCACGGTGACGCCGAGGCGCGGCGAGCTGGTCGTGTTCGACAAGCTGTCGCGCCCGCTGGTGCGCCAGATCGTGCTGGCGGTCCCGACGAAGGTGTCGAAGGGCGTGCTGGTCTCGCCGACGGTGTTCGGCAACGTGATGGTCGGCCCAACCGCCGAGGACCTGCCGCGCAAGGACGACACCTCGTCGACGGCGGCGGGCCTCGACTACCTGGTGGCGGAGGCCGGCCGGATCCTGCCGGCGCTGCTCGACTATGACGTCACTGCCGTCTACGTCGGGCTGCGCGCGGCCACCGAGCACGTCGACTTCCAGATTGCGTTCGAGGACGGCTACGCCTGCGTGGGCGGGATCCGGTCGACCGGGCTGTCGGCGTCGATGGCGATCGCCGAGCACGTCCGCGAGGGGCTCGGGATCGAGGCGCCGGTGCCGCCGGACCGCGACCCGCCACGCATGCCGAACATCGGCGAGGCGTTCCCGCGGCCGTACGGGCGAGCCGAGCTGGTGGAGTCCGACCCCGACTACGGGCGGATCGTCTGCTTCTGCGAGCGGGTCACGAGCGGGGAGATCCGCGACGCGTTTGCGAGCCCCGTGCCGCCGGTCGATCTCGACGGGCTGCGCCGCCGCACGCGGGCGCACATGGGCCGCTGCCAGGGGTTCTTCTGCGGGGCGCGCCTGGCGGCGATGCTGGCGGAGCGGGATCCGGCCGCGGGCGAGGCGGGCGGCCATGCCTGAGGGCACGGTCGCGGTCATCGGCGCGGGCCCTGCGGGTCTCGCGGCCGCGGTCGAGCTGCGCGAGCGCGGGGTCGGCGACGTCGTGTTGATCGAGCGCGAGGCGGAGCCTGGTGGGATCCCGCGCCACGCCCGTCACCAGGGCTTCGGCCTGCGCGACCTGCGCCGGCCGCTGAGCGGACCGGCCTACGCGCGCCGCTACGCGGAGCTGGCCCGCGCGGCCGGGGCCGAGCTGTTGCTCGAGACGATGGTCACCGGATGGGCGGAGCCCGGCGCGCTCGAGCTGACCGCTCCCGGCGGCCGCTCGACGCTTCGGCCGGCCGCCGTCGTGCTCGCCACGGGCTGCCGCGAGCGGCCGCGTTCGGCGCGCCTCGTGCCGGGCAGCCGGCCGGACGGGGTGATGACGACGGGCATGCTCCAGCAGCTCGTCTACCTGCAGGGCCTTCCGGCCGGGCGGCGGGCGCTGGTCGTGGGGGCCGAGCACGTGAGCTTCTCGGCGATCATGACGCTCGCGCACGGCGGCGCCCGCACGGTCGCGCTGACGACGGAGCTGGCGCGCCACCAGTCGGTCCCGGCCTTCCGGCTCGGCGCGCTCGCCCGCTACCGCGTGCCGGTCTGGACGCGGACGCGGGTGAGCGCCATCCACGGCCGCCCGCGCGTGGAGGAGGTCGAGCTGACCGACCTCGCCGGCGGCGCCACGCGGACGGTTGCCTGCGACACGGTGGTGTTCACCGCCGACTGGATTCCCGACCACGAGCTGGGCGTCGTGGCGGGCCTCGAGCTGGACCCGCTCACGCGCGGCCCGGCGGTCGACGCCGCCCTGCGCACGTCGACTCCGGGCGTGTTCGCGGCCGGCAACCTGCTGCACGGCGCCGAGCAGGCCGACGTGGCCGCGCTCGGCGGCCGCCACGCCGCCGCCGCGGTCGCGCGCTACCTCGACGACGGCGGCTGGCCGCCGCGGAGGGTGCCGATCGTGTGCGAGCCGCCGCTCGGCTGGATCGCGCCGAACGCGATCAGCGGGACGGAAGCGCCGCCCAGAGGCCGCTTCGCGCTGCGGGCACGGGATTTCGCGCCCACGGGCCGCGCCGGGCCCGCGCGCCGGCTCGGCCGCGCCCCCACGGTCGTGCTCTCGCAGGACGGCCGCACGCTCTGGAGCGGCCGAGTAGCGCGCCTGATGCCCGGCCGCTCCGCGCGCCTGCCCCACGGCTGGGTACGGGACGTGGATCTCGGCGGCGGACCCGTCGTTTGCGCCCTACGCCAACCCGGGTAGGAGGCGCCGATGGAGCACGAGGAGCAGACCGAGAAGCTGTCGAGCGAGCTGGAGCGTCTCGACGAGCACTCCGACGAGGTCGGCGAGCGGATCGACGACGCCCGCCGCGACTGGGAGGCGAAGGAGGACGACCCCACCGTCCCCGGCGCCCAGCCCGACCCGGAGGAAGAGGAGGAGTCCCTGCCCGGCGTGGCCGCCGACGAGGAGTCGCTGTCCGAGGAGGGCGGCCCATGACCGAGACCCCCAAGCCATCCGACCAGCGGCCGGAGGAGGCTCCCGCCGACCACGTGCCGGACGACACCGGTCGTGGCGAGGACGACGAGTCGCCGGGCGCTCGCGGCAAGGAGCGCACCGCCACCGGCAACCCGGACGCGGCCGGCGCTCACCGAGAGGACGAGGAGGACTCCTCCGACGATTAACCTCGGAGGCGTGCTCGACACGCTTCGAGGTCCGGCAAAGGCGGCGGTCGTGGCCCTGTTCGCGGTCGGCCTGCTGCTGTTGTTCCTGAACCCGCCCTCGCTGTCGGGCGCCGAGGGCATGGCCGTGCTGATCGGCGGCGGGCTCGCGCTCGCACTGCTGACGGCCTGGGCGTTCGTGGCGATGACCGGCAGCGACGCCATGCCCGAGCACGAGTTCGAGCGGCTCGTGCGCCGCAGCGAGGAGCTGGCCCGCCGGCCGGAGCTCCAGGCCGCGGCGACCGAGTTCGACCTGCTCGTGGCGGAGGCGATCGACCGCCTTCCGCGGGAGTTCCTGGAGGTGCTCGACCACGTCCCGGTGGTCGTATCGCATCACGGCCGCGAGAACCGCGCCTACGGCCACTACTTCGGCGACACCGTCGCGCGCGACGACTACCCCGACCGGATCGTCCTCTACCAGGACACGCTCGAGCGCGACTTCGGCTACGACCCGGGCCTGCTGCGCGCCCAGGTCGAGCGCACCCTGCGCCACGAGCTCGCCCACCACCTGGGCTGGCACGAGCAGGGCGTGCGCGACCTGGGCCTCTAGGCTTACGCGGCGCGCGCCGGCCGCGCGCGCTTTGGAGAGGTGACCGAGCGGCTGAAGGTGCACGACTGGAAATCGTGTGGGCGGGTCAAACTGCCTCGAGGGTTCGAATCCCTCCCTCTCCGTTCCCGGCAAGGACGTGGACGGCACGGCAAACACGTGCGCGGTGCCAGTAACCGACCGGCCCCATTCGCCGGGCATCGGTTTGGACTGGCGTTCGAGGCCACACTGGGTGGTTCCACCGCGGCCAGATGGGGGCTGGCCCCGACTGCGGACTCCCCGGCACGCGGGCACCATCTGGGTACGGCAACGCCAACGCCGCGACAAGGAGGAAAGCGATGGCGCTCGGGCTCTCGATATCCGTGATGGCGCTTGGTGTCGTGTTGCGATGGGTCGTGGGTGGCAGCGTGGCGGGCGTGTCGCTCGCCACCGTCGGCCTCGTGTTGATGATCGCGGGCGTAATCGCCGGGTTGATCGCGCTCGCAATTGCCGACGGCCGACCGTCAGCGCGCGACACCGGCCGGCCACGATCGGTGCATAGCGACACCCGCACCTGACGCTGGGGGACCTCGGCCGGTTCGCTTCCCTGTGTTGAGGGGGATGACCCCAGGGCGGGCGTTGGACGCATGTATCGGGGCCGGGTCGCCCGCGAGGTACATGTCATCCCCCATGGGCCTCGCTTTGGCGGCGCGCCATCGTGGAACCCATGACGAAACAAGCCGGAACAGTCCTCTGTGGGGTGGATGGGTCGGAGCAGTCGGTACACGCTGCGCGGGCTGCCCAGGCGCTTGCCGACGGGCTTGGCGCCGATCTCGTGCTGGCACATGTCAACTCCGGCGGGGCCCGATCTCGGCTGCCGCGCGCGCCGATCGACAGCGAGGTCGAGAGGGACCTCGAGGTCATCGCCGAGTCGGCGGCGCGAGCGGGACTCATAGGCGTTCGGACTCGCCGGATCGAGGCTGGCTCGGCGGCAAGCGGGCTGGTCGCCGCAGCCCGGGTCGAGTCGCCTCGGTTGATCGTCGTCGGCGCCAGCGGGTCCTCGGGATTCCGGGCAGCGTTGCTGGGCACCGTGGCTGGCGAGCTTCCGTTGAAGGCGCCGTGTCCGGTGGTGGTGGTACCGAGCGAGGCGGGGTTGCCCGATCCGACGGCACCCGTGGCTGCGGCGCGCAGCATCGTGTGTGGGATCTCCGAGTCGTCGGAGGCGCCTGCGGTGGCAGCGGTAGCGGGTGAGCTGGTGGCAGCGCTCGGCCTGCACCTGGTCCTGGTGCACGTACGGCTGCCTATAGCGCCTGCTGGAACAGCGGCTCTCAGCCGTCACTCCATTGCCGTTCAAGCGGATGTTCTCCTCGAACGCGAGCGGCGGCTCAGCATGGAGTTGGTCGAGCGGGCGGTGGAGTGGAGTCGCTGCCCGCCCGAGCAAGTCGAGGCGGCGGTCGAGACCGGCGAGCCGGCGCAACGGATTGAGGCCCTCGCCGACGAGGTCGCGGCAGAGCTCATCGTCGTCGGATCGCGGGGGCGTGGACGCCTCAGCGCCGCCATGCTCGGGTCGACGTCACGCACGCTGGCGAGCAGCGCGAGCCGACCGGTCGCGATCGTCGGCCCAGGCGCGCAGGGCTAGGCAAGTCACCCTGGCTGTGGGTGTCAGCCCCCATTGCGCAACGGGCACGCTGTCGGTGCGATTAAGGCATGACGAAGGGCCAAAGTCCCCCACGTGGCCGACGGTCGCCGTCGCTGTTGGCGCGCGTCATGGCGATGAACGCGGCCATCCTGCTGATTGCTGGGCTCGCGCTCGTCCTGACCCCTGCCACCGTGAGCAACCCAATCTCGCTCGAGGAGGTTGTCGAGTTGGTCGCCGGTCTGGTGGTGCTCGTGCTCGCCAATCTGTTCCTGCTCAGACGTGCGTTCGCGCCGTTGCGGCGCCTGACGCGGTTCATGGGCCAAGTCGATCACCTAAGGCCTGGGCTGAGGGTGCCCGTCTACGGCGGCGACGCCGAGATATTGCGCTTGACGGAGGCCTTCAACGACATGCTCGAGCGGCTCGAGAGTGAGCGGCGGAGCAGCTTTCAGCGTTCCGTGGAGGCGCAGGAGAGCGAGCGGCGGGTCGTAGCGCGAGAGCTCCACGACGAGATCGGGCAGTCGCTGACCGCCCTGAAGCTGCTGTTGGCCCAGGCACGGCGGAACCCACGCTCCGATTGTGGCGTCCTTGCCGAGGCGACGACGATCACGGAGGCCGCGATCGAAGACGTCCGGGAGATCACCCATCGGCTACGTCCCGAAGCGCTCGACGAGCTCGGGCTGCGCAACGCGCTCGCGACACTTGCGCAACGCAACGCCCGGCACGGTCAGCTCCAGATCGGCTGGCGCCTCGACCCGGACCTTCCAGAAATCGAGCTCGACGCCGAGCTGGTCGTCTATCGCGTGGCACAGGAGAGCCTCACGAACATCCACCGGCACGCGCAGGCGACTCAGGCTTCGATCCGCTTGGGCGCCAACGACGGGGCCGTCGAGCTATTCATTTCCGACGATGGTCGCGGGCTGCGAAACGCCAGCGAAGGCCATGGCATCAAGGGCATGAAGGAACGCGCGCTGAGTGTCGGCGGGTGGCTCGAACTTCGCGACCGGAGGGGGAGGGGCACCGAAGTGCGCCTGACAGTCCCCGGAGGCCGGGAGCGCCGGGGATGACCACCCCGCTCAAGACGCGCGTGCTGCTTGCCGACGACCATGCCGTCGTGCGGAAGGGACTGAGGATGGTGCTCGATGCCGAGCCGGACATCGAGGTCGTCGCCGAGGCCGGCGATGGCTCGGAGGCGGTGGAGCGTGGCCTTGCCGAAGACGTCCACCTGGCCATTCTCGACGTGAGCATGCCGCTCCTGACCGGAATCCAAGCCACCCGCGAGCTGGTCCACAGGAAACCTGAACTGCGCGTCCTGATCCTGTCGATGCACGACAACGAGCGCTACTTCTTCGAGGCGCTACGCGCCGGGGCATCCGGCTACGTGCTCAAGGCGGCCGCGGACCGCGACCTCGTCGAGGCATGTCGCGCGGCGATGCGAGGAGAGCCCTTCCTCTACCCAGCCGCGGTCACCGCGCTCATCCGCGATTACCTCGAACGCGCCCGAGAGGGCGAGCTCCCGCCGGAGGACCCACTCACCGCGCGCGAGTCCGAGATCGTCAAGTTGGTCGGCGAGGGGCACAGCAGCAAGGAGATCGCCGAGCTGCTCGTGATCAGCGACAAGACCGTAGAGCGCCACCGCGCGAACATCCTCGACAAGCTGGGGCTGCGGGACCGCGTCGACTTGACGCGCTACGCGATCCGCCGCGGGCTCGTCGAGCCGTGACGCGCGTGACATGGTGGATCGCGGCCGGCGCAAATCGGTGTCTCCCCCCATACGGACCCCCGTCCACGGCTGGAACGGTTGTCGCACTCGTGTTGTCAAGCCGGAGGTAGGGCAGTCGAATGAGCATCGTGAGCTGGCTCGCACTGGGGGCCGTGGTTGGATTCGCGGCGCACTGGACGAACCCGGGCCACTTTCCGGGCGGGCTCGCCGGGACGGTCGCCAGCGCGAGCGCCGGCGCGTTCCTTGGCGGGGCGAGCCTCACGGTTCTGGCGGGCCGTGGCGCCGGTGACGTCGACGTTGCCAGCCTCGTCGTCGCTCTAGTGGGCGCCCTCCTGCTGCTGGTCGCTGTCCGTAAGGCTGCCTACACGGAGCCCTGGGCGCCGTGATCCGCATTCTCATCGTGGACGATCATCCCGCTGTCCGGGCGGGGTTGCTCGCGGTCCTGAGGGGGGAACCGGGCCTGGTCCCGGTCGGCCACGCGGGAACGACGAAGGAAGCACTCGAGCTGGCAGCACGGTGGACGCCGGACGTCGTGCTCGTCGACTATCAGCTGCCCGATGGAAACGGGGCGGTACTCGCCTTGGAGCTCAAGCAGCTCGATGAGGCGCCACGCGTGGTGATCTATTCGGCCTTCGCTGAGCCGCGCCTCGGCCTTGCAGCGGCCCTCTCCGGTGCCGAGGCCGTGCTGGACAAGAACCGCTCGATCGAAGCGATCTTCGAAACCGTGCGGGCAGTAGCCGGAGGAAAGGACCTCATCCAGCCGCTCGCGCTGCCCGCGCTACGCGATGCGGGGTGGCTCGTCGATCCGCAGGAGCAGGCGATCTTCGGGCTCGCCGTTGCGGGCGAGACCGCCGCGGACATCGCCAGGGTCCTGCGGATGGACGAGCAAGCCGTCAGCCGGACGATCAGGACGATGGTCGAAAAGCTTGGCCCGAGCCGGGTCGGGTACTCGCCGGTTGAGACGGCCGACTGACCTGGCGCCCGCCGCCCGCCCGGATTGACCCCTGTAACCCAGCGCGAAGATGACCCGGCGCCCGCCGGCGGCCTACGACGGTCCTGGCTGCATTCGGACCGCCCGCTTCCACGCCGCGTCGTGCGGCCACTGGAGCGGTTCCTCGAGCTGGAGGCCGGAAGCGCGGCGCTGCTCTTCGCGGCGGCCCTCGCAGCGCTCGCCTGGACGAACGTGGCAGAGGACTCGTACGCCGAGTTCTGGTCCACGCGCGTGATGCTCGAGGCGGGCCCGCTCGAGTTCGACGAGGACCTCCGCCACATCGTCAACGACCTGCTGATGGCCGTTTTCTTCTACGTCGTCGCCCTCGAGGTGAGGCGTGAGCTGCTGTTCGGGTCCCTGCGCGACCGTTCGTCCGCGGCGGTGCCCGTCGCGGCGGCGCTCGGCACCATGGTTGGCGGTGCACTGGTCTACCTGGCGACCAACCTCGACGGCGGAGCGGCGCGCGGCTGGGCGATTCCGATCGCCACCGACATCGCCTTCGCGCTTGGTGTCCTCGGCCTGGCGGGCCGCCGCGCGCCACGCGAGCTGAGGGCGTTCCTGTTGACGCTGGCAGTGGTCGACGACCTGGGAACCATTGTTGTGATTGGGATCTTCTACTCGGGCGGCCTCGCTTGGGGGTGGCTGGCGGGCGCCGTGGCGGTGACGCTCGCGACACTCGTGTTGGGCCGGCTGGCTGTGCGATTCCTCGTCCCGTACGCGCTGCTTGCCGGCGCACTCTGGTGGTGCGTCGTCGAATCGGGCGTCCACGCGACGATCGCCGGTGTCGTGCTCGGGTTTCTGACGCCCGCCGTCGCCCTTCACCCCCACCGTGCGGCCGCCGCCACGATTCGCGATCGACTGGCCGAGCCGCCTACCGGCGATGCGGAAGATCGCGAGGGCCGGATGTGGGGGGTCTCGCGCGTAGCCCGGGAAGCGGTGTCTCCGCTCAGGCGCATGGAGACCTTCCTCCACCCGTGGAGCGCGTTCGTGATCCTGCCGCTGTTCGCGCTCGCGAACGCCGGCGTCCCGCTCTCCTTCGGCCAGCTCGGGGATGCCCTGAGCAGCCCGATCGGTCTGGGGATCGTGCTCGGCCTCGTCGTCGGCGCGCCGGCGGGAGGCCTGCTGTTCGCCTGGGCGGTGATGCGCGCGACACCGGCTCGGATGCCGGAGGGGCTGGACTGGCCGGCGCTCAGCGGGGTCGCGCCACTGAAAGGCATCGGCTTCACCGTGGCGATCTTCATCTCGGTGCTCGCGTTCGATGACCCTGCGATGCAAGAGGAGGCCAAGCTCGCCATCCTCGTCGCCTCGGCGATCGCCGGCGCACTCGGCCTCGGCGTGCTCTTGATCCGGCACGCTTGGACGCAGACGCGGCGATCTGGTGCGTAGGTCTCCGTCCGCCTGCCGGAGCCCTCGGCCTACGCGGGTGGCGGCGGCGACGGGAGCTCGACACGGAGTCGCGCGATGCGCAGCCCGTCCATCCGCTCGACCGCCAGTCGCACCGAGCCGACCGCGACCTCGTCGCCTGGTTGCGGGCGGCGGCCGAGGACGTTGAAGACGAGGCCGGCCATGCTGCGCGCGCTGTCCTGCGGCAGCTGGGTGCCGACAACTTCGTTGAAATCGTCGATGGTCATCGATCCCGCGACCCGGAGCGTGCGGTCGTCGACGCGGGTGAGGCTGTCGTCAGGTAGCTCGTACTCGCCCTCGATCTCGCCGACGATCTCCTCCAGGATGTCCTCCATGGTCACGATGCCGGCCGTCCCGCCGTACTCGTCGACCACGACCGCGAGCTGCTGGCGCGCCTGACGGAGCTCGCGCAGCAGCGCGCCGAGATCCTTGGTCTCGGGGACGATAGGCGCCGCCTGGGCAAGCGCTCCCACCGGCGAGTCGGGATCTACGCGAGCCGCCCCCACGATCTCCTGCACGTGCGCAACGCCGACGAGGCGGTCGAGCGATCCGCTGCCCACGGGGTACCGGCTGCGCCGGTGCTCCACCGTCTTGGCCAGTGCGGCGTCGGCGGTGAGGTCGGCGTCCAGCCAGTCGACCTCCGGCGCGGGCACCATCACGTCGCCGACCTCGAGCCGGGCGAAGTCGAACACGTTGTGCAGGAGTTCCTCCTGAGCGGAGGGGATCACGCCGGTCACCTCAGCCTCGTCGACGAGCGCCCGCAGCTCCTCGGGCGAGCGGACCGTGTCTCCGGCGATCACCTCGCGCACGCCGAACGGGCGCAGCAGGATTCGCGCGGAGGCCTCGAGGACCCAGACGACGGGTCGCAACCCGATCGAAATCAGCTCGATCGGCCTGGCGACGAGCGCCGCGAGCGCCTCGGCACGGTCGAGCGTGAGGGCCTTCGGGACCAGCTCGCCGAGCACAACGCTCAGGTAGGTGATCGCTGCGAAGGCGATCAGGAACCCCAGCCAGCCGGGAATCGCGTCGCCAAGCAGCTCGCGCACCAGCGGTTCGCCGATCGCGCCGGTCAGGATGCCGATCGCGGTGATCCCAACCTGGACCGTGCTGATCACCCGCACCGGGTCGTCCATGAGCCGCAGCGCCGCCCGGGCACCCGCGTGACCACGCTCGGCTCGCGCCGTCAGCGCCGCGCGACGCGCCGTTACCACCGCGTACTCGCCGATCACGAAGAACGCATTGCCCGCGACCAGCGCCAGCACTACGAGCACACGAACGAAGTCGCTCATCCGCCACAAGCCTGATCGGGAATCCCTGTGAGCTCAAGCGCCGCGAGCCGTCCGGCGGCCACGGCGATTGCTGCCACCCGTCGCCCGGCTGCCCTTTGCGGCCCTCCGCATATTGATTGTCCGTGACGGGTAGGCTGAGGGCAGCGAGTCAGCCGGTTGTTGCCTGGAGGCAACGCTTTACGGCGAGGCACTCCGGGGTGCATCGGCCGATTGAACGGATTGGGACGGTCGGCGTCCGGCTCCGGGCGCCGCCGGCCCAGAAGGAGCGTCGTCGTGACCGATTCGGCCCGGGGGGAACGCGAGGGCTCAGCGGTTCACGGGTCGTTCGTACCCGACCTGGAGGCTCCTTCCGCGGCACGGGGGGCGCTGGAGGGCCTGAGAGGCTCGATCGACGAGGACCTGCTCGAGCGATGCCGGCTCGTCGTCACCGAGTTGGTCTCCAATAGCGTTCGGCACGCGGGCCTCGATCTCGGTCAGCGAATCGACGTGGAGGTGCTGTGGTTGCCCCGGTTCCTGCGGATCGAGGTTGCGGACGAGGGTTGCGGCTTCTCCCTATCGGCCTGGAGCATGGACTCCGTCCCCCCTGGGGGCGGGTGGGGTCTCTCGCTCGTGGACCGGCTGGCGGATCGCTGGGGCATGGACTTCGGCCACGGGACCATGGTGTGGTCGGAGTTCGACGCTCAGGGCGCAGCGTCGGCCGGCTGATTCTCGGCGAATGGATTCGGGGCCATGACGAACACCTCACATGCGATGTCGGGGTCGATGTGGTTGGTGCTCATGAAAGCGACGACTGCGCGGCCCGTAAGCGCCTCGACCGCTGCCTCCATGTCGCGGCGCATCGTGCGCTGCAGGCTCCCGCGCGTCACGAGCACCTCGTCTTCCTTGCCGTCGAGCACCAGGCTGCGCTCGGCCTTCGTCAGGGTGTCCTCCAAGAGCACGACGACGGCGTTGTCGCGAATCGAGGTGCGTGCCTTGGTGGGCCCCCGGCCGAGGTAGTCGCGCTGGATCTTCACGACCGCATTCGAGATGGCCGCGTTGAGCTCGCCGCGGCCTGAGTGCTCGTCGCTCGGAGAGGCGGGGTCAGGCGCCACTCTGCATCCTCCAGGTTTGCAGTGCACCCCGCCCGACGCATTACGCGGCCTGCAGGGTGTCCAACTCGCCTTCGCCGAACGAGTCTACTCCTCCAGGGTGCCGTTCCCGAGCAGGAACATCTCAACGACGTAGTGGGGGTCGAACAGCACTTGGCTGTGGTAGGTGAGCACTTCGCGCCCGCTGACGGCCTCGACCGCGGACGTGAACGTCTCCCGGTTGTGGGCCTGGAAGCGCAGGCGCAACTCGCGCACGAACGTGGTGTCCTCGTGGTCGAGCAGGTTCAGCTCGACCGTCGTCAGGCCTCCCTTGAGCACGCAGAAGAGGAAGTCGTCGCACTGGTAGCTCTTCGCCTCCGTCGCGCCGCGGCCGTAATGCTCCGCCGCGATCCGGACCATCTCGCGCGAGATCGCGGCCAGCTGCTCCCCGGTTAACGACTTGTCGGCCATCCGGCCGCCTCGCGTTTCCGGAACGGGAGCGTGTCGAGCAGTCCCAGGATCTCGAACACCCGCTGAACCGGGCGTGGACCGGCGACCAGCTCGAAGCTGCGCCCCTCGAGCTGCGCCAAGGCGTGCTCTTGCAGTGCAAGGTGGGCGCCACTGGAGTCCATGAACTCGAGCCGGCGCAAGTCGAGGACCAGTGAGGCGCACCCAATCTGGCGCAGCTCGTCCAGCCGATCCTCGAGCGCGCGGACCGTGGCGATGTCCAACTCCCCCCAGGGCGCCACACAAGCCGCGTTTCCCGACCTCTCGACCTGGACCCCGAAGGCGCAACCCGGTGTCGGCCCGCGCTTGAGCGGAAGCGACACGACGACTCCTCTCCTACGGATGCTGTCCGGCGAGATGTGGCCGCGCCATCAACGAGCGAGCGCAGAGGCAACTACCGGTCGACAATCGCGCCGAGACCGCCGTTCAAACGATCCCGAGTCGACCACGCGAGCATACCGCCCCGCGGGCCTTCGGCCTAGCCCACTTCGTCGGGCGCCGGCACGATCAGCCGGATGTGGCGGCGGGCGAGCATCAGCACGGGCGTCTTCCAGTCGCGGCCCGAGCCGTCCAGGGAGACGAGCTCGCAGTCGACCATCGTGAAGAACTCCGTGTCGCGCCGGTTCACGTGATCGGAAACGCGCGACCGGTAGCCCTCGCGCGGCAGGGTCATCATCCCCTCCACGCGGTAGCGGTCGGTCTCGACCACGACCCGTTCCTTTCGCACCTCCACGGGCTCGCAATGTACCGTTGCTGGGGTGGAACTGCTGGATGCCGTCTTCCGGCCAGTTCAGCCACCGACCACCTTCGAGGAGACGGTGGAGCGCCTCGGTACCGCGATTCGGCTCGGCCTGCTCCATCCCGGCAGCCGCCTGCCGCCGGAGCGCGACCTCGCCGACCGTCTGCGCATCTCCCGCTCGACCCTGCGCCAGGCGCTGACGACGCTCGTGCAGAGCGGCCACCTCGTCTCCTTGCGCGGCCGCGCGGGCGGGACGTTCGTGGCCGAGCGCCCGCCGATGGGCCAGGACGTCGCCGCCGAAGTGCTCGGCGACGGCGCCCGCGCCACGCTCGACTACCGCGTGGCCGTCGAGACCGGCGCCGCGGTGCTGGCAACCGAGCGCGCCCGGCCGCCCGAGCTGGAGCGCCTCGAGTGGTTCGCCGAGCAGATGGAGGCCGCGCCCGCGTTCGAGGACTACCGGCGCGCCGACGTGCGCTTCCACATCGGCGTGGCCGAGGCCACCCATTCGGCCCGGCTGGTGGCCGCGATGACGGAGGTGCAGGGTCAGATGAGCGACCTGATCGCCCGGATCGCCCACCCGGACGAGGTCTTGCGCAGCTCCAACGAGCAGCACCGGCGCCTGATCGCGGCGCTCGCCCGCGGCGACAGCGCCCGGGCCGTGAGCGTCGTGCGCCTGCACATCGAGAGCACCGAGCACATCCTGGCGGGCCTGCTGTCCGAGCCGCCGCGCTAGCCTGCGACCGCATGTCTCGCCTCGCCGTGCCATTCACCGTGCTCCTGCTCGCGCTCGTTCCGGTCGCCTGCGGAGGGAGCGACGCGCCCTCGAAGGCGGAGTTCGTCAAGAACGCGGAGCAGATCTGCGCCGACGCCGCCAAGCAGCTCAACGGACTCGGCAAGGCCACCACTCCCGACGAGGTCGCCGATCAGCTCGACAAGGTGATCGACGAGACCCAGAAGAGCGTGGACGACCTGACCGAGCTCGAGCGGCCCGACGGGGACGCGGGCGCGCAGGCCGAGAAGTTCGTCAACGCGCTCGAGTCCGACATCGAGGGCAAGGGCATCCCGGCGCTCGAGAAGCTGCGCGACTCGATCAAGGACAAGGACTCGAAGGCGGCCCAGCAGGCCTACCAGGAGCTGGCGGCGATCGAGACCACGGACAGCGACAAGCTGGCCAAGCAGCTCGGCGCCGACGGCTGCGCCGACTGACGCTCAGTCGAGCACCCAGGTGTCCTTGGCCCCGCCGCCACGGGCCGAGTTCACGACCATCGAGCCGCGTTCCAAGGCCACGCGGCTCAGCCCGCCCGGCATGACGCGCACGCCGTCCGCGTCAAGGACGGCATACGGACGGAAGTCGACGTGGCGCGACTCCAGCCTCCCGTCGCAGACCGTCGGGTGAACCGACAGCCGTACGAGCTCTTGCGCGACGAACCCGTCCGGTTGCCGCCCGATCGCCTCGCGCAACCGACCGCGGATTTCCTCGTCCGCGTCGTTCCAGATCACGACGTCCTCGCCGCCCATCTCGCCGCGCGGCTTGACCACGAAGCCGGCGAGGTCGTCCAGCTCCGCCGCTGGGCGCGAGGGGATCGAGGGCAGCAGGGCCTCCTCGCCGAGAAAGAAGCGGACGAGCTCGTCGACGTAGGAGTGCACGAGCTTGTCGTCGGCGACGCCGGCGCCGGGTGCGTTCACGACCGCCACCGTCCCATGGCTGCTCGGCTCGATCAGCAGCTCCAGCGCCGTTCCCGTGAACCGGTCCTCGCCGGTTCGGTGGTAGATCACGTCGATCGCTCGCCGGCGCCCGTCGAGCCAGGCGGCCACCCGGCCGTCCTGCAACTCGATGTCGGAGATCGTCACGACCGGGGCACACAGCTCCCGTCCGAGCACGGAGTGCTCCCACCACGCCGCCGCTTCCGGGCCGTCGCTCAGCAGCGCCACGCGCGGCTCGGCGGACGCCGATGTGTCCTGGATGGCCAGCGCGAGCTCGCCGTACGCGAGGGTCAGGTCGGCACGCGGCGGCTCGACCGGCAGCAGGTCGCGCAGCGTCTCACGCGAGGCGATTGCGTAGGCGATGCCCGAGGGCATGCGTACCTGGTCCTCGATGACGCGGAAGCGGCCATCCGGGCACCGCACCACGTCGAGGCCCGCGAACGCGACCCAGCGCGACACCGGCGCGCCGCGCATGGCGGGCTCGTAGTGCGGTGA
>JBQGCL010000176.1:0-4888 GCA_052038485.1 Thermoleophilaceae bacterium | reverse complement strand
GAGGCCGGGGACGCGGCGGCCGACGCGGCGATCCAGGCCCACGGCGGCTACGGCTACACGCACGACTACATGGTCGAGAAGATCAAGCGCGACGTTCGCATCACCCGGATCTACGAGGGCACTTCGGAGATCATGGAGATGACGATCGCGCGCGGGCGCTGGCAGGAGCACCTGAAGTCAGGCGGCGACTACTACCACGCGAGCGCGCGCGAGCTGGAGGCTCTGCACGCCGGGCATCCCGACGTCGGCGCGGACATCGCCGCGCTCGCCCACCACGCGCTCGCAGAGCTGCTGGAGCAGTGCCGCACCGAGCGGTTGACCCGTCACCAGCACGTCCTGCTGCGGCTCGGCGCGCTGATCGCCCAGGCGGAGGGCGCGGCCGCGCTCGCCAGGCGGGCGCAGCGAGCGGCGGACAAGCAGCTCAATCCGAAGGGGTCGAAGCGCCTGCGCGCCGGCGCGCTCGCGGCGACCAGCCGCGTGTATGCGCGCGGGGCCGCACTGGCGATCGCGACGGAGGGCGTCCAGCTGGTCGCGGGGGCCGACGGCGCGCTCGGCGCGCTCGAGCAGCGCCTCGACCTTGCGTCGATCCGGCGCGCCCAGGCAGGGCTGCTCGCGGACCTTGGAGAGGTAAAGGAGGCCGTCTACGGGCGGATGCGGACATGAGCGATTCACTTGACAACGCCGCCGCCATCGTCGGCGTGGGCGCGATCCTTCCCGACGCTCCCGATGCAGCGGCGTTCTGGAGCAACGTGACCGGCGGCCGCTACTCGATCAGCGACGTCGATCCGGAGCGCTGGGACCCCGGCCTGTACTACGACCCCGACCCGAAGGCGCCCGAGCGGACCTACTCGAAGATCGGCGGCTGGGTCCGCGACTGGGAATGGGACCCGTTCGCCTGGAAGCTCCCGGTCCCGCCGAAGGTGAGCGAAGCGATGGACGACTCCCACAAGTGGGCGGTCGCCTGCACGCGCATGGCGTTGATGGACGCGGGCTGGCCCGATCGCCCGCTCGACCTCGATCGCACCGCCGTGATCATCGGCAACGCCATCTCGGGCGAGAAGCACTACCTCACAGCCCTGCGGATCACGTTCCCCGAGCTCGCCCGTGAGCTGGAGCGCACCGAGAGCTTCGCCTCGCTGCCCGCGGAGGTGCGCACCAAGATCGAGCGTGAGCTGCGCGCCAAGTTCGACGACTGGCTCCCCGTGGTCACCGAGGACACGATGCCGGGCGAGCTCGGCAACTGCATCGCCGGCCGGGTGGCCAACCTGTTCAACTTCCACGGGCCCAACTTCACGACCGACGCGGCCTGCGCCTCTGCACTGGCCGCCATGGACTCGACCGTCGACGGACTGCTGGCGCACGAGTTCGACGTAGCGATCACGGGCGGCGTCGATCGCAACATGGCCGCCCACACATTCGTCAAGTTCTGCGCGATCGGCGCGCTGTCGCCCACGGGCACCCGCCCCTACTCGGCGGGCGCCGACGGGTTCGTCATGGGCGAAGGCGGCGCGCTGTTCGTCGTCAAGCGGCTCGCCGACGCCGTCCGCGACGGGGACCGGATCTACGCCGTGGTGCGCGGCGTGGGCAGCTCGAGCGACGGCAAGGGAAAGGGCATCACCGCACCCAACCCGATTGGGCAGCGGTTCGCGGTCGAGCGGGCCTGGCGGAACGCTGGACTGTCGCCCGCGGAGTGCACGCTGATGGAGGGCCACGGCACGTCCACGAGCGTGGGCGATGCCGTCGAGCTGAACAGCCTCATGGAGGCCTTCTCGGGCGCGCAGATGCCGGCGGGCTCGATCGCGCTCGGCTCCGTCAAGTCGAACATCGGACATCTGAAGGCGGCGGCGGGCGCGGCCGGAATGCTCAAGGCGACGCTGGCGCTGCACGACAAGGTGCTGCCGCCGAGCATCAACTTCGAGCGGCCCAACCCCAACCTCGACTGGACCGCCTCGCCGTTCGCGGTGAACACCCAGCTGCGCGACTGGGACATCGCCGCCGGCCGTTCGCGCGTCGCGGGCGTGAGCGCCTTCGGCTTCGGCGGCACCAACTTCCACGTCGTCATGGAGGAGTACATGCCCGACCGTCACGCCAATGGCCACAAGTCCTCCGCGGCCGTGCCGGCCGAGGTGCCCGCGCCGCCGCGCCCGGCGCCCGCCCCGGTCGCGTCGGCGAAGGCACCGCTGCGCGGCGCGCTCGTGCTCGGCGCGCCCGACGAGGCGGGCCTCGCGAACGCCCTCCGGACGGAGCTGGCGGAGGCGCGACAGGGACGCCACCTCGACCCGGTGCCGCCCAGCAGCGAAGCGCTGCGCGCCCCCGAGCGGATCGCCATCGACTTCGCCGACGGCCCCGACCTGCTGACGAAGGCGGAACTCGCCTTGCGCATGTTGCAGGCGGGCAATCCGTCGGCTTGGCCGGCGCTGCGCGCACGCGGCATCCACCGCGGCAGCGGGCGCCCAGGCAAGGTGGCGTTCCTGTACACCGGCCAGGGCTCGCAGTACGTGAACATGCTCGCCGAGCTGCGCAGGCGGGAGCCCGTCGTCGCGGAGACCTTCGAGGAGGCCGACGCGATCATGGCGCCGCTGCTGGAGGGCGGCCGCCTGTCGGAGATCGTGTTCGCCGACCCGGCGGATCAGGCCGCGATGGCGCGGGCGGAGGAGGAGCTCCGGCGCACCGAGATCCAGCAGCCCGCCGTGATCACCGTCGACACGGCGCTCACGCGACTGCTGGGCGAGTACGGGATCGTGCCCGACATCGCCATGGGTCACTCGGTCGGCGAGTACGGCGCGCTGGTCGCCGCCGGCGGGCTGACCTTCAGGGACGCGATCGAGGCGGTCAGCGCCCGTGGACGCGAGATGGCGAGCCTGCGGGTCGAGGACCCCGGAACGATGGCCGCGGTGCTGGCCCCGCTGGAGGAGGTCGAGGAGATCGTCGCGGGGCTCGACGGCTACGTGGTGCTCGCCAACATCAACTCGATGCATCAGGTCGTGCTCGGCGGCGCCACCGAGGCCGTCGCCCGGGCGATCGAGGCGGTGCAGGAGCGTGGACACACCGCCATCCCGCTGCCCGTCAGCCACGCCTTCCACACCGAGATCGTGGCGCCGGCAAGCCGGCCGCTGCGTTCGATGCTCCAGCGGCTGGGTCTGAGGCCTCCCGAGCTGCCGGTCGTCGCGAACGTCACCGGCGAGCTCTACCCCATCGCCGAGGACGCCGCCGAGCAGATGCTCGACATGCTCAGCCGCCAAGTCGCGTCGCCCGTCCAATTCGTGAAGGGTCTGCGCACGCTGTACGACGAGGGCGCCCGGATCTTCGTCGAGAGCGGCCCAAAGCACGCGCTCCAGGGCTTCGCCTCCGACGTGCTCGGCGACGACACGGTCGTCAGCCTCGCCAGCAACCACCCGAAGCAGGGCGACGTGCCGACGTTCAACAACGCGCTGTGCGGCCTGTGGGCGGCTGGACTCGGCGCCGGGCGGGAGCCCCTCGCGCGCGAGTCCGTGGAGCTGCGGGCGGGAGCGACGGCGCAGCCGCACCCGCGGGCCGAGCGAGAGGCCCGCGCCCGCCGGGCGCCCGCCGAGACCACGCCGCAGGCGGCCGCCGGGCCCGCGCCCATCGGCGACGACGGGTCGACGACGACCGAGCCCGTGGTCATCACCGGCGCTGCCCTCGGGCTCCCCGGTGCCGAGCGGCTCTTCGACGACGAGAACATCGCGCGGCTGCTGAACGGCGAGCAGGGCATCGACCTGATCCCGGGCCGCCTGCGCCGCGACATGCTCGACAAGCACATCACGCGGCTCGTCAAGCGCGATGAGGGCGGCGCCACCTTCGAGACGATCGACCGCCTCGAGGCGGTGATCAAGCTCGCCGCGCGCGCCGGCGCGTTCGATCCCGTCGAGGACTTCGGGGTCGACGAGGATCGGCTGGCCGCGCTCGGGCACGACACCCAGCTGGCCATGGCCGCCGGCATCGACGCCCTCCGGGACGCCGGCATCCCGCTGGTGCTGCGCTACAAGACCACGACGAAGGGCACCAAGCTGCCGGACCGCTGGTCGCTTCCGGACGAGCTGCGCGACGACACCGGGGTCATCTACGCCTCGGCCTTCCCGGGGCTCGAGGAGATGACCGACGAGGTGGCGCGGTACACGACGGACCGCATGCGCCGGGAGCGCTTGGCCGCGCTCAACTCGCTCCACGCCAGGATGCTCGACCACGACGGCACCGACCCGGTTGTGCTCGACGAGGTGGAGCACCGCATCCATGACCTCGAGACCACGCTCGAGAAGGACGGGTACACCTTCGACCGCCGGTTCATCTTCCGGATCCTGTCGATGGGCCACTCGCAGCTCGCGGAACTGATCGGCGCGCGCGGGCCGAACACGCAGATCAACTCAGCCTGCGCGAGCACGACGCAGGCGGTCGCCCTGGCCGAGGACTGGATCCGCGCCGGGCGCTGCCGCCGGGTGCTGATCGTGGCCGCGGACGACGCCACCTCGGACACGATGATGGGATGGATCGGCGCCGGGTTCCTCGCGTCCGGTGCGGCCGCGACCGACGACGTGGTCGAGGAGGCGGCGCTGCCGTTCGACGAGCGCCGTCACGGCATGATCATCGGCATGGGCGCCGCCGGCCTCGTGGTCGAGAGCGCGGCGGGCGCCCGCGAGCGCGGGCTCACCCCCATCTGCGACGTGCTTGGCTCGATGACCGCCAACTCCGCGTTCCACGGGACAAGGCTCGACGTCGAGCACATCAGCAGCGTGATGGAGCAGCTCGTCGAGCAGGCCGAGGCCCGCGGCCTCCGGCGGGAGGACATCGCGCCTGAGACGGTGTTCATCTCACACGAGACGTACACACCCGCCCGTGGCGGGAGCGCCGCCGCCGAGATCCACGCGCTGCG
>JBQGCL010000175.1:0-12159 GCA_052038485.1 Thermoleophilaceae bacterium | reverse complement strand
CTCCATCAGGTTGCCGGAGGGCTTGTCGCGCAGCGGCGCGTCGAACCAGGCGTAGCCGTCGTGCAGCTCGACGGTGTAGCTCTTGTAGTCGTAGAGGCGCATCAGCCCGGGATGGGCGATCGGCACGTGGTAGCCCTCGAGGTAGTTGTCGGCCACGATCTTCCAGTTGGCCGGCTGGCTGCCGTCGAGCGACTTGTGCGGCACGAGCCCCTCGATGCCGTACTCGGCAAAGCGCTCCTCGAGGCCCGGCACCTGTTCGGCGAGCGGCTGGGCGTGGATGTCGAGGTTGACGAAGATCAGGCCGGCGAGCGTCTCGACCCGAGCCGGGAACAGGCCGAGGGTGGACTTGTCGAGGTCCGGGATCGAGCGCGCCTCCGGGACTCCGATCAGATCGCCGTCGAGCCTGTACGTCCAGCCGTGGTAGCGGCAGCGGATCGCCTTGCCGCACTCGCCCTCGCCCGCGAGCAGGCGCGAGCCGCGGTGGCGGCAGACGTTGCGGAACGCGCGCAGCGTGCCGTCGTGGTCGCGCAGGACGAGCACCGGCTGACGGCCGGCGGTCGCGGTCAGGTAGCTGCCGGGCTTGGGGAGCCGCGACACGTGCGCCGCGAATTGCCAGCTGCGCTCGAAGACGCGCTCGAGCTCCAGCTCGACGAACTCAGGGTCGCGGTAGAAACGTGCGGAAAGGGCCCGCGGGCGGACGGAAGCGGCTTCAGCAGTGGCCATATCGGCATCCTGACTTTGTGATCAGTCGCATGATACCATGGCCCCGTGGGCCCGTCCCGCACCCGCCACGCATGGCTTTCCATCACTCCAGAACCCGAACGCGAGCTGCCGGCGGCCATCGCCACGCTGCGCGCGGGCGGGGTGCCGACCGACTCCGCGATCGAGCTGGAGCGGCGGCGCGTGGAGCGGCTGATCACGCACGGCAACAGGCGTGCGTGGACGGCCTATCTAGCGGATGCGGCCGCGCTCGCGCGGGCCGCTGCCGATGAGGGCGAGATCGGGGAAGCCCGCTCGCTCGTACTCGATGTCATCGACAACCACGACAACTTGAGACTGGGACTTCCAGGAGGACGCACATGACGATCACCCCCGCGGCCCCGGCTACGGCCACCGACTTCACCGCCGAGCAGCTCGACCTGCAGGACCGCGCGCGACGGTTCGTCGAGGACGTCCTGATCCCGAACGAGGAGCTGGCCGAGCGCAGCGGCGGCAAGATCCCCGACGAGCTCAAGCAGCGCATCAAGAGCGAGGCGATCGACGCGCGCCTGTCCGGCGGGCTGCATGCTCCCGAGTACGGCGGCCAGGGCTGGACCAAGACCGAGTGGTTCCTCGTCGAGGAGCAGCTCGGCCGCTCGACCAACGCGCTGTCGTGGCACATGCCGGGCGCGTACAACGTGCTCGCGAGCGGCTCGCCCGAGCAGATCGAGCGCTACCTCAAGCCAGCGCTGCGCGGCGAGCTGCACGACGCCTACGCGGTCACCGAGGCGGAGGCCGGCTCGGACCCGTCGCGCATCCAGACGACCGCCCGCAAGACCGATGGCGGCTGGGTGATCGACGGCGAGAAGTGGTTCGTCACCTACGGCGACATCGCCGCCGTCTACATCGTCATGGCCAACGCGCTCGTCGACGGCGAGCAGCAGCCGACGCTGTTCCTGATCGACCGTGAGGCAGGCGGGATCGAGGTCGTCGACGACCCGCCCTTCTCGCACACCTATCCGCACGGCCACCCGGCGATCCGCTTCAACGGGGTCGAGGTCGGCGACGACGCCGTCATCGGCGGGGTCGGGGGCGGCGACGACCTCCAGCGCGCCTGGTTCACCGAGGAGCGCATCGGCATCGCCGCCCGCGGCGTGGGCTCGATGTGGCGGCTGATCGAGGACACCACCGCCTGGGCGCTCGAGCGCGAGCAGGGCGGCAGCCGGATCATGGACTACCAGGGCGTGTCGTTCCCGCTGGCCGACTCGGCCGCCGACGCGGCCGCCGGACGCCTGCTGACGCTCGAGGTGGCGCGGCTCGCCGACGCCGGCGCCGACCCCAAGGTCGTGCACTCGAAGGCGTCGATGGCGAAGCTGTTCGTGAGCGAGGCGGCCTGCCGTTGCGCCGACCGCTGCCTGCAGATCTTCGGCGGACGCGGTTACATGCGCACCAACGTGGCCGAGCGCTTCTACCGCGAGCTGCGCGTGGACCGGATCTGGGAGGGCACCAGCGAGATCCAGCGGCTGATCATCGCCCGCGCGCTGGAGCGCCGCGGGGTGGAGCGGACGCTCCACTAGCTCCGTGGACCTCTCGCGGCTGCTCCACCCGCGCACGATCGCGGTCGTCGGCGCGACCGATCGCGAGGGCTCGTACGCGGGTGAGACGCTGCTCAACCTGAAGCGGTTGGGCTACTCGGGGACGGTTTGGGGCGTGAAGCCCGGCCGCTCGGAGGCCCACGGGGTGCCGTGCTTCCCGTCCCTGGGCGAGCTGCCCTCGCCGGCCGACGCGGTGGTGGTCGCGATCCCGGCCGCAGGTGTCGCCGCGGCGGTGGACGAGGCGGGCGCCGCCGGCTGCGGCGGCGCGGTCGTCTACGGCGCCGGGTTCGGCGAGGTGTCGCACGGGCGCGAGTTCGAGCGCGAGCTGGCGGCCGCGGCGGCGCGGCACGCGCTGCCGGTGTGCGGGCCGAACGGGAACGGCATCGTGGCGCTGCACGAGCGCGCGGCGCTGTGGGGCGACGCGCTGCGGCCGCTCGAGCCGGGGCACGTGGCGCTCGTGTCGCAGAGCGGCAACGTGGCGGTCAACACGCTCGCGACCCGGCGCGGGCTGCGGCTGCACACGGTCGTGTCGTGCGGGAACGCGGTCGGGCTCGACCCGGCCGAGTGGATCCTGGCGCTGGCCGAGGAGGACGACGTGCACTCGATCGCCGTCTACCTGGAGGCCGACGGCGACGGGGCGCGGCTGTGCGAGGCGCTGGCGCGCTGCGCCGAGCGCGGCGTGGGCGTGGCGGTGCTGAAGGTGGGGGCGTCGGAGGCCGGCGCCGTTGCGGCGGCCGCGCACACCGGGGCTGTGGCGGGCGACCAGCGCGTCTTCCGGGCGCTGGTCGAGGAGGCCGGCGCGGCGTGGGCGGAGGACGTGCACGAGCTCCTGGAGCTGGCGAAGGTGCTGGCGGTGCCGGGGGCGCGGCCGGTCGCCGGCGCGGGCGGGCTCGCCGTGCTCACCTGCTCGGGGGGCGACTCCGCGCTCGCGGCCGACGAGTGCGAGCGGATGGGGCTGCCGCTGCCGCCGCTCGCGCCGGAGACGGCGGAGCGGCTGCGCTCGCTGCTGCCGGATGCGGCGACGGTGGGGAACCCGCTCGACTACACCGCGCTGATCTGGGGCGACGTGGAGCTGCTGCGCGACATCGTGGTGGCGGCCGGAAGCGACCCGGCGATCGACCAGTTGCTGGTCCTGTACGACCAGCCCGCCGGCATCGCCGGAAGCGCGGCCGACGCGAGCTGGTCGGGCGTGCGCGAGGGGATCCACGCGGGCGCGGCGAACGGCCCCGTGCCGGTGACGCTCGCCTCGACGCTGCCGGAGCTGCTCGACGACGAGGCCGCGGCCCGCTTCGCCGCCGCCGGCATCCCCCCGGTGGCCGGCTTGCGAACGGGATTGCGATGCGTCGCCGCCCTGCGGCAGCCGCCGGGCGATGCGAAGCGCCTGCGCGAGATTGCGCGGGCGGCGCGCGAAGCCGCCGAGCGCGGTGCGCGAACGGCCGAGCGCGGTGCGCAAGCGGAGGGCGACGGCTCGCGAGCGCCGCGCGACGCTTCCGCCGCGGTGGGCGCGGACGGCTGGCTCGCGGAGCACGAGGCGAAGGGCCTGCTTCGCGAGGTCGGACTTCCCGTCGTCGAAGGACGCTTGGTGGCGGGCGAGGACGATGCTGTCGCCGCTTTCGAGGAGCTCGGTGGTTCGCTTGCGCTGAAGCTGTCCGGGGCCGGCTTGCTTCACAAGAGCGAGCTTGGTGGGCTCGCCCTCGATCTTCGCTCCGAGGAGGACGTCCGCGGCGCTCACCGCCGGCTCGTCGAGCTCGATGTCGCCGGCACGGCCGTGCTCGCCGAGCGCATGAGCCCGGCCGGTGTCGAGCTGCTCGTCAGCGCTCGCACCGACTCCGTAGTGCCCGCGCTCGTCGTCGGCCTCGGTGGCATCTGGACGGAGGCCTTCGACGACGTCGCGATCGTCCCGCTGCCGGCCTCGCCCGAGCGCGTGGAGGCCGCCCTGCGCGGCCTTCGTGGCGCCGCGCTGCTGACCGGCGCTCGAGGCCGCCCGCCCGTCGACCTCGCGGCGGTGGCCGAGCTGGCGTCGGCCGTCGGGTCGCTCGTGCTCGACCGCGACCTCCAGCTCGTCGAGCTCAACCCGGTGATGGCCCACCCGACGGGCTCGCTGGTGGTGGATGCGATTGCGCGCCGATAGCGCACTCGTCGTCGGCGCCGGCCTGGCCGGGCTGGTCGCGGCCGACGAGCTCCAGGCCGCCGGCGTCCAGACCGTCGTGCTCGAAGCGCGTGACCGCGTGGGCGGCCGCGTCTGGTCGCGCCGGCTCGACAACGGCGCGGTGGTCGAGATGGGCGCCGAGTTCCTCCTGCCGGGCAACACCGCGATCCGGGAGCTGGCGACCCGGTTCGGCCTCGGGCTGTGGGACAAGGGCATGCGCTACGGCATGCGCGAGCCACGCGGTGTCGCGGTCACACCCGAACAGCTCGCCGCGGCCGTCGAGGAGGCCAACGGGGCGATGGGCGCCGCCCCGGCGGACATGAGCGCGCGCCAGTTCCTCGACGGCCTCGACATCGCCCCGGGCGCGCGCGAGGCGCTGCTCGCCCGCACCGAGATCTCGAGCGCCAACAGCGCCGACCTGGTCGCCGCCCGCGACCTCGGCGGGATCGCCCACGTCGACGAGGAGCCCGCGCCCAGCATCGCGAACGGAAACCAGAGCCTGCCGCTGGCGCTCGCCGAGGGACTCGACGTACGGCTGAACACGCCTGTGGAGCGGGTCGAGTGGGGCGGCACCGGCGTCCGCGCCGGCGAGCTCGAGGCCGACCTGTGCGTGATCGCGGTGCCCGCGAGCCGGCTGCCCCAGATCGAGTTCGCGCCGGCGCTGCCCGCCGAGGTCGCGGAACCGCTGGGCCGGGTGGTCTACGGCGAGGCCGCCAAGCTGTTCGTCCCGCTGAGCGAGCTCGCACCGCCCAGCGCCGTGATGGCGGTCGACGAGCGCTACTGGACCTGGACCGCCACCGGAGTGGGCGACCAGCCGCAGCCGGTCGTGAGCTGCTTCGCCGGCTCGCCCGGCGCGCTGGCTGGCCTGGAGGTCGACGAGGGCCCCGAGAAGTGGCTGGCGTCACTGACCGCGCTGCGCCCGGACCTCGCGCTCGACCCCGGCGGCGCGCTCCTGTCCACCTGGCCGGGCGGCGCCTACTCGACCTCTCCCCCGACCGAGCTCGCCGGGCTGGGCGAGCACCCGGTCGGCCCGCTCGCCTTCGCGGGCGAGCACCTGGGCGGCGCCCACGCCGCGCTGATGGAGGGCGCGATCCGCAGCGGCCGCGCCGCGGCGCGCGGCTTGCTCATCCGGGCCGGGACCTAACCTCCGGGCGCCATGGAGCGCGATGTCGGGCGAATCGCCGCTTTCACCGACGGCGTGATGGCCGTGGCGATCACGCTGCTCGTGCTCAACGTCGAGGTGCCCGACCTGCGCCCCGGAGAGGGCCTGGGCGACGCTCTGGTCGACGACGTCCTCCCCAGCCTCGGCGCCTACGCGCTCGCCTTCGCGCTGGTGGGCCGCTTCTGGGTCCTCCACCACAACCTGTTCGAGAAGATCCACAGCTTCGACCGGACGCTGATGTCCCTCAACCTGCTCTTCCTCGGGCTGGTCGTCCTGATGCCGTTCTCCGCCCAGCTGTACGACGTCTACACCGCGAGGCCGGCCGCGGCCGCGGTGCTCGGAGGGACGCTGGGGATGCTGGCGCTCGTGAACGGGGCGATGAACGCCCACGTGCTGCGCCAGGGGTTCGTGCACGAGGATCGTCGCGAGGAGACGCAGCCGGCCGTAGCCGTGGGGGCCGGCCTGACGACCGTGTTCCTGCTGTCGGTGCCGGCCGCCTTCCTGAGCGTCCACCTCGCCGAGGCGATGTGGATCTCGACGATCGTGCTTCGCTACCCGCTGCGCAGGCTCGGCGGTCTGACGAGCTCGCGGTAGACCGCGCCGACCTGGCGGGCCACGTCGGCCCAGTCGAAGGTCAGCACATGCTCGCTGGCCTCGGCGACCAGGCGGTCGCACAGCTCGGCGTCGGTCAGCAGGCGCTCGGCCATCGTCGACAGCGACCCGGGGTCGCGCGAGCGGAACCGCAGCCCCACGTCCTCGTTCGGCACGACCTCGCGCAGGCCGCCCGTGTCGGCCACCAGGCAAGGGCAGCCGGAGGCCATCGCCTCGAGCGCCACCAGCCCGAACGGCTCGTAGATCGAGGGGACCACGGTGAGGTCGGCGATCCGGTAGAGCGAGTGGAGAACGTCGTCGCCGATCCACCCCAGGAACGTGCCGTGGCCGTCGAGGCCGAGCTCGCTCGCCTGCCGGCGCAGCTCCTGCTCCGCCGTTCCCGACCCGGCGACGATGAAGCGCACGTCGCCCACGCGCTCGATCAGACCCGGAAGCGCCTCGAGCGCCAGCTGGAACCCCTTCTCGTAGACGAGCCGCCCGACCAGCAGCACGAGCTTCTCGTGCGGGTCGGCGAAGCGGCCGCGCAGCGTGTCCAGGTCGTCGACCGGGACGAGCTCCGACGGGTCGATCCCGTTCGGGATCACGGCAACCCGCGACTCCTCGAGCCCGTAGATGTCGGCCACGTGTTCGCGCATGTAGGCCGAGCAGGTGATCACGCGCTCGGCGCGGTTGGCCATCCAGCGCTCGACGCCGTGGATGTAGGACTGCGGGTGCTTGTCGACCCAGCCCTGGTGGCGCCCGTACTCGGTCGCGTGGATCGTGACGGCGAACGGGGCGCGGAAGCGGTTGGCGAGGTGGTCGCCGGCCGATGCCACCAGCCAGTCGTGGCCGTGGACCACGTCGAAGTCGTAGCGGTCGCCCACCTCCACCCCGGCGGCCAGCATGTCCGCGTTCATGTGCTCGATCCAGGCGACGAACTCGCCGAGGTCGCGCGGGCGCTCGGGCTCGCGCACGCGGTGGATGAGCACCCCGCCGGCCTCCTCCTCGGGCGGGTCCTCCTCGCGCCCGCGCGCGAGCACGTGCACGTCGAAGTCCTGCAGGGCCAGGTTCTCGGCCAGCTTGCGCACGTGGCGCGCCAGGCCGCCCTCGATCAGGGGCGGGTACTCCCACGACAGGATCAGCGCTCGCATCAGGGCGAGGTGAGGGAGGCCAGGTCGAGATCGGGCGCGAGACTGCGCAGGGCGGGCTCCGGCACGGGCCGGGAGGTTACATCTACTGGCTGCGCAGCCAGGGCGCCCAGCGCGGCCTCCAGCTCGGCGCCATGGCCGTCGAGCCGCTCGCGCGGGTAGTCGCCGGCCAGCTCGCGCGTCGCCATGAACGCCCAGTCGCTGGCCTGGACGGCGAGCAGCTCGCGCGCGGCACGCTCCAGCGCCGCGCGCGGGCGCAGGTGCCCCGCCGTGGCGGCGACCGTGCGCAGCTCCGCGCGCCGGGCCGCGATTGCCATGTGGCCGACCTGGGGCGAGTCCCAGGTCGAGGTGTCCTTGCCGGTCCCCCATGTCGAGGCCGTCAGCGGGCCCCGCTGTGGCTGCGTCCGCTCGATCCCCTCGCTGACCGTGACCAGGTCGAGCCCCCGGCGGTCCGCCTCCTCGAGCACCGCCGCCAGCCACGCCGGCCCCTCGTACCACCAGTGGCCGAGCAGCTCGGTGTCGAGGGCGCAGCAGAGCAGGCCGCCGTCGGCCACGCGGGCGGCGGCTCGCTCGACGAAGTCGCGCGCGTGGGCGTGTGCGAGCTCCAGAGCGGCGGCGCGGTCGTACGGGTCGCCCGCGTTGCTCCAGGGCTTGAGGTCGTGGACCGTGCGGCGGTGGTAGTCGCGGTAGGTGCCGTGGACCGGGTAGCCGGCCCGGTCGTCCCAGACCAGCTCCACCGTCGCCCAGTCGATCGGCACGGCCACGGGACCGGCCTCGGTCGCCACCGGCAGGAGGTGGTCGAAGTCGGGCACGGAGGTCTGGTCGACGCAGAAGGCGCGCACACCGTGGTCGGCGAGGTCGCGCTCGAGCCCCGGCGCGTAGGCGCACTCGGGCAGCCAGAAGCCGCCGCCCCAGTCGCCGAAGCGGCGCAGGTGCGAGGCGGTCCCGGTGGCGAGCTGCAGGCGCAGCCCGGCGTCGGTGGCGAGCATCGGCAGCAGCGCGTGGGTGGCGCTCGAGGTCCACAGCTCGACCCGGTCGAGGGCGGCGAAGGCTTGGAGCAGGTCGCGGCCGCGGCGCTCGAACGCCTGCTCGGCGAACTCGTAGTCGCCGGCAGCGCGGCGGACCTCGGCGGCCAGCTCGGGCTCGCCGCCCCGCTCGAGGCCGGCGGCGTCCTCGCCGTGCACGGCCGCGCGGACGTCGCGCAGGAAGCGCAGGTAGCGGTCGCCCGGCTCGCCGTGCATGGCCTCGAGCTGGTCGCACAGGACCGGCGTCAGGCCGACCGTCACGGGCGCGCCGTCGATCAGCTCGAGCAGCGGCAGGTACACGCACGCGACCGCCTCCCACAGCCATTCCTCGCCGAACGGCCACGTGCCGAAGCCCTCCACGTAGGGCATGTGCGAGTGGAGCACCAGAGCCAGCGCCCCCGGGCGCGAGCTCATCTGAGCACCGCGACGAAGTCCAGCGCGCGGTCGAGCGGTCCCTGCCTGAGCGCGAAGTCGCGCGCGGAGATCGCCGGGGTGAAGCGGTCGTAGAAGGGCTTGGTGAGGCCCAGGCGCGCGTGCACGCCGTCCCAGCCGGCGCGCAGCGCGAGCTCGTGCGCCTTGAGCTTGCGGGCGTGGAAGAGCCCGTACAGCTCGACGCGCTCGAACACGCTCTCGCACAGCGCCCGGAACTCGCGAGCGCGGTACTCGCGCAGGTGCCAGGGGTTGTCGGACTTCTCGGCGCCCGGCGGGGCGAGCGTCAGGACGTTGGGTGTGGAGACGTAGACGGTCGGCGCCATCGCCTTGAAGTGGGCGAGCACCTTCTCCGGCTCCTTGACGTGCTCGATCGTCTGGAGGAAGACGACCGCGTCGCAGGGCTGGATGTGGGTCTCGATCAGGTCGCGCGCGAAGCCCACGCCCGCTCGCGTGTACTTGGCGCGCGCGTGCTCGTAGGCCTCGGGGTTGGCGTCCACGCCTGTGACGCGCCGGGCGCGCCGGGCCAGGACGTCGGTGCCGTAGCCCTCGCCGCACGCCATGTCGACGACCTCGAGGCCGGCGACGCGCTCGGCGATCCACTCGTAGACGGCCAGGTGGCGCCGGAACCAGTAGTTCTCGGCGGGCACGTCGGGCAGCGTGCGCTCGCCGGTGAGCTCGAGCGGCGGCACGCCGTCGGGCTGATGCTGCTGGACGGTCTCCGGCATCGGCGAGGCAGTCTAGGTATTACCCTGCGCCAGCCATGCCGGCCGCCGCAGAAGACATCCGCGAGGCGAACGTCCGCTACCACGACCTCGCGGCCGAGCACTACGACTCCAAGTGGGGCATCGGCTACGACGAGGTGGGCCAGGCGCAGGTGGCGGGCAAGCTGCGCAAGGCGCTCGGGGGCACGCTGCCCGAGGGCGCCTTCTCGCGCGCGCTGGAGATCGGGGCGGGGACGGGCTACTTCTCGCTGAACCTGCTGCGCGGCGGCGTGATCGGGTCGGCGGTGGCGACGGACATCTCGCCGGGGATGCTGCGGGCGCTGTCGGCGTCGGCCGAGGAGCTGGGCCTGTCCGTGGAGACGGTGGCGTGCGAGGCGTCGTCGCTGCCCTTCGAGGACGACTCGTTCGACCTGGTCTTCGGCCACGCGGTGCTGCACCACTTGCCCGATCTGGCCGGGGCATTCCGCGAGTTCCGGCGGGTGCTGCGGCCGGGCGGTGTCGTGGCGTTCTGCGGGGAGCCGTCGCGCTACGGCGACCGGCTGTCGAGCGTGCCTAAGCGGGGCGCGCTGGCGGTGGCGCCGCTGTGGCGGGCGCTGCTGGGAGCGAGCCCGCGCAACGGCCACGTACACGTGCACGGCAGCGAAGAGGACCGGCTCGAGCAGGTCGTGGACGTGCACGCGTTCACGCCCGGCGACCTTTCCTCGTTCGCGGCCCTGGCCGGCTTCGCCGACGTGCGGGTGAGCGGCGAGGAGCTTGCCGCGTCGCTGTTCGGGTGGGCCAACCGGACGCTGGAGGCGACCGCCGAGCCGACCGAGGTGCCGTGGGCGTGGCGGGTGTACGCGTACCGCGGCTACCTGCTGCTGCAGCGCCTGGACCGGTCGCTGCTGGAGCCGCGGCTGCCGGCGGCGGTGTTCTACAACTTGCTGGTCTCGGCTCGCGCTCCGTCCTAGGCGAGCAGGGCCCCAGCGGGCAGAACGGCGGCAATGAGGAGCAGCGCGTCGATTGGCTTGGCGCGCAGCTCTTGTGCCCTTGCTCGCCTCGCGCCCGCCTGCTGCACCGCGTTCGCCTCACGCACGACCCACCGCAGCACCGCGTCCACGAAGGGCATGGCCCGCTTGGGCACCCCTCTCAGCTGCCGTTCAAGCGTGCGGGCCGCGGCGGCGAGCCGGCCCTCCGAGGCGATCTGATCGAGCACCAGGGCGGCCTCGGGCACCGAAGGGATGCGCTTGAGACGCCCCAGCACCCGCCGCGAGACCTCCCTGAGCCCCTCGGCGCCGGCGGCGCCACGCAGCCAGGTGGCGGTCAGAACGAGCAGGGCGGCCCTGGTCGCGCGCCGCGCGGCAACGTCGAGGCCGAGCCCGCCGCCGAGGGCGAAGACCAAGGCCCCGCCGGCAAGGAGCGAGGCGAAGAGAAGGCCGGCGGGGAGGGTCTGGCGGTCGGGCCGCGCGGCGAGCCACGCGAGCGCGAGCCAGGCGCTTACGGCGCCCAGCAGGGCCCAAGCCGTGCTGGCGAGCAGAAGCGTGAATGCAACGGCAGCGGCCAGGGCGATGACGCGCGGATCGAAGCGGCGCTCCCTCGCGGCCTCCACTCCGCCCGCGTCGCCCGCTTCCTGCGTGCCGCCCGCTTCCCAAGCCGCGTCCGCTTCCGAAGCAGCGCCCGCTCCCGAAGCGGCGCCCGCTTCCGAAGCGGCGCCCGCTTCACGAACCGGATGTTTGACACCCATAGCGAGTTCAACGTCGGGTTCGTGGGCCAGGCGGTCCCATGTGGCCAGGCCGCGGCGGTAGATCAGGACCTGGACGGTGCTTGCGAACGCGGCCCAGGCGAGCAGGCCGGCCAGGGTGAGCGCCAGGGCGTCGGCGCTGCCGATCTCGATGCCGAGCCGGCGGCCGATCGCGTCGTAGGTGCCCGCGTAGGCGTCCAGGCCGCCGGTGATCACCCAGATGAAGAAGGCGGTCGTGGCCGCGTTGTGGAGCAGGCGGATGGCCGCGCAGGCGAGGATCTGCGGGAGCGGTCGCCAGCCGCGGGCGTCCAGGCGGCCCAGCATCGGGGCCGTGGCGGCCTGGGTGAGCGGGATGCCGAGGCGGGCCGGGCCGATGATGGCGACCGTCTCGAGCATCGCCGCGAGGCTGGCTCCGAAGCCGAGCCGAGCCCCACGCCGCTCCGCCACCCGCGCGAGCGCCACACCGCCGGCCAAGGCGATCCAGAAGCCGCCCGCGGGTGCGGCCCGCGCGGCGAGAAAGGAGACGACCGCCACATGAGCCGGCCCGGAGGGCACCGTGGACGCGGCCGTCGCCATGAGGCGACCGTAGCGGGCGGCCGACGGAAAGCGGCCGGCCGGAAGCGAGATGGCCAGCGGGCGGCCACGGAGTGGGCGGCCAGGCCGCGGGCCGTCCTGGTTGCCGACGTTGCCGAGCGGGGGCGCGGCCGGCGGATTAGCCTTGGAGGCGATGGCCGAGACGATCGAGCGCTTTCCCCTCTTCCCCCTCGGCCTCGTCCTGATCCCTCACGAGCTCGTTCCGCTCCACATCTTCGAGGAGCGCTACAAGCTGATGATCGGTCAGTGCCTCGAGCAGGAGGCCGAGTTCGGCATCGTCTGGCTCTCCGACGACGGCCTCAAGGAGATCGGCTGCTCCGCT